>NZ_QTZI01000018.1:0-42475 GCF_003462605.1 Roseburia sp. OM04-10BH
ATTACGTTTTTCTCAAAATCTTTCAAGGTTATTTCACTGTTCAGTTATCAAGGTTCTTTATTGTATCTCTCAGACACAACTCATTTAGTATAACATCTTATTTCTTATCTGTCAACAACTTTTTCCAAAAAAAATAAATTTCTTTATCTTTGGAAAAAGCGGAGAAAGAGGGATTTGAACCCTCGCGCCGGTTGCCCGACCTACACCCTTAGCAGGGGCGCCTCTTCAGCCTCTTGAGTATTTCTCCATATCTGAACTTTCCAAATAAATATGATGTTGTCTGCGTACATGACGCATAGATAATAATACTAAAACTATTTCACTTTGTCAATCACAAATTCAAATTATTTTTCACTTATTTTTTTAGAGCATTTTAAAGCTGGATTTTCTTATATTTTTCTATTGCTGTTTCATAGAGGTTGTTGCCATCTCTGTCTATCACAACTATTACCGGGAAGTCTTTTACTTCCAGCTTGCGGATGGCTTCCGCTCCCAAATCTTCATAACAGACAATTTCTGATTTGGTAATACATTTAGAAAGAAGTGCGCCTGCCCCGCCGATTGCTGCAAAGTATACTGCTTTATTACGGATGATGGCATCTATGACTTCTTTGGAACGTTTTCCTTTTCCAATCATTGCCTTTTCACCCAAATCCAATAGGGTTGGTGCATACTTATCCATACGGGTTGCAGTGGTCGGACCTGCGGAACCGATTGGTCTTCCCTCTCTTGCCGGTGATGGTCCCATATAATAGATTGTGGAATCTAAAATGTCTATCGGAAGTTCTTCTCCTCTTTCTAAGACTTCCATCATTCTCTTGTGGGCTGCATCTCTTGCCACATAAATCGTTCCTGTTATGTATACATAATCTCCTGCATGAAGCTCTGCTGTCTTTTCTTCTGTTATCGGTGTTGTAATATATTTATCCATTCTATCACCTGTTCTTTCTATAATAAATAATGATATTTACCAGCTTTTATAATAAATCTATTATAATGCCTTTTCGTAGCACCACCAGTCTTCTCCATAAAGATCCGATTCACCACATTTTGTAAAATTCAATTTCTGATAGGAACGCATTGCCCTTTCATTTGTCTTACTTACCAGAAAATGCACACCTTTCATGCCACTTTTTTTTAATTCTTCCATGGTCTTTTGAATCATAACGCGTGCCATTCCATGATTCTGTTCTGTCTCTCTTATGACAAGACGAGCCAGCTCCGCGGATGGCTCTAACTGCTTCGACCAGCAGGTTAATGCATTTACTTCCGTATCTTCATCAATTGAAATTGCTCCGGCTATTTTATGGGCATTATCTTCTATTATAAATAATGCCTGATTTGCAAAATCTTTTGCAATGGTCTCCCGGCTTGGATATGTTTCATCCCAGGTGCAGCCTTCTGTTCCCATGGCACTCTGGTATAAAGACAGTATTTCTTCTGTATTTTCCGGATGTGCCATTTTAAAATGATATTCTTTTCCTTCTATTACAATTGCGTTCATTTTAAATCTCCCTTACCACATGTCTGTTTACATGACAACAGATGTTCACTGCCACCGGAAGTCCTGCTATATGTGTCGGGTATGTATTGATGTTTACCTTTAAGGCTGTAGTTGTTCCGCCTAATCCGCCCGGTCCGATGCCTAACTTATTAATTTTATCTAACATTTCTATTTCCAGATTTTTTACATAAGGTATTTCAGAATAGGAATCTACGCTTCTGGTTAATGCTTTTTTTGCAAGAATCGCACATTTTTCAAAGGTGCCTCCGATTCCAACGCCTACTACCATTGGCGGGCAGGCATTTGGACCTGCATCAGCTACTGCAGTCATGATGGCATTTTTAACACCTTCGATTCCTTCTGCAGGCTTCAACATGAAGACGCGGCTCATATTTTCACTGCCGAATCCCTTTGGTGCAACAGTCATTTTCACTTTATCGCCTGGCACAATGGAATAATGTATAACTGCCGGAGTATTATCTTTGGTATTTTCACGAATCAGTGGGTCTTTTACGACGGATTTCCGAAGATATCCTTCCACATATCCCTGACGCACTCCTTCATTAATGGCATCTTCTATAGCATCACCTTCGAAATGAACATCCTGTCCTACTTCTATAAATACTACTGCCATTCCGGTATCCTGACAGATTGGAATCTGTTCCTCATCTGCAATCTTAAGATTATCCTGTAACTGATTTAATATTTTCTGTCCTAGTTCAGATTCTTCCGTTGCAGCCGCATTTTTCATTGCTGCATCCATATCCCTGGATAAATAATAATTTGCTTCAATGCACATTTCTTTGATATTTTCTGTTATTTCACTTGTTTTTACTGTTCTTATCATTTCTGTCTCCTTTAATGCATCTGTACTTCCGGTAAAATCTCATCGATATCCATATAGTATTTTTTAAAATTATCCGGTCTTGTATAAATTTTTACCATATTATTTTTCATCATTCCCGCCGGATAAAAGAAAATGTTGCGGCTGTGAAATGTATGGATGCAACCATTTATATCCTGATATCTGGCATATATCACATAAGGGCATCTGCCATTTACGTTTACATTATAATTCATATCTATATTTGAAATTTCTGCCATAATGTAATAGCCGTTATCTACAATTTTCTTTAAGCTGCTTTTATTATTGTAATGCAATATCAAAAAAATGACACCAATCAGAAAAAAGAAAAGTCCGGTTCCGCCAAAGATGAGTCCTAACATTTTAAAGGCTTCCTCTTTACCGGACTGTGTCAGAAAAAGGATTCCCATTATTAAAAAGACAGAACCCAGCCCTGCAAATATCCATCCTATTATCATGATTGCGCTTATCCCTGTTTTTATTTTCGGTTTCATATTTTCCTACTTTCTTATATTGATTTTCTTTAATTTCTGCAAAATCTCGTTATGATGTTTTGATTTCATATCCGGGAATGCTTTCATAAGACGGCTGGATACTGCATTCTTCTTATGATATAATTCGTTATATTTTTTACGCAGCTCTTCTAATTTTTCTTTTGTCTCATCTGCTACTCCGGTAATTTTCTTCTTTGTATTTCCTGCTGCTTCATTTAATTTTTCTATTCTCTTATCATTTGCAGTAGCCAGTTTTTCTTTCTTTTCTTCCAGTTCTTTTATCTGCTCTGCATGTTCTTCTTTAAATTCAGCTGATTTTTCTAATGCTTCTTCTACATTTTCATAAATATTCTCACCAATCTGGTTGGATAATACTTTTATTTTTGCTGCGATATCATCCATCAGTTTCAGTCTTCGGTTAAATTTCACAATGGTAGATACTGTTACTGCTACATCAATGGCAAATCCAATCATGATTATTGTAAGTAAAACTACTCCTACAATATGTGGAATCAGCCGGATAAATCCATAGATTACCGGATGAATGATTAACATGATAAAAGTACAAGCCAATCCCCAGAAAATTGAAAATTTCAGACATACATATCCCATTATATTAAAGGGTTTATCCGAGTAATCCCACCATTTATTATGAAATACTTTTTCCATTACGAATCCTGTTATAAATTCCAGAACTGATGTCAATAGGAAGGAACCTAAATATAATATCAGTAAATTTTTCTTTAATGGTGTCAGTAACACAACCACGATTAATACTCCACATCCGTAAATTGGACAGTATGGTCCGTTCAAAAATCCTCTGTTTACAAAGATTCCCCTATCCAATGCTGCATATGATACTTCGCTGCACCATCCAATAAATGCATAAATAATAAAAATCCATAGTACTTCATAAAATGTCTGTGGCATCTTTAATCCCCCATTATTTTTTGAAAGGGCGAAATCATGATACAGTGATTCCGCCCTCTTTTTTATAAAGTTTTTTATTCTTCTTCGCTATCCTGCTCTGCGCGGTTAATTAATTCACCAAGCTCCTTGGATATCAGCTCTTCCTCCGATGCTGATGCATCTTCATCTTCTTCTACAATAACACCTTCTGGCTGTTTCGGCTCCGGAATATCATTTTCCATAATGGATTTATCTTCTTTTACCTTAGCCATGCTGGCTACAGTTACTCCGTCATTTACATTAATCAGTTTTACTCCGGATGTTACTCTGCCCAAAAGTGCTGTTCCATTTACCGGAATCCGAATGATGATTCCTTCTGTGGTAATCAGCATTATTTCGTTATCCTGATTTACGGCTTTGACACCGATGATATTACCGGTCTTCTCGGTAATCTTGTAGCACTTCACGCCCTTACCGCCACGGTTTTGTGGTGAGAATTCAGACATCAGGGTGCATTTTCCAAGACCTTTTTCAGATACAATCATCAGTGCATCACCCTGGGTATTTAACTGCATTCCTACGACTTCATCGCTGTCTGCTAAATTCATACCGATAACACCCATGGATACACGACCGGTGCTTCTTACATCTGTTTCATGGAAACGGATACACTGGCCATATTTAGTTACTAAGATGATATCTTTATTGTTATCTGTTTTCTTTACTTCAATCAGTTCATCATCATCACGAAGGTTGATTGCTGCAAGTCCTGTCTTACGGACATTTGCATATTCGCAGATTGGTGTTTTCTTCACAATACCATTCTTGGTTGCCATAAAGAGGTATTCACCTTCTTTGTATTCCTTAATCGGAATAACTGCGGTGATTTTCTCACCCGGCTGAAGCTGAAGCAGATTAATAATAGCAGTTCCTCTGGCTGTTCTTCCTGCCTCCGGAATCTCGTATGCTTTCATACGATATACTTTTCCGCTGTTGGTAAAGAACATCAGATAATGATGAGAGGTTGTCATGAGAAGCTCTTCGATATAATCGTTCTCGATGGTCTCCATTCCCTTAATTCCTTTACCTCCACGATGCTGGCTGCGGAAATTATCTACGCTCATGCGCTTGATATATCCTAATTTTGTCATGGTGATTACCGTATTGGTTACCGGAATCAGATCTTCCATGGAAATGTCATATTCGTCAAATCCGATAGATGTTCTTCTTTCGTCTCCATATTTATCTGCAATCAGAAGAATTTCTTCTCTGATGACACCAAGAAGTTTCTTCTCATCTGCAAGGATTGCTTTTAATTCTGCGATTCTTGCTACTAATTCCTTATATTCATTTTCAATCTTCTCACGTTCCAGACCAGTCAGTGCACGCAGACGCATATCTACAATAGCCTGTGCCTGTGCATCGCTGAGTCCGAAGCGGTTCATTAATTTTTCTTTTGCTTCCGGTGTTGTCTTACTTCCACGGATAATGGAAATTACTTCATCAATATGGTCTAAGGCAATCAGTAAACCCTCTAACAGATGAGCTCTTTCTTCTGCCTTGTTTAAATCATATTTCGTTCTTCTTGTTACAACTTCCTTCTGATGCATCAGATAGTAGTTTAACATATCAAGAAGATTTAAGACTTTCGGCTGATTATTTACCAGTGCCAGCATAATAACACCAAAGGTGTCCTGTAACTGGGTATGTTTATATAACAGATTTAATACTACGTTTGGATTTACATCACGACGCAGCTCAATACAGATTCTCATACCCTGACGGTCTGATTCATCACGTAAATCTGTGATTCCGTCAATTTTCTTATCTCTTACCAGCTCTGCAATTTTTTCGATGAGTCTGGCTTTATTTACCATATATGGAAGCTCCGTCACAATAATACGGTTCTTTCCATTGTTCATCGGCTCAATATTGGTAACTGCACGGACACGAATCTTTCCACGGCCGGTACGGTATGCTTCGTTGATTCCGGTTGTACCAAGAATCATTCCACCGGTTGGAAAATCAGGTCCTTTTACAATATCTAATAACTCTTCAATATCGGTTCCACGATCCTGCTCTACTTCATTATCAATGATTTTTACTACTGCATTGATAACTTCTCTTAAGTTATGTGGCGGAATATTGGTTGCCATACCTACCGCAATACCAGTTGTACCATTTACTAAAAGATTTGGAAATCTTGATGGCAGTACAACAGGCTCTTTCTCTGTCTCATCAAAGTTTGGCATGAAATCAACGGTATCTTTATTAATATCAGCAAGCATTTCCATGGAAATCTTAGAAAGTCTTGCTTCCGTATATCGCATTGCTGCAGCTCCGTCACCGTCTACGGAACCGAAGTTACCGTGACCATCTACCAATGGATATCTGGTAGACCAGTCCTGTGCCATATTTACCAATGCTCCATAGATTGAGCTGTCTCCGTGTGGGTGATATTTACCCATGGTATCTCCGACAATACGGGCGCATTTTCTATGTGGCTTATCCGGACCGTTGTTCAACTCTATCATGGAAAACAGTACACGTCTCTGTACCGGTTTCAGACCATCCCTTACATCCGGCAAAGCCCTGGCTGCAATTACACTCATGGCATAGTCTATATAGGATGTTTCCATCGTTTTCTTTAAGTCTACGTCATGTATCTGGTCAAATATCTTGTCATCCATCTATTCTTCCTCCTAGATATCCAGGTTCTGGACATACTTCGCATTTGCTTCAATAAAATCACGTCTTGGTTCTACTTTATCACCCATTAAGGTGTTGAATGTTACATCAATTTCAGATGCTTCTTCTTCATCCATTACAACACGACGTAAGATTCTCTTCTCAGGATCCATGGTTGTCTCCCAAAGCTGCTCGGCATCCATTTCTCCTAATCCTTTGTATCGCTGAATCTTATTATTACCGTCTCGTCCAATCTCTTTTAAGATATTGTTGAGCTGTTCATCGCTGTAGGCATACCAGACATTTTTATTTTTCTCAATCTTATAAAGTGGCGGCTGTGCCAGATATACATAGCCCTGTTTGATTAATTCCGGCATGAAACGATAAATAAAAGTAAGCATCAGAGTACTGATATGGGCACCATCCACATCGGCATCGGTCATAATAATAATCTTATGATATCTTAATTTACTGATATCAAAATCTTCATGAATACCGGTACCAAATGCTGTAATCATGGCTTTAATCTCAGCATTTCCGTAAATTTTATCAAGTCTTGCTTTCTCTACATTCAAAATCTTTCCACGAAGTGGAAGAATTGCCTGGGTTGCACGGCTTCTTGCAGTCTTTGCGGAACCACCGGCGGAATCTCCCTCGACGATGAAAATTTCGCAGTTTTTCGGGTCTTTATCAGAACAGTCTGCTAATTTTCCAGGAAGTGAGGTTCCTTCTAATGCAGTCTTTCTTCTGGTTAAATCTCTTGCTTTTCTCGCTGCCTCTCTTGCACGCTGTGCCAGAAGTGATTTTTCACAAATGGTCTTTGCAACCTGAGGATTCTGCTCTAAAAAGTATGTAAGCTGCTCACTTACTACGCTGTCTACGGCTCCTCTTGCTTCACTGTTACCAAGCTTCTGCTTGGTCTGTCCCTCAAACTGAGGCTCTTCAATCTTAATACTTACAATAGCAGTTAAACCTTCACGGATATCATCACCGGAAAGTGCCGGCTCAGAATCCTTTAAAATCTTATTTGCCCGCGCATATTCATTAAAAGTTTTGGTAAGCGCATTACGGAAACCTGCCAGATGTGTTCCACCCTCCGGCGTGATGATGTTATTGACAAAGCTGTACGTAGCTTCGTTATATGCATCGTTATGCTGCATAGCAACTTCAACAAGAACCCCGTTTTTCTCACCTTCACAATAAATAACCTCCGGATACAATGCTTCCTTGCTCTTATTTAAGTAAGTTACAAATTCCTTAATACCGCCTTCATAATGGAATACCCGTTCTTTTACAGGCTCTTCCCTGTCATCACGAAGTGTAATCCTAAGATTCTTTGTCAGGAATGCAGTCTCTCTTAAACGCTGCTTTAATGTATCAAAATCATATACGGTTTCTTCGAAAATGCTTCCGTCCGGAGAAAAGGTTACAGTAGTACCGGTTTTATTTATATCACATTTTCCGACTTCCTTCAGTGGATACATGGTATGTCCACGTTCATAACGTTGTTTATAAATCTTTCCATCGTGGAAAATCTGTACTTCCAGCCAGTTAGAAAGTGCATTTACAACGGATGCTCCTACACCATGTAATCCACCGGATACCTTATATCCTCCACCGCCGAATTTTCCGCCGGCATGCAATACAGTAAATACTACTTCTACCGCAGGAATACCTGCTTTGTGGTTAATTCCTACCGGAATTCCACGTCCATCATCTTCTACGGTAATGGAATTGTCTTTATTAATCGTAACGATAATATGGGTACAATAACCTGCCAGCGCTTCGTCGACAGAGTTATCCACAATTTCATATACCAGATGGTGAAGTCCTCTCACAGAGGTACTTCCAATATACATTCCAGGTCTCTTTCTTACTGCTTCCAAACCTTCCAAAATCTGAATTTGGTCTGCTCCGTATTCCGTACTCATCTGTATTCCTCCTATTCACGGATTATTTTACATTTCATTTTTTTCACTTACTGTTCCGCTTATGACTTCAAATATTTTATCAATCTGGAAGCGGTTTTTTACAAATTCATCCAGACCGGTACAGGTAATGACCGTCTGAATATCATGTATACTATTAAGCAGATAATTCTGCCTGTTACTGTCCAGTTCGGAAAGCACATCATCTAAAAGAAGTACCGGTGTATCATGGATACATCTTTTCACCAGCTCTATCTCTGATAATTTCAGTGATAAAGCAGAAGTTCTCTGCTGTCCCTGGGAACCGAATTTACGGATATCGATATCTCCTATAAAAAAGGAAATATCATCTCTGTGGGGTCCCACGGAGGTACTGCAGTATTTTCTGTCCTTTTCCTTCGCCCGGTTTAATTCATCTTCAAAAAAAGCTTCTTCGATATCCGGCTCATACGTCAGCGTCAGCTGCTCCCTGCCACCGGAAATGCTTTCATGGATGCCCCGGACAATTTCATTTAATTCTTCTACAAATCTCCGGCGCCGGCTGATAATCCGCCTGCCGTAAGAAATGAGCTGCATATCCCACACGGATAACGTATTTTCCAAATCCGGATGAAATACCATATCTTTTAACAGCTTATTGCGCTGATTTAAAACTTTATTATACTTGGTTAAATCAGAAAGATAAATTTTATCCAGCTGGCAGATTTCCGAATCTAAAAATCTTCTGCGCTCGGAAGGACCATTTTTGATAATATTTAAATCCTCCGGTGAGAAAAATACCATATTCAGCACACCGAAAAGCTCACTTGCCTTGCGGATTGGCACACCATTAATGGCAATTCCCTTGGAACGGTTCTTCTTCAGATGCATATCAATCTGATAACTCATCTGATTTTTTTCTACCATAGTACGGATATGTGCCTCATTTTCACCAAAACGAATCATTTCTTTATCGCGGCTTCCCTTATGGGATTTCGTTGTTCCGCTGACATAAATGGATTCTAATATATTGGTCTTTCCCTGGGCATTGTCCCCATATAAAATATTGGTTCCACCGTCAAGATTCAGATTTAACTCTTCATAATTACGGAAATTCTTAAGTTCAATGGACTTTATTATCATTTTACAATCTTTATGGTTTCGCCCAAAGCTTCCACTACATCTCCATCATATAATTTCTTGCCACGCTGTACTTCAACTTCGCCATTTACCTTAACTTTTTCATCTAATATTACAAGCTTGGCAGTGACTCCGGAGTCTACGACTCCGGCAGCTTTTAACGCCTGTCCCAGCTTAATATATTCATCCCGCAGCTTAATTTCCTGCATGATTGCCTCTCTTCCTGCCTCTGCAAATCCTAGTTTGCAGCTGCATTAAAGTTTACCGGAAGAATCAGATAGATAAAGGTCTCATTTTCATCCCGGATAAAACATGGTGCCTTTGGATTTACCATATAAAGGGTTACTTCTTCTTCATCAATGACACGAAGGGCATCGATAAAGAATTTCGGATTGAATCCAATTAAAATATCTTTTCCATCTTTGGTAATATCAATTTCTTCATTCATGGAACCAATGAAAGAATTGATTTTTAATTCCATCTTATCATCTGTTATATTCATGATAATCGGCTTCTTATCTCCCTCTTTTACTAAAAGGGTAGCACGGTCGATACAGTCTAATAATTCACGTTTGTTAATCTTAACCTTTGTCTCATAATCAGAAGAAAGCATCTGTTCAATCTTAAAATACTCGCCTTCAATCAGACGGGAAACAACGGTGGTATTGCCAAATTCAAATACAATATGATTGTCTGATAAATACATGCTGACATCTTCGTCAGCATTTCCCGGGAGAATCTTGCTGATTTCCTGTAAAGTCTTTCCAGGAACAACCACTTTCTTATGCTCATAATTATTTTTCAGTTCTATATTACGGATTGAAATACGGTGGCCATCCAGTGATACAACCTTTAAGCTGTTCTCATTGATTTCAAATAATTCTCCTGTCATCAGCTTATTATTATCATTATCTGCAATAGAAAAGATTGTCTGGCGGATTACTTCTTTTAAAGTAAACTGTGAAATGCTGATTTCTTCATTTCTTTCAATATATGGAATATAAGAAAAATCTTCACCGGATTTTCCAATGATATTGAATTTTGCTTTTTCACAGGTAATGGTTGTCTTAAAGGAAGAGTCTGTTTCGATTACAACTTCATTGTCAGGAAGCTTTCTTACGATATCAGAAAAAACTTTTGCATCTAATGCGATAATTCCTCTTTCTTCAATCTCTCCTTCTATTTTTGTTTCGATTCCAAGTTCCATATCATTGGCAGTTAATTTAATCTCACCGGCAGAAGCATCTATTAAGATACATTCTAAGATAGCCATGGTCGTTCTGGTTGGTACGGCTTTGGAAACAATGTTTACACCATAAAGTAAATTTGATTTTGAACAGATGATTTTCATGTTGTTCATAACTCCTTTCGACATATATAAATATAATATTTAAAAAGAAATTAAACGTCTTATTCTTAGGGGATGTTAATAAGTGAATAATCTCTGCAACCCTTAATTCATAAGCATTTAAAAAAATTTTGTTACTGTATAACCTGTTTAAATGACTGCGGATTGTGTCTTAATAAAAAGTGAATAAATTTTTATGTAAAGTTAACATAATTAGTTATCCAAAGCCATTCCACAGCTAGTTCACAAATTATAAACAGAACCCTGTGCATAAATTAATTTGGGTTAATTTTTTTCTTAATGGTATTTAAGAGATTTACGGTTGCTTCATTAGTCTGTAATTCAGCTTCTACCTTATTAATACCATGAATTACGGTAGAATGATCTCTTCCTCCTAAGAGTTCTCCAATATTTTCTAAGGAAACCCCAGTCATATTTTTGCAAAGATACATGGCAATCTGTCTCGGCTTTGCAATATCGTTGCTGCGGCTTTTAGAAATCATCTGCTCTTTTGTAATATGGAAATGTTCGCATACCACATCAATAATAAGCTGTGGAGTAATCTCCCTCGGCTTGTCCGGAGAAATAATATTCTGAAGCTCTTTCATGGCTACTTCCATGGTAATCTCAGTCTGTTCGAGATTGGAGTAGGCAAGCAGTTTATTTAAAGCACCTTCCAGTTCCCTGATATTAGACTTAATATTAGTAGCAATGTATTTTAAAATTTCATCATCTAAATGGAAATTATCCATTTCTTCTTTTCTTCGCAGAATTGCCATTCTGGTTTCATAATCCGGAGAACCGATGTCAGCAGTCAGACCGCATTCAAAACGGGAGCGGATACGTTCTTCTAATGTTTCCATATCCTTTGGCGGCTTATCAGAAGAAATAACAATCTGCTTCTTAGCAAGATAAAGCTCATTAAAGGTATGGAAAAATTCTTCCTGTGTACTTTCTTTTCCTATAATAAACTGGATATCGTCGATTAAAAGTACATCGATATTACGATATTTCTCACGGAATTTTGTCATAGCTGTATTATTGCCATTTCGGATGGCTTCAATCAGTTCATTGGTAAAAGTTTCCGAAGAAACGTATAAAATCTTCACATCTGGGTTATTGGACTGGATAAAATGTGCGATGGAATGCATCAAATGCGTTTTACCAAGTCCTACGCCTCCATATAAAAAGAGTGGGTTATAGACTTCTCCCGGAGATTCTGCAACAGCCAGTGAAGCTGCATGAGCCAGTTTGTTATTATTTCCAACAACAAAAGTATCGAAGGTATAGTTTGGATTCAAACTGGATTTGTCAATACTTTCTGTATTTACGAAAGCCATTGGTTTCGGTGTACGCATGGATTTTGCCTGCTCCGGCAGTACAAATTCGATTTCGTAATCCTTTCCAATAATTTCAGCGACTGCTACTTTAATAGGAAGAGTGTATTTCTTGGTAATGTAGTTAAGCCCCATCTGTTCGTCCGGTACCAGTATGTATAAAGTATTGTCTTTGACATCAAATACCTTAAGTGGTTCTAACCAGGTTTTAAAAGAAATGTCAGTAAGTTCATGCTCTTCCTTGACAGTTCTTAAAATTTCTTCCCATTTTTCAATGATCTGTTCCATAAAAATCTCCATGTTTCTATTATTTAAGCTTTTTAAAGCTTCTCATATTTATAGCATTATATAGAATCCTACTCTTTTAATAATAAACTAAATGGGGCAAATTATCAATGAGAACTTTTAAAGGTATAGGTGATAAGCCTAATGTGAATAAAGTGGATAAAAAAGCCTTTATTTTAGCGGAAAAAGCTATTCAAAATTAAGGCAGGGTCATTTTAACAACAAGTTATCCTTAAATTATCTACAGGTTATGAACAGGTTATAAACAATTGTGGATAACCTGTTCATAAAATTTTGATATATAAATTTTATGGTATGGAAGGAAAAAAATGGATACTAGATATAGATTAAAAATAGTTTCTTCCTTATATATATAGTAGTGTAAAAATTAATTACCGAAAAATGCAGGTTTTACTTGACTTGACAGGTTTTTTTGTTATAATTGTACTGATGTTTTCTAGCATAGAGGAGGTGGATTATTATGCATAAAGGTAAGATGACATTTCAGCCAAAAAACAGACAGAGAAATAAAGTTCATGGTTTTCGTAAAAGAATGAGTACAGCAGGCGGAAGAAAAGTATTGGCTGCAAGAAGATTAAAAGGAAGAAAGAAATTATCAGCATAGGCCACAACTTTTGTGGTCTTTTTCTTCTTATTACAAGACTTTTTTAAGGATTAAAAAATGGACTCATTGAAGAAAAACAAAGATTTCCAGAATGTATATCGCAATGGTAAGTCTTATGCGGACAAGTATCTGGTGATGTATGTTCTGGAAAATGGTTTGGAATCGAATCGAATTGGAATCTCCGTCAGTAAAAAAGTAGGAAATAGTGTAGTAAGACATCATCTGACGAGATTATTAAGAGAAAGTTACAGACTGCACGAAGAGATGTTTCATAGTGGTTGGGACATTGTAGTCATCGTAAGGGTGTCAGCAAAAAATGAAGGTTATCACAGGTTAAAGAGTTCATTGCTGCATCTTTCGAATCTTCATGGAATTATTTAAAGATAATATCGAAAAGAAGATGGAATGATTTTGAAAAAAATTTTAATTGCAATCATTAAATTTTATAGAAAATATCTTTCACCAATGAAAACAACAAAGTGCCCTTATTGCCCGACCTGTTCTACTTATGGTCTGATTGCCGTGGAAAAGTATGGTGCAGTAAAGGGGGGAGCACTGGCTCTCTGGAGGATATTAAGATGTAATCCTTTTTCAAAAGGCGGATATGACCCGGTTCCATGATTAGGAGGTACGTTAAGTGTCAGAAATCATTTTAACTCAGTACAATGGTAAGATTCTCGGACCGATTGCGAAGGTCTTAGGATGGATTATGAATGGAATCTATTATGTGCTGAACAGTTTGTTTGGAATAGAAAATATCGGACTTTGCATCATTATCTTAACTTTGATTATTTATGCATGTCTTTTTCCATTAACCTATAAACAGCAGAAGTTTTCAAAGCTTTCACAGAAGATGAATCCGGAACTTCAGGCTATCCAGAAAAAATATAAAGACAAGAGAGACCAGGTATCCATGCAGAAGATGCAGGAAGAGACACAGATGGTTTACCAGAAATATGGTGTTTCACCGACCGGAAGCTGTATCCAGATGTTAATCCAGATGCCGATTCTGTTTGCTTTATATCGTGTATTCTTAAATGTACCGGCATATGTACCGGCTGTAAAAGAGAAGTTTTCTGCTCTTGTAACAGAGATTATGTCTGTTGACGGCTTTGCGGATAAGATGACAAGCTTTGTTGATAAAATTAAAATTGCAGGATTATCTGTTGATTTTACTGCAACGGATACAAATGTTCTTCATAATTATATTGTTGATGTTTTATATAAGATGAATACTTCCGGATGGAGTGAGTTAACAAAAGTATTTGGTAATCTTACTAATCTGGATGCAACTGAGAAATCCTTAGAGAAGTTAAACTATTTCCTTGGTCTTAACATTTCAAACAGCCCATGGAATATTATGACAACAGGCTTTAAGTCAGGAGCTTATTTACTTGCTATCGGTGCATTACTGATTCCGGTTATTTCTTTCCTGACACAGAGATTAAATATTAAATTAATGCCTACCGCTTCTACCGGTGAAAATGATGCAATGGCACAGCAGATGAAAACCATGAATCTTATGATGCCATTATTCTCATTTGTAATGTGTTTCACTGTACCGGTTGGTCTTGGTATTTACTGGATTGCAAGTGCTCTTGTTCGTAGTATCCAGCAGTGGGGTATCAACAAACGTCTTGATAAGATGGACTGGGATGCTATTATGAAAGCTAATCAGGAAAAAGCAAAAGCAAAGCGTGAAAAGAAAATGGGTCTGATTGAAAATCAGATTGCTAATGCTGCAAAGATGAGTACAAAAGCAAATGTTATTGAATCAGGTACTATGACAAAAGAAGAAAAGGAAGAAGCTTTAGAGCATGCAGCAGAGGTAAGAAGTAATGCAAAAGCAGGAAGCCTTGCTTCTAAAGCTAACAGAGTACGTGAATTCAATGAAAGAAACAATAAATAGAGGGGGTAATATACAATGGAATTTATTGAAGTTTCAGCAAAAACAGTGGATGATGCAATTACAGAGGCTTCGATTAAGCTTGGAACTACCAGTGACAAGATTGAGGTAGAAGTTATTGAGAAGGGTTCTACCGGATTTCTTGGTATCAAGAGTAAACCTGCAATCATCAAGGCACGGAAGAAGAATGATACGGTAGATAATATCCGTGAGTTTTTGGAAAATGTATTTTCTGCTATGAATATGGAAGTTACCATTGATATTAAGAAAGCAGAAGATGATAAGGTCTATGAAGTAGAATTAAGCGGTAAAGAAATGGGACTGCTGATTGGCAAGAGAGGACAGACTTTAGATTCTCTTCAGTATCTTACAAATCTTGCTGTTAATAAACATTCGGATGGATATATCAAAGTTAAGCTTGATACTGAAGATTACCGTCAGAGAAGAAAAGATACTTTGGAAAATCTTGCAAAGAATATTGCATATAAGGTTAAGAGAACAAAACGTCCGGTATCTTTAGAGCCGATGAATCCATTCGAAAGAAGAGTGATTCATTCTGCATTGCAGGGAGACAGATATGTAGAAACCCACAGCGAGGGAGAAGAACCTTTCCGTCATGTAGTTGTTACATTAAAAAAATAATTTAAAAATTTTATAAGAAAATGATTTCATAAGAGTTATAAAATGATATAATTATACCGTTTTATAACTCTTATATATTACACAGATAATATAAGAATTCTTATATTAAGGAGATTTCTATGAAAACAGAGACTATTGCAGCAATTGCTTCCGCCATGACGAATTCAGGAATTGGAATCATCCGTATTAGTGGAGAAGATGCTTTTGATGTAATTGATAAGATATACCGGCCAAAAAAAGGAAACAAGCTTTTATCACAGTGCAAGAGTCATACGATTCATTATGGCCATATTTATGATGAAGATGAAATAATAGATGAAGTAATGGTTCTTCTGATGAGGGCACCGAACAGTTATACCAGAGAAGATACGGTAGAAATTGACTGTCATGGTGGAACGCTTGTGATGCGGCGTATTTTAGAAGTAGTACTGAAAAATGGAGCAAGACCTGCAGAACCGGGAGAGTTTACAAAGCGTGCATTTTTGAATGGTCGTATTGATTTAAGCCAGGCAGAATCTGTCATGGATGTCATTTCTTCAAAGAATGATTTTGCATTGAAAAGCTCCATGCAGCAGTTAAACGGAGCTCTTACAGGGAAAATCAAAGAAATTCGTGGTAAAATCATACATGAGATTGCATTTATTGAGTCTGCTTTAGACGATCCGGAGCATATCAGTATTGATGGATATGGAGAGAATCTTCTTATTATAATAGAGAAACTGATGCAGAAGATGAATCAGATGATTGCATCTTCGGAAAATGGCAGCCTTTTAAAGGAAGGTATTAATACAGTAATCGTCGGAAAGCCAAATGCCGGAAAATCTTCTTTATTAAATGCGCTGGTAGGAAGAGAGCGGGCAATTGTAACGGATATTGCCGGAACTACCCGTGATGTATTGGAAGAGCAGATTAATTTGAACGGCATTACGCTTAATATCATGGATACCGCTGGAATCAGAAGTACTGAGGATGTGGTAGAGAAGATTGGTGTGGATAAAGCACTATTTCTTGTGGATAAAGCTGATTTTATTATCTATGTAGTGGATACTTCTACTGCATTGGATGAAAATGACGAAAAGATTATAGATGCCATCCGGGAGAAGAAAGCCATCATTTTATTGAACAAATCTGATTTAACCCAGGTAACCGGAGAAGATGAAATCAAAGAAAAATTATCCGGTGCAGATCATAAGATGATAGCTATTTCTGCAAAAGAAAATCTTGGAATTGATGTATTAGAAGAGACCATTACGGAAATGTTTTTCCATGGAACGATTTCATTTAACGATGAAGTATATATTACTAACATTAGACATAAAAACGCATTGATTCAGGCAGTAGAGAGCTTAAAGTTAGTAAAACAGAGTGTAGAAAATGGAATGCCGGAAGATTTTTATTCCATTGACCTTATGAATGCTTATGAAGAACTGGGTACTATTATCGGAGAAGCAGTAGAAGATGATCTGGTTAATGAGATTTTCAGTAAATTCTGTATGGGTAAATAATTATATTTAGATAGAAAGAAGGATAATGAAATGTCGGTAATCGAAGAGACATATGATGTATGTGTGGTTGGAGCAGGCCATGCAGGTTGTGAAGCAGCACTTGCCTGTGCCAGAATGGGACTTGAAACCATTATATTTACAGTAAGTGTAGATAGTATTGCGATGATGCCTTGTAATCCTAACATTGGTGGAAGCTCCAAGGGACATCTGGTTCGTGAAATTGATGCTCTGGGTGGACAAATGGGAATTAATATTGATAAAACATTTATCCAGTCAAAGATGTTAAATAAATCAAAAGGTCCTGCAGTACATTCTCTTCGTGCTCAGGCAGATAAGGCAGCTTATAGCATGGAAATGCGGAAAACGCTGCAGTCTACCGAACATCTTACTATAAGACAGGCGGAAGTATCTGAAATTATCACAGAAGATAATAAGATTGCCGGCATTAAAACATTTTCCGGAGCAATTTATCACAGTAAGGCTGTTGTATTGTGTACCGGAACTTATCTTCGGGCAAGATGTCTCTACGGAGATGTGATTAATTACACGGGACCGAATGGTTTGCAGCCTGCTAATCATCTTACAGATTCCTTAAAAGCCCATGGAGTAGAAATGTTCCGCTTTAAGACAGGAACTCCGGCAAGAATGGATAAAAATAGTATCGATTTCAGTAAAATGACTGAACAGACCGGTGATGAGAGAGTAGTGCCATTTTCCTTTACCACAGATCCTGAAAGTGTTCAGATAGAGCAGGCATCCTGCTGGCTTACCTATACAAATCCGAAAACTCATGAGATTATCCGTGCAAATCTCGACCGTTCACCAATCTATGCTGGTGTTATTGAAGGAACGGGTCCTAGATATTGCCCCTCCATTGAGGATAAAGTGGTAAAATTCGCCGATAAGGAAAGACATCAGGTATTTTTGGAGCCGGAAGGCTTAAATACCAATGAAATGTATGTCGGTGGAATGAGCAGTTCCCTGCCAGAGGATGTTCAATATGAAATGTATCATACGGTTCCGGGACTGGAGCATGCGAAGATTGTAAGAAATGCATATGCTATTGAGTACGACTGTATCAATCCAAACCAGTTGTTACCTACTCTGGAGTTTAAGAATATCAAGGGATTGTTCAGTGGCGGCCAGTTTAACGGAAGTTCCGGCTATGAAGAAGCTGCAGCCCAGGGTATTGTTGCCGGAATCAATGCAGCTTTATATGTAAAAGAGAAGAAGCAGCTTGTATTGCATCGTTCCGAGTCCTATATCGGAGTGTTAATCGATGATCTGGTTACAAAGGAGAATCATGAACCATATCGGATGATGACATCCCGTGCCGAGTATCGTCTGTTACTGCGTCAGGATAATGCAGACCTTCGTCTTAGTAAATATGGTTATCAGGTCGGACTCATTTCTCAGGAAAGATATGACTGGGTAGTAAAAAAAGAAAAATTAATTCAGGATGAAATAAATCGGGTAGAGTCAGTAACAATCGGTGCTAAAGAGAATGTGCAGAAACTTTTAGAGGAATATGAAAGTACTCCTTTGAATACCGGAACCCGTCTTACCGAACTGATTCGCAGACCGGAACTGGATTATGAAAAACTTGCTCCAATTGATGAAGACAGACCAGAACTTCCGGAAGAAGTACAGGAACAGGTTAATATTAATATTAAGTATGATGGATATATCAAACGTCAGATTAAACAGGTGGAGCATTTTAAAAAATTAGAGAATAAGAAAATTCCGGATGATTTCGATTATGATGCAGTAGACAGCCTTCGTATCGAAGCAAGACAGAAGTTAAAGCTTTATCGTCCGGTTTCCATTGGACAGGCTTCAAGAATTTCCGGTGTATCACCTGCAGATATTACGATGTTGTTAGTCTATATGGAACAGATAAAAAAATAGGAAGAATAATGAGAAGAATGAGGATATTTTATGGCATATGATTTTACAAAAATGAGAAATATTCTATCGGAGTGGAATTTAGAACTTACTGCAGAGAAAGAGCAGCAGTTCCTGACTTTTTATGAAATGCTGGTAGAAAAGAATAAAGTAATGAATCTTACTGCAATCACAGAATTTGAGGATGTTGTGGAGAAACATTTTTTAGACAGTATTTCTCTTTGCCAGGTGATGGACTTAAAGAAGCCGCTTACTTTATTGGATTTGGGAACCGGAGCCGGTTTTCCTGGAATCCCACTTAAGATTATGTTTCCGGAGCTTAAGATTACTCTGGCGGATTCCTTGAATAAAAGGTTATTATTCTTAAATGAAGTTATGGAAGCACTTAATCTGAAGGATATTGAAACGGTTCATGGAAGAGCAGAGGAGCTTTCTAAAAGAAAAGATTATCGGGAATCCTTTGATTTATGTGTTTCCAGAGCAGTTGCTAATTTATCCACATTAAGTGAATATTGCCTACCATTTATCCACATAAGCGGCAAATTTATCTCTTATAAGTCTGGAGAGGTGGAAGATGAGCTGAAGGATGCAAAGAAGGCAGTTTTCGTGCTGGGCGGCGAGATAGAGGATGTAATTCACTTTACACTGCCGGATAGTGACATTAAACGTTCTTTTGTGGTAATTCATAAGGTTCATGCGACACCAAAAGCATATCCACGTAAGGCTGGAACTCCATCAAAAAGCCCTTTAAAGTAAAAATTAAAATTAGATTAAACTACGGGAAACATGTTTGGTTCCTTCTTTTCTATTATAATTTTTCTCGATAGTTGAGTAAATAAAAAGGATAACAAATTTTCGTTTGTTATCCTTTAAAGATTTATACGTTGTTTTCAATGACTGGTTTTATTATTGTAAGAACATTAAAACAATATCTTTAAATTTATCTGGCGTTTCAAGCTGGGGAAGATATCTGGAATTGGAAATGTAGGTTGCTTCAATATTCTTATTTAAGTGAAGATATTTTTCTGTAATAGCTACGGCATTATTTCTTTCTCTACTGGAAATGATGTAGAGATTGTCTGCTTTTTTCACAGCATTGGTGATATCAATATTGACATAATTTCCTTTGGTGCTGGCAAGCAGATATTTTCCGGCACTGTTTCCTTTGTGTGCAGATTCAAAGTAAGTATCTTCTAATTTGGATGAAAGGAATGTTTTCTTGAAGAAATATTTACTTTCAATGTAATTGCGGATTCTTTTGTGATGCATAATCAGGTTATAGATAAAGGTACCAAGAATCGGAATCTCTAAAATAGTTTTGGCAGCCTTTGTCTCTTTCGTAGGCATTTCCTTGATGATATTGATGTCAGATGGATTAACCAGAATAATTTTTTTAAAGTTATCCGGCTCCATTGTCTGTGCCATAATGACAAAAGAAGAAGAAATACCAGTTACGACTATATTTGCCGCTTCTTTTACAATGTCGTGGATAAAATTATTAATTAACTGTACGTATAGGAAGTTGGTATAGGTAATACCTGGTTTCTCAGAACGGCCGCAGCCAAGCAGGTCGATAGTGTAGACGGTATGTTTCTTTTCCAGGCGGTGTACAATCTTACTCCATTCTTTGGCGGAAGAAGCAGGATTCAGTTCATGAATCAGAACAACCGGAGTTCCTTTACCGGAAACAGTATAGAAGACGTCACCATTTTTCCAGTGATATATATTTCCTTCTTCGGTAGTTAAAAGATTTTTTTGTCCTGCAGTATAATCTACAATTCTATTTATAATATACATGCCGGCAACAGCAGTAGTAGTGATGCCGATTACTTTTTTCAGATTCCTGTTCATCGTAATTCCTCCCTAAAGTTTATGATACTTTTATTATAAACAAAAATATGCTGCTTTACAATTAAAATCATAGAATAAGACTTTTCAGATAGAAAAAAATAGTTTACAATTATTATGTATACCACATAAGAACATATGTTCTAGGAGGGGCTATGATTAGAGAATATCTGGAGAAAATTCAGAAGGAACTGATAGATCAAAAGAGAGAGACAGAAAAGAAAATTATTTCTTTAGAAAATACAGAAAAAGAAAATATAAAATTTATTGAACTTCTGGATGAAATAAATGATCCAAATTATGAAGCGTTTACTCCAAGAACAGTGAATGCCCGTAATAAGGAAAAAATTAATGAGCTAAAAGTACAGCAGAAAAATATTATTAGAGAAAAGTCTGAATTACAGAACAAGTTATATGATGTACAACGTCGTTTGGAAGAGTGTCAATCTATTATTCAATGTGAGAGGGAAAAGGAGACAATTGCCCAGCAATATCAGGAAGAAGATAATGCAGAATATAAGATTCAGTTATTAGAAGCACAGGAAATGGAGCGACAGCGCATTGCAAGAGATTTACATGATTCTACAGTACAAGATCTTACCAGTATGCTTCATAAGATAGAACTTTCTATGCGTGTAATGGATATGGATTCGCAGCGTTGTAAAATGGAATTATCAAATGTACTTGATAATATTCGCAATGTGATAAGCAATACAAGGAAAATGATATATAACCTCAGACCAATGTCAGTAGATGATATAGGAATAGATGTAACACTGAAACATGCTATTGCAAAAATTGAGCAGGAGTGGAACCGGAAGATAGAATATATTATAATAGGAAAACCGTTTCACGTGAAACCTGTTGTTGCATTGTCTTTATTAAGAATTATGCAGGAGGCATGCACGAATGCATTGAAATACGCTGATGCAAAAGAAATATGTGTTGTATTAGAATATACTGAAAATGATATTTCACTTGTAATTGAAGATGATGGTATTGGATTTAATACAAAAAAGAAAGTTGCAAAAACAAAAAATTCCGGTTTTGGTTTATCTATTATGAAAGAAAGAGTTCATCTTTTATCAGGTGAGATTCAGATAAAAAGTGAAGAAGGAAAGGGTACTACAATAAGTATTCGTGTACCAAACTTTGTTGAGGAGGAAGAAAATGAGTAAAGTGAAAGATAAAATAGAAATAATCATAGCAGATGATCATATGATGATTCGGGAAGGCTTGAAACAATTACTGGAACTGGATGGTACGATGAAAGTAATTGCAGAGGCAAATGATGGTGAAGAATGTCTGAATTTATTAAATAAGAAGATTCATCCAGATATACTTTTATTAGATATAAATATGCCTAAGAAAAATGGCATTGAAGTATTAGAATATATAAAACAGAATAAAATTCCAGTAAAGGTATTGATATTAACAGTACATAATGAAGTCGAATATTTATTGAAAGCTGTTGATATCGGCATTGATGGATATTTATTAAAGGATTCCAGTTATGATGAATTAAAAGAAGCAATTGATGTGGTTATTTCTGGAAATACTTATATTCAGCCAAGTCTTCTTCCTGCACTAAATGAAAGTATGGAAGATTATGCTTTAGATAAAGAAAAAATAGAATGTCTGACTAAGAGAGAACTAGATGTACTTCGATTGATTTCAGAAGGATGTAGCAATAAGAAAATATCTGATGAGTTGACAATCAGTGAACGAACAGTAAAAAATCATATTTCCCATATATTTAGAAAAATAGATGTGGAAGATAGAACACAGGCTGCAGTATTCGCTATTCGAAATAAGATAAGTTAGAATAAATAGTAATTGATATACAACATAATAGAGGTATTTTGATAAAATGTTTCACGTGAAACATTAGTAAAAGAACGTCCGTGAAACATAAAATAGATACAATATTTAGTATGAATAAAAAAATTAGTCTACTATATTATGAAAGAAAATGTTTCATGTTTCACGTGAAACATTTTTTTGCTTTACAGAAAATTGCTTTCCTATAAAGCAAAAAAACTCTCTGCGAGAATGAATACTGCGGTGTATAAGGCAGATATTGCAAGCGACCAACGCAGGCACGAGAATGTGCCAAGGTACATTCTTTGTTCAAATTTATGTAAAAAACAAAAGTAAAAACAGAGAAAATAATAGAAAAAATTACTTTCATTTCTACGTGGATTTACTGGAAATGAAAGTGTTATAGTGTTATAATAAAACAAGTTCGGTACAGATAAAATAATAGAAAACTGAAATTTATGTTTCAATGATGAAAGAGACAGAAAGGAAAATAATATGGGAAGAATAATAGCAATAGCAAATCAGAAAGGCGGAGTTGGTAAAACCACAACGTCTATTAATTTGTCATCATGTCTGGCAGAAGCCGGAAAAAAAATATTGGCAATAGATTTGGATCCGCAGGGAAATACTACCAGTGGATTGGGAGTTGATAAAGATGATTTAGAAAATACTGTTTACGAATTAATGCTGGATGAATGTACAATTCGTGAAAGTATTCATAAAACAGAAATTGAAAATCTGACTTTGATTCCATCTAATGTAAACTTGTCCGGAGCAGAGATTGAACTTTTGGGAATCAATGATAAAGAGTATATTTTAAAAAATGCAGTAGATTATATCCGGGACGATTATGATTTTATTATTATTGATTGTCCGCCATCTTTGAATATGCTGACAGTAAATGCTATGACAACAGCAGATACCGTATTGGTTCCAATTCAGTGTGAGTATTATGCATTGGAAGGAATCAGCCAGTTGATTCATACCATTGACCTGGTACAGGAAAGACTGAATCCAGATTTGAAGATGGAAGGAGTTGTATTTACTATGTATGATTCCAGGACAAATCTTTCTAATGAAGTAGTAGATAATGTAAAAAATAATTTACATACAACAATTTATAAAACAATCATTCCAAGAAATGTAAGATTAGCAGAAGCACCAAGTCACGGTCTTCCAATTAATCTATACGACAGCAAGTCAGCGGGAGCAGAAAGCTACAGACTTCTTGCAAAAGAAGTAA
Organism: Roseburia sp. OM04-10BH; assembly: GCF_003462605.1. NCBI lineage: Bacteria > Bacillati > Bacillota > Clostridia > Lachnospirales > Lachnospiraceae > Roseburia > Roseburia sp. OM04-10BH. The sequence continues at coordinate 23,973 of NZ_QTZI01000018.1, forward strand.
TTGACAGGGAGGATATCTAAATGGCAACAAGAAAAGGTGGATTGGGAAAAGGTTTGGATTCATTGATTGCAGATAAAGTTGGAACATCCAATGAGAAGACAGATGCAAAAAATGAAGTCATGGTAAATATCAATAAAGTAGAACCAAATAAAGAACAGCCGAGAAAGAATTTTGATGAAGATGCATTATTAGAATTATCAGAGTCTATCAAACAGTTTGGTGTCTTGCAGCCGCTTCTGGTAGTAGACCGGAAAGACTATTACGAAATCATTGCCGGTGAGCGAAGATGGAGAGCAGCAAAGATGGCAGGATTAAAGAAAGTTCCTGTAATCATCAAAGATTTAACTGAACAGGAAATCGTAGAGATTTCCCTGATTGAGAATATCCAGCGGGAAAACTTAAATCCAATTGAAGAGGCAATTGCATATAAACGCCTTTTAAATGAATTCAATCTGAAACAGGATGAAGTTGCGGAGAGAGTATCAAAGAGCAGAACTGCAGTTACTAATTCCATGCGGCTTTTAAAACTTTGTGATAAAGTACAGCAAATGGTAATTGACGATATGATCTCTACCGGGCATGCGAGAGCTTTACTTGGAATCACTGATGAAGAAAAACAGTATACACTTGCACAGAAAATCTTCGATGAGAAAATCAGTGTAAGAGATACTGAAAAACTGGTAAAGAAAATGCAGAAACAGAAGAATGCACCTGCAAAAGAGGTGAATCCGGAAAAGAAAAAACTGGATGCTGTTTACCAGGAAGCAGAAGAAAAAATGAAAACAATACTTGGAACAAAGGTTATCATTAATCAGAAGGATTCTATGAAGGGAAAAATTGAAATCGAATATTATTCCCCGGATGAATTAACAAGAATATATGAATTAATCGAAAGTATTAGAAAATAGAACATTTGTTTGTAATTAAGAGAAGAGGATAACAACATGATTTTTTCAGAATATTTAGGAATTGATTCCGATTATGTAATAGTAGGACTGGCAGCACTGGTATTGATACTTTTCATAGTTACCATTGTAAATATCGTCCAGATGAGTAAGTTAAAAAAGAAATATAAAAAGTTCATGTCCGGAAAAGATGCCAGGACGCTGGAAGATGTATTGAAAGAGCGTTTAGATGAAATAGATGATCTGGTTGCATCTAACAAGGCAAATAAGAAAAATATCGAAGATATATTTGCTACTTTACGTTTTACATTCCAGAAGCTTGGGCTTGTAAAATATGATGCCTTTAATGAGATGGGTGGAAAGCTGAGCTTTTCCCTTGCAATGTTGAATGAGCGCAATGACGGATATATCATCAATGCAATGCATAGCAGAGAAGGCTGCTATACGTATATTAAGGAAATTATTGATGGAAATTCTATTATTGCACTTTCCGAAGAAGAAAAAGAAGCTTTAGAAATGGCAATGAAATCAAAAGATGAATAAATTTAATGAATAAATTTGCAGAAAGCAGATTGTAAAAATGACAGGCATACTATATAATAGGGTATGCCTGTTTTAGGTTTTCAGATGGTATTTCAAGGAAGGAAGAACAGATTCGTGCATAGCTATTTAAGAGCAATTGGATTTCAGAACAATATGAAAAAATCTGATATAGAGAAACTCACGGATAAAATCGTTTCATCCCCGGATAGAATTGAAGTCTCAGAAGATTCCATGGGAAATGAATTTGTAGAAATGACGAAAGAGATTGCACCGGGAGCTGGAATCCGTGTTTGCGGAGAATATGCAGAAGATGGAACCTTTCATACTGAATACTATTACCCGTATGTAGAGGGTGACGGAATCACGACCCAGGAGCAGATAGAGATAGAGAAGCATTCCGAAAAAGAATCTTATGCCGGTGTCTGTGACGAAATGAAGCTGGGCGTTACATTGATTTTCTATTTACAGAATGTTGCAGAATATTTATCCGAGCATCACAGAAATCCGAAGATGCGTCCAATGTCCGCTACATTAAGTGCATTGTCATTAAATGGAAAAATCATTATGCCAATCAGCAAAAATGAAAAGCAGATCCAGAATACAAAGAAAAACAGTCAGGACCGTAATTACCTCATTGCAGCTGCAAGAGAGGGAGACGAGGATGCCATTGAAAATCTTACACTGGAAGATATTGATACTTATTCCATGTTGTCAAGACGGATAGCTAACGAGGATATCTTAAGTATTGTAGATTCTTATTTTATGCCATACGGAATCGAAAGTGACCAGTATTCCATTTTAGGTGAAATTGTAGATTACAGGATGGAGAATAATAAGATGACAGGTGATAAAATCTGTTTGCTTACACTGGACTGTAACGATTTGATATATGATGTCTGCATCAATGAAAAAGACCTTCTGGGGGAACCTGCAATTGGCAGAAGATTTAAGGGAGTCATCTGGATGCAGGGAAAAGTAAATTATTAGGTAATATTAGTTCTCATAGTTAAATGGATATAACAAGTGCCTCCTAAGGTTCAATCATGGTTGAGACTTATGGAAGTTGGAAAGTGATAAGTCAGAGTTCGATTTCAACAGGGATTGACCTGAATGTCAAAATAAGATACAATGGAAATTCATCACAAGAGTGATTGAATTCATAGATATGGCAGCCGGAGCCAAAAGAGCTGAGAAGCCCGAAAATACGGCATTTGTCTCCTTAGTTAAATGGATATAACGGGGTCCTCCTAAGAGAAAGCCGAGGCATTCCCCAAAGGGAAAAAATGAAAAACAACTTTCAGTTCGAATCTATTCTGAAAAATGCTAATGGTGACAACAAAGCATTCCCCAAATTGGGGAACGTTCTAATGTTACCAAATCAAAAAAATCTGTAGATTGACAACTCGAAAAAGAGTTGATAATCTTATATATGGCCGAAGGGAAAAATCCTAGAAACCCAGTAAAATCAAGGGTTTGTGGCATGTGTCGTCATAGCTCAGCTGGATAGAGCACTCGCCTCCTAAGCGAGGGGTCGGAGGTTCAAATCCTCTTGGCGACGGGCTTCAAAGCGTTCGAAAATGTTAGCTGGATTAGCTGACAACGAACGCTTTTGTTATTTTCTAATCACGTTCGTGACATGATTTTCCATTCAAAATGATCAATTTCCAGCTAACGCAATCTGATTTTTGTTAGCTGACAGCTAATCAAAATTACCGGTTTGCAAACATGGGTTTTAGGAAGTTCAGCTAACATTTGGGTTCCGCTCTGTTGTCACCCCTTATTCGGGGATGTAAATCAGAGAAAAGGCGGGAAAAGAAACAATCTCTCCCAAACCTGCAAACATGAATTAGCTGAAACAGTATTCAATTCTATTAGCTACAGCTAATGGTCAAACAGCAATGTCTGTTTGGAACTTTACTATCTATAAAAGTTCCAGGCAGGCATTTTTTATTTCCTGAATCCTGGAGGAAAGGAGTCAAGATGACTGAACCAAACAGACAATCAGAAGAAAACGAAGAAAGAATCATAGAAATTGAGATTGAGCGTCTTCGACCGTTCAAAGAGCATCCGTTTCAGGTGAAGGATGATAAGGAAATGTTTCTTCTGCAGGAAAGCATTGAAAAGTATGGAATATTAAATCCGCTGATCGTCAGACCGGTACCGGATGGATACTATGAGATCATATCCGGCCACAGAAGAAAACATGCTGCGGAGAAACTGGGATACCGTAAAGTACCGGTAATCATCCGGGTATTAAGTGAAGATGATTCCATCTTGAGCATGGTAGATTCCAATCTTCACAGAGAACGGATCAGCTACAGTGAAAAAGCTTTTGCTTACAAACTGAAGAATGACGTATTAAAAAGAAAAAGTGGTCGAAAAAAGAGCCAAGTTGACCACAAAACACCAAGAAAGCGGGCAATAGAAATCATCAGTGAAGATTGTGGTGATAGCCCAAAACAAGTGCAGCGTTATATCTCACTGACAAAACTGATACCGGAAATGTTGCAGAAACTGGATGATGAGATCATTTCTTTTTGTCCGGCTGTAGAGATAGCTGCATTAAGTGAAAAAGAACAAAGAGAACTGCTTGTAGCAATGGAGTATGCACAGGCAATCCCATCACTCTCACAGGCCCAGAGGATCCGGCAACTGAGTAAAGAAAAACAGTTGTCACTGGAAAAGATGGAAGAGATCATGTGTGAAGTGAAAAAGGGTGAGATCACAAGAGTGGCATTCACAAACGAGCAGTTGCACAAGTATTTTCCAAATTCTTATACACCGGCAATGATGAAACGGGAAATACTGGCACTGTTGAAATTATGGAAAAAAGAATCATGGGATAGTTAAAGGAGGAAGAAATCATGTGTAAAGTTATATCCGTAGTAAACCAGAAAGGTGGCGTCGGAAAGACCACCACAACCGTAAATGTAGGCATTGGACTGGCAAGAGAAGGTAAGAAAGTGTTGCTGATCGACGCGGATCCACAGGGAAGTTTAACCGCAAGTCTTGGATATGAGGAACCGGATGATCTTCGCATCACACTGGCAACGATTATGATGGATGTCATTAACGAAGAAGAAATCTCTCTGGAAGATGGTATCTTACATCACCAGGAAAATGTAGATCTACTTCCGGCAAATATTGAGCTTTCTGCCCTGGAAGTAACGATGGGAAATGTTATGAGCAGAGAAATGATCATGAAGGAATATATCGATGCGATAAGAGGCCGATACGATTATATCCTGATCGACTGTATGCCAAGTCTTGGTATGATGACAATCAATGCACTGGTCTCTTCCGATTCCGTGCTGATACCTGTACAGGCCGCATATCTGCCGGTGAAAGGACTTCAGCAGCTGATCAAGACCATTCTTACAGTAAAGAAAAGGCTGAACCGGAAACTGGCGATTGAGGGCATTCTGTTGACTATGGTTGATTTCAGAACCAATTACGCAAGGGACATTGCATCGAGAGTACATACAACATACGGAAGCCAGATAGAAGTATTTGAAAATGTGATTCCGATGTCTGTAAAAGCAGCTGAGACCAGTGCAGAGGGAAAAAGCATCTACATGCACTGCCCGAAAGGAAAAGTTGCCGAAGCATATAAGAACTTAACACAGGAGGTTTTGAAAAATGAAAAATAGAAGTGGCGAAAAGATTAAACTGGCAAGCATTGATGAACTGCTTGGTGTGGTAAATGAAGAATCTGCAATGGAGATAGAGATTAGTAAGATCCATCCGTTTAAAAATCATCCGTTCAAGGTGCTGGATGATGAAAAGATGCAGGATCTGGTTGAAAGTGTAAGGATCAATGGAGTACTGACACCGGTACTGCTTCGAATGGATGATAATGAAGAATATGAAATGGTATCCGGTCACAGAAGAATGCATGCAGCACAGCTTGCAGGACTTACAACTATTCCGGCAATCGTAAGAGAATTATCGGATGATGATGCCATTGTGGCTATGGTGGATGCTAACATTCAGCGAGAGGAATTGTTGCCGAGTGAGAAAGCATTTGCTTATAAGATGAAACTAGAGGCAATGAAAAGACAGGGAGTTAGAACAGATTTAACTTTGTCTCAAAATGAGACGAAGTTGAGATCTGATGAAGTCTTGAGCAAGCAAGTTGGGGAAAGTAGAGCTCAGGTTCAAAGATTTGTACGATTAACAGAACTTATTCCGGAACTTCTTGATCTGGTAGATAACAAGAAGCTTCAGTTTACGGTTGCTGTCAATATCTCCTACATCGATAAGGAAGTACAGGGATGGATCTACGAATATATCAGCGACACCGGATTCATCAAACCAAAACAGATTGCAGCACTCAGAAATCAGCTGAATGATGGACCAATCAATCAGATTCAGATGTTATCGATTTTCAATAACTGTGTGATGGCAAAGAAAGTATCCCGGTCTCTTACTTTCTCAGAAAAGAAACTGACAAAGTATTTTCCGGATGATTATACAGCCAAAGATATGGAACAGGTAATTGAATCATTATTAGAAAAATGGATGCAGGAACAGTCCTGTTAAGGATAGAAAAAGCTAAGAAAACAAAGTCAAAGAAGTTTAAAAAGAGGACTTCTTAGCAGAAAACGAAAGGAGGAAATTATGGAGAAAAAAATGACATTTAATTATTTTTACGGTACCGAAGCTGATCAGTTCAGCTTCTACCGCATACCAAAAGCATTATTTACAGACAGCTATTTTAAAGATTTATCAAGCGATGCTAAAATTTTATATGGACTGATGTTGGATCGAATGTCTCTTTCCATCAAAAATCAGTGGTTTGACGACAAAAACAGAGCATATATCTACTTTTCCATCGAAGATATCATGGAATTACTGAACTGTGGCAGAAATAAAGCCATCAAATCCATGAGAGAGCTGGATGACGAAACAGGAATTGGTCTGATTGAGAAACGCAGGCAGGGATTTGGAAAGGTGAATGTTATCTACGTAAAAACCTTTATGCCTGAGAAAACAGATGAGAAAAAATTTGGAGAGGAATTAGAGAAGTTTAAAAAACAAACTTCTGTGGAAAATGAAGAGCCTGCAGAAGTTTACAATTTAAACTTCATGAAGTCCCAAAATCAAACTTCTAGAAGTCCCGAAAACAAACTTCAAGAAGTTTACATTTCAAACCCTAATAATACTAATCTTAGTGATACTGAAATGAATGATAATAAATCTAATCCTATCATATCTGTGGATGAGAAAAGATTTGATAGCGATAACCGCTCTGAGGATTATCAGGCTTATGAAAACCTTGTCAAAGAGACCATTGATTATGAATCACTGGAAGTAACCCATCATGACGATATGCGACAGGTAGATGAAATCGTGAACCTGATCGTAGAAACTGTGATGTGTAAAAATGACAAGATATTGATTGCCAGCAACTGGTATCCGGCATCACTGGTGAAGAAAAAATTTCTGATGCTGACCTATTCACATATCGAGTATGTCTTACACTGTATGCGTGGTAACACCACCAAAGTGAAGAACATCAAGAAATATTTATTAGCATCCCTGTTTAATGCACCGTCTACGATGAACGGGTATTATCAGGCAGAGGTGAACCATGATATGCCAGGACTGGTAAGATAGGAGGTGCACATGTTTATTTTAAAACTTGCTGGGAAAATATTATTACTGCCGGTATGGCTGATCCTTTTTGTGATCGGACTGGCAGTAAAGATGACAGTACAGACTTATGCGGTTGTCAGAGGGATCCTTGGGTTTATATTCACTTTGTTGATTATAGCGACTGCATACTGTTACCATGACTGGGTACAGGTTGCATTTCTGTTTTCGCTGAGTGTAATTCTGTATCTGATCCTTTTTGCAGGAGTGTTCGTAGATACTGTACTGGACATGACAAGAGAACGCATTATTGATTTTATTATATCGTGAGGAGGATATGAAAATGAGCGAAAACAATGATTATATTCAGTTACCACCACTTAAAAAAGACACACCGTCCGATGTGGTAGCATTTATGTGGGAGTACATAAAAGTACCGGAGGATTCAAGAGAAAAAGTTAAGAATCTGCTTAAAGATGCAAATGAAAATGGCGTAAAATTAAGTCATCAGGCACCAACACTGTATGATGTTGTCCCAAAAGAAGAAATTACTGAATTTGAAGAGCTTATGCGCAAAACCATAGCTGACATTGTATCAGAAGCCAGTAGCATTGCCTGTTGGGTGTATGTGCAGAAATATGTGAAACAGAAAACTCTTGACGAAATGCTACAAGAATTGCCAGGAGCAGGCCAGTTTATCATTGTCATGGATACCTGGTTCGAAAGACTGATGGCGGAATAATGGATGCTATGATAGAATAAAGAAAACGATTTGAAGTGCAAATCGGAATTTGTAGATGCAAGATAACCAAGAGTATTTAATTGACAAGCTATGAATCATTTGCTATCATTGAACGGTATATTAATAAGACAGTTCGTTTGTACCATCCTGTCTCTAAATAAAACCAGGGCTATTATTTTTATAATTTATAATTGGAATTTTTTAGAAAAATAATCTATTAAGGCACGGGTACAGATGGATCCGTGTTTTTTTATGCAATATTAGCAAATGGAGAAAAGGTTTATGTATATTTTAAAAACGGAGGCAAGTTTTGACTCAGCACATTTTCTTGCAGGATACGATGGAAAATGCAGCAATCTTCATGGACATAGATGGAAGATTATTCTTGAAGTTCAAGCTGAGGAACTAAAGGACGACATTCAGCATAAGGGGATGTACGTGGATTTTGGAGAATTGAAAAAAGATTTAAGAGACCTTGCAGACTCAATGGATCACGCATTAATTATAGAAAAGAATTCATTGAAGGAAACTACACTTGAAGCTTTAAAAAGCGAGAATTTCAGAATTATTGAACTTGATTTTCGTCCAACAGCGGAGAATATGGCAAAGTATTTTTATGAAAAAATAAAAAAACTTGGATATAACATGAAAGCTGTAACGGTATATGAAACTCCTGTCAATAGTGCAACTTATATGGAATAATTATAAATAATTTTCTAATCTGAAAGGAGTTGTATATGAGTAAATATGAAGTGGTTGAAAAATTTGTAAGTATCAATGGTGAAGGAACTAAAGCCGGACAACTTGCGGTTTTTATACGTTTTAAAGGCTGTAATCTTAAGTGTAAATATTGCGATACCAAATGGGCCAATGAGCAAGATACACTTTATCAACCCATGACGGAAGAAGAAATACTTGATTATGTTTTATCAACGGGAGTGAAAAATGTCACTCTTACCGGTGGTGAACCATTATTAAGAGACGATATTGAAAAAGTTATAACAGCTCTTGCAGAAAACAATCTGAATGTAGAAATAGAGACTAACGGTAGCATTTTTCTTGACAAAATCCGTAAGCTTCATAAAGAAAATGTAACTTTTACAATGGATTATAAGCTTTCCTGTAGTGGAATGGAACAGTCCATGAATCTAGGAAATTTTGATATTTTAAATAGCAATGATACTGTCAAATTTGTAGTAGGAAGCCGAGAGGATCTTATAAAGACAAAGCAGATTATGGAAAAATATAATCTGTATGGAAAATGTAATCTTTATATAAGTCCGGTATTTGGAATGATAGAACCAGAGGAAATAGTTGATTTTATGAAAGAGAATGTAATGAATGATGTTAATATGCAGATTCAGTTACATAAAATAATATGGTCACCAGATAAAAAAGGAGTCTAACATGGAAAAGCATAAGAAAATAGATACTAAAGCAATCGAATATCATATAGCTGGTATTCTTAAAGCTCTGGGTGATAACCCTGAACGAGAGGGATTAATAGACACACCTAAAAGAGTTGCAAAAATGTACGAAGAAGTTTTTGAGGGAATGAATTATACAAATGAAGAAATTGCAGATATGTTTAACAAAACATTTGCACTTGATAGACTGGAAGAAGAGTTCGAAAACGTGGAATGTAAAAGTCAAAATGGAAATTCTGATATGGTAGTGGTAAAAGACATAGATATTTTCAGTTATTGTGAGCATCATCTTGCACTTATGTATGATATGAAGGTAACGGTTGCCTATATTCCAAAGGGAAGAGTGATAGGTCTTAGTAAGATAGCAAGAATAGCAGATATGGTATCGAAAAGATTACAACTTCAGGAAAGAATAGGAAGTGATATTGCAGATATTATGCAGATGGTTACAGGAGCAGAAGATATAGCAGTACTTATTGAAGGATGTCACAGCTGCATGACTGCAAGAGGAATTAAAAAAACTAACACAAAAACATATACACAAACATTAAGAGGGAGATTTAACAATGAAAGCAATGGTTTTGTTCAGTGGTGGAATAGATAGTACAACATGCCTTGGTATGGCAGTAGAAAAATATGGTCCAGAAAATGTTATTGCATTATCAATAGCATATGGTCAGAAACATACAAAAGAGATAGAAGCATCAGATAAAATTGTAAAATACTATAATGTAGAACATATTTATCTTGACCTTGCAAAAATTTTTCAATATAGCGATTGTTCCCTATTATCACATTCTGATAAGGAAATACCTAAAGAATCATATAATGACCAGATTAAGAGTACAAATGGTTCACCTGTTTCAACATATGTTCCATTTAGAAATGGATTATTCTTATCAAGTGCTGCCAGTATAGCACTTTCAAAAGGCTGCAGTGAGATATATTATGGAGCACATGCAGATGATGCAGCTGGAAGTGCATATCCTGATTGTAGCAGCGATTTTAATAATGCAATAAATGAAGCGATATATCTTGGAAGTGGAAAACAGATTAAGGTTGTAGCACCATTTATCAATGCAACTAAAGATCAGGTTGTTAAAAAGGGACTTGAGATAAATGTGCCATATAAATACACATGGAGTTGTTATGAAGGTGGAGAAAAACCTTGTGGCAAATGTGGAACATGTATAGACAGAGCTAAAGCGTTTGAGTTAAACGGAATTAAAGATCCGGCAATGGAATAAAAAGGAGAAGAATTATGACAGGAAGAAGCAAAGAAGAGACAGCAGACATAACATTATTAGGTAATCAGAAAACACAGTATCCATGCGATTATGCACCGGAGATGTTAGAGACTTTTGAGAATAAACATCAGGGAAATGATTATTTTGTAAAATTTAATTGCCCTGAATTTACAAGTTTGTGTCCCATAACAGGTCAACCGGATTTTGCCACTGTTACAATATCATATGTACCCAACATTAAAATGGTGGAAAGTAAATCATTAAAACTATACTTATTTAGTTTCAGAAATCACGGTGATTTTCATGAAGATTGTATGAACATAATTATGAAAGATTTGATAAAACTTATGGATCCAAAATACATTGAGGTATGGGGAAAATTTACTCCGAGAGGTGGAATATCAATAGACCCTTACTGTAATTATGGAAAGCCTGGAACAAAATGGGAAGAAATCGCATTTAATAGAATGGCAAATCATGATATGTATCCGGAAAAGGTTGATAATAGATAAGAATAATAGGGAAAATAGTGATATAATGAACCTATCAAAATAAAAATTGAGATAGGAGGATTACATAATGGAACAGGTAGTAAAATTTTAAAAGGAAGCAGAAACATATTATTTGGCAACAGTAGAAGGAGATCAGCCAAGAGTTAGACCTTTTGGAACAGCCCATATTTTTGAAGGTAAATTGTATATTCAGACAGGTAAAACCAAGGATGTTTCAAAGCAGATTCACGCAAACCCAAAGGTAGAAATCTGTGCATTTAAGGATGGAGAGTGGCTCCGTGTGGCTGGAGAACTTGTAGAAGATGACAGAAGAGAAGCAAGACAGTCTATGCTTGATGCATACCCATCTTTACAGAATATGTACTCAGCAGATGATGGTAATACAGAAGTATTCTATTTCAAAAATGCCACAGCTACATTTAGTTCATTTACACATGAACCACAGGAAGTTAAATTCTAATAACAAAGGATTAGTGCTGGAGGTATTATTGTGAAACTTAAGTTAGTAAAAGCAACAAATAAATATCGTAATCAAATTGTAGATATGTTAGATGAGTGGAATAATTCTGGTGAAGAAATTATTCCATATGTAATTGGTCGTTTAGATTACAGTGATTTTGATTACTATTGTAACAATCTGGAAGTAAGAGACACAAGTGAGGGATTAGTTCCTGATTCTACATTTTTTTGCTTAGATGAAGAACGAAACATTGTTGTAGGTGCTGTAAACATTAGACATTATTTAAACGAAGCATTGTTATTAAATGGTGGACACATAGGAGATGGTGTTCGCCCATCAGAGAGAAGAAAAGGGATTGCAACAAAAATGATATCGTTGGCTTTGAAAGAATGTAGAAAGCTAGGAATAAATAAAGTTCTGATGGTTTGTGATAAAGGAAATATTGGTTCGGCTAAAAGCATTGAAAACAATGGAGGAATACTAGAAAACGAAGTCGTGGTTGATGGTGTTGTGGAACAAAGATACTGGATTGATTTGGATAAGGTTCGAAGTGTAGAATGATTGACAAAGAGAATGGAATCTGTAGGAGGGAGTATCATATGATAGGTTTAATAGTAGCTCGTTCAAAAAATAATTGTATTGGGAAAAATGGAAAAATCCCATGGAAAATTAAGGGCGAGCAAAAACAGTTCAAGGAACTTACAACAGGAAATGTTGTGGTAATGGGACGGAATTCATATGATGAAATCGGTCATCCACTCCCAAATAGAGAAACTATAGTTATTTCAAAAAGTAAAAAATATGTTGGAAGAAATATTCATACAGCATCTAGTGTAAAAGAGGCTATCGAGTTAGCGAAAGGAAAGGATGTATATATAGCCGGTGGTTATGGAGTATATAAAGAAGCTATACCATTAGTGGATGTAATGTACATTACTGAAATTAATATAAATATAGAGCAAGGGGATGTTTTTTTCCCAGAATTTGATGAGAATGATTTTGATATAACAATTGAAGAAATGTCTGAGGACAATGAACAGTTTACAAGAAAGATTTATAGACGAAAAGTAGCAGTAAAAAATCGTAATTTTAAGGAGCAAAGATATGAATACTATTGTACAGCTGTTTCCTCTTGAATGTAGCGATAGAGAACAGTTTATTTTGGATAATCAGGAAGCCTTTAATTATGGTGCGATGGAAGAATTTGGACTTAGAGATGACCACTTTGAGGAAGAGGATCAAATCATATCACGGGATACGATTGAGCAGTCCATTGACGGCGGAGAAGCCTACCGTATCGTACTGGACGGTCAAAAAGTCGGCGGCATAGTGATCAAAGTTGACGGCGAAAAAGGTGACCTTGATCTTCTTTTTGTTTCTCCGGCTGTCCATAGCAAAGGTATCGGATATGCTGCTTGGTGTGCTGTTGAAAAACTGTACCCGGAAGTGAAGGTGTGGGAAACGGTCACTCCGTATTTTGAGCAGCGCAACATTCATTTTTATGTCAATCGCTGCGGCTTCCACATTGTAGAGTTTTTTAATAAATATCACCAAGATCCGAATGATCCGGAAATGTGCTCCGAAGAACTGGACGAGCAGTTCCCGGACGGAATATTCCAGTTTGAAAAGGTCATTCGGTAAATTCAAGTTTACAGAACTGAATCAAAAGAGCTCGAAGGAGCTCTTTTTCCTTTTTTATAATAGTATCTGGGACTGTTGTTCCGTTGATAAGATTTTCAAGTTGTTGTGCGACTTCGGCTTGTTTGTTTGGATACAGACGACTATAAGTATTTAAGGTTTGAAAGAATTGTAGAGCAGATGAAACAGGCACAGGGGATCACGGAACAGTTAAAGGCAGAAAATCAGATGGAATGGGTAGCGAGAATGAACAATATGTAATCGTGTGCAAGGGAGATTGTGGATACAGAGATGGTTTATCAATAATGGAAATAAAATGAAGGAGAAAAGGCGGCAGTTTAGAAAGGCTGTTGCCTTTTAGGAATTGTTGTTTATTTGTTGTTTTTTATAAGATATACTATAAAGAAAAGATAGCATTATAGCCAGAGGTGGAATTTATGAACTATAAAATTTTAATGGTTGATGATGATAGAGAATTGCTAAAAATGTTGAATCAATACTTTACATTGAAGAATTATACAGTGATTATTGCAGAAAATGGCATAGAAGCAATGGAAAAGATAAGTGCAAATCCCGATATTATTTTATTGGACGTAAATATGCCGGGAATGGACGGAATTGAAGTGTGCAGAAGAATCAGAGATATGGTTTCCTGTCCGATTATTTTTTTGACTGCAAAAGTAGAAGAACAGGATCGAGTAATGGGATTGTTGTCTGGTGGTGATGATTATGTTTTAAAACCATTCAGTTTGAAAGAATTAGATGCTAGAATTATTGCCCATTTGAAACGTGAAGAACGTTTACATAGGAAAAAAGAACAAAGGTTTTATGGAGAATTAGTGATTGACTATGCCAGTAAATGTGTACATATTAAAGGGAATGCTTTAGAGCTTACGAAATTAGAGTATGAGATCATAGAATTTTTGTCTATGAACCCTGAAATGGTATTTGATAAAGAACGAATCTATGAGAAGATTGGCGGATATGATGCAGAAGGGGACAGCCGGGTGGTTACGGAGTTGATTCGCAGAATCCGCAAGAAAATGAAAATGTATTCGGAACACGAATATATTGCAACGGTATGGGGGAGGGGATATAAATGGGCAAAATAAAAAATCTTTCGTTAAGGAAAACCATTGTTTTGTATATGATAATTAGTTTAATAATTAGTTTTTATCTTTCAGCACTAATTATGCGAATAGCAAGCACAGTACAAAACAACATTTGGTGGAATTATGTAGACCAAGAAGAATATTTTGAAATGGCTGAAGGGGATGGTAGAAGGTATTTGCCAGATGTTCCGAGACCACATTCTTATGAAATGAAAGAATTTGATTATCATGTATCGGAAATATGTGATTTTCTTCAGACATTTACAGTGCTTATCGTATCTGTTGCAGGGAGTATTATAGCGGTATTTCTTTTTTATAAGCATAAACTGAAATGCCCTATCGAAGAATTAGAACTGGCTTCCCGACAAGTTGGTCGAAATAATTTAGATTTCCATATCACTTATGAAAATGAAGATGAGATGGGCGGATTGTGCAAAGAGTTTGAACGAATGAGAGGACAGCTGGCAGAGAATAATCAACAGTTATGGAAAATGCTTGAGGAAGAAAAGGCTTTGCGGGCTGCCATTGCACATGATATACGTTCTCCGCTCTCTGTGCTGGAGGGGTATCAGGAAATGCTTTCAGAATATCTTCCGAAGAAAGAGATAAATATGGAGCAAGCCTTAGAAATGGTAAATGAAAGCAAAAAACAGATTGAACGTATGGATATCTTTGTGGAAACTATGCGAAAGATGAGCAGTTTAGATAGAAGGGAGTTAGTAGCAGAAGAAATTACCAGTAAACAGGTAGAAATAGACGTACGGGCAGAGATGAACGTGTTTAGGAAAAAATTTGGAAAGCTATATGAATTAGAATGTTCGGAAACAGAAGAAAAATTTTCAGGAGATAAGGAAGTGATTTTAGAGGTTATAGAAAACCTTTTGTCAAATGCCTTTCGTTACGCCAAGACAAAAGTGGAAATGGAAGTGTTTCTTACCTGTTCTGAATTACAGATCAGAATAAAGGATGATGGAGTGGGATTTACAATAGATAAGCAAAAGGCAACAGAGCTTTTTTATCAGCAAAATGTGAAAGACAGTTTGAAACATTCAGGAATGGGCATGTATATCAGCAGATTGTATTGTGAAAAGCATGGTGGTCAGTTACTGATAGAAAATGAAAAACAGAGTGGAGCTGTAATAACAGCAGTATTTCATCGGATTGCATGAGCGGTCCGATTTTTTTATGCTGTTGTCTTTTTGTTGTGATTTATATTTTATGATGTCTATAACGAAGGAAAGGAGGAATACGTATGATTGCTATTTTTAAAAGAGAGATTAGGAATTATCTAAAGCGACCGTTATTTTGGGTAGGTGTTCTGCTTGTGATTTATGGTGTGTTTAATGCGACAAGTCCATATTTAACCACACATTATCTTACAACGGGGGAGGAAATCATCAATGATCAGTCCAACACTTCGGTTGAAGGAGAAGTGTATGAGGGCTATATTCCAGCCACGCCTGAAAAGCACAGAGAGGTATGGCATGAAAAGGTAAAAATAAAATTAACGGATGTGTTTGGATTGACGGATTCAGAAGCACAGAATGTCATTGAAAAGCTGGAAAGCATGAATTTAAAAGAGGCCTATGCGTATTTGGAGCAGGAATATGACTGGTACGGGGCAAGGTATTTATACGAGGACAGTACGTATTATAAGGGAACGGCAGAAGAAATCAACGCATATCTAGATAAAAAATTGGAAGATAAGACATTTTCTTTTTATTACGCAAGAAAATTTGCTGATTTTGCGGGTCTGTATATGGTGTTTTTTGCAATTATTATGTTGGCGGTTTTATTTTTACAAGATACAAAAAAGCATACTTATGAATTGTTGCATACAAAGCCTGTGACTGCCGGGAAGTATGTAATGGGAAAAGTGAGTGCAGGATTTACAATTTGTTTGCTTGTGCTAACTATTTTGAATATACTGTTTTGGGTATTGTGCCGCATCTATACAAAGGATAGTGGATTTGAAGTGCGACTATGGGATTTTGTGGCTTCTACGGTACTTTATATATTGCCTAATATGCTGATGATTGTGAGTATATATACATTGATTTCACTCATATTTAAAAATCCACTTCCGGGTGTACCACTTTTGATTCTTTATATGGTGTATTCCAATTTGGGCGGAACTAATGCAGAGGGAGTTTACGGATATTGGGGCAAACCTTTGGCAATCATGGTACGATTTCCGGGGCAGCTTTTTGATACGACACCGCCCCCGATGGCGCTCTTAAATCAAAGTTTTCTTATTATTGTATCGGTAGTAATTATACTGATTTCGATACAGATTTGGAAGCGGAGGCGAATATAAATGAAGAAGGAAATGAAGATTGTTCTGCCATTTTATAAAATTGCTTATGCAGTATCCTTTGTTGTAATTTTAAGTGTGATTCGTGCAGTTGTTTTCACGTATGAAATAGGACTATCCATAGAGCCGCCTTTTGCGATATTGACTGCTGTTTTTTGTGCAGATACTTATGTGCAGGAAATTACAAGCAACCGTTCCGAAGTTCAGAGACTGTATCAGATAAAAAAGAGAATCTATTCTATTATACAGAGACTGATGATACAGGGAACTTTTTTGCTGCTGCTCGCTGTTCTTGGATATGGATTGTTTTTTGCGTTTCAGAAACCAATTACACATCCAGTAACAGAAAGTGAAATACTTCAGTTTATTACCTGTTTTGGGGCGATTGTAGTAACTATTTTCTTTTGGGGAATATTGGCTAATACATTGTCTATGCTTTTTCGCAATATGTGGATGGGAATTGGAAGCAGTCTTTTGATATGGGTAGCAACAAATTCCACAGGTGGAGATAAACTTTTTGGAGCATGGAATCTGTTTTCTTATTCTTTTAGAGATATAGAAAATACTGCCGATATTACATGGCTGTATGGGAAAGGCTTGTGTATTTGTATCGGACTGATTTTGTTACTGGCATTGCCGAAGATCGTAAGAAAGAGAGGGTAAATTTATGAGTATTCATATTGAGGATTTAACGGTAAGATTTAAGAATAGTGTCACAGCAATCGACCATGCAGATTTAGATATACCAAATGGGATATTTGGACTATTGGGAGAAAATGGAGCGGGAAAGACAACTTTGATGAGAGTTTTGACCACTGTGCTTAAACCTACAAACGGAATGGTTACATTAGACGGAATTTTGTATAGCGAAGGAAACTATGAAAAAATCCAAAGAAAGATAGGGTATTTACCACAGGAAATTGAACTGTATCCTAATTTGACGGTTCAGGAGTGTTTGGAGTATATGGGAGATCTGGCAGGTGTTCCGAAAGCAGAATGTAGAAAGCGGATAGATTATTATTTGAAAAAGACCAGTCTTATAGAACATCGTAAGAAGAAAATGAAGCAGTTATCAGGCGGTATGAAGCGACGGGTAGGATTGGTGCAGGCGCTTTTAAATGAACCGGAATTTTTAATTGTGGATGAGCCAACTACCGGTTTAGATCCGGAGGAACGTATTCGCATCCGCAATTTGTTAGTAGATTTTTCTGAAAACAGAACGGTTTTGTTTTCAACTCATGTGGTAGAAGACTTAGCTGCCACCTGCAATCAGCTTGCAATTATGCATAAAGGTCGATTTCTGTATGCGGGTTCTATGAAGAATTTGACAGAAGAAGCACAGGGGAAAATCTGGATTTGCAAAGTACCTGATGAGAGAAAAGCAAGAGAAGTGGAACAGAAGTATCGTATTACATCTAAACAGTATGTTGAGGGGGGATTGCAGTTAAGAGTGATTTCTGAAATACAGCCAGAATTGGAGTGTATGTCAATTCCTGCAACGTTGGAAGATGCTTATATTTATGTGACGAATCAATACGAGTAGATAAAGCACCATCTGATGCTTTACTACCAGTTGCACGTTGTTCGCTTTGAATATTTGTGGAGAAAAAGTATGTATTATTTTGGCTTTCTATAAAACCTATAAACCAGCCATTTATATCCTGCCCGTTCACTCGTCCGGTTCCGGTTTTTCCATAAATTCTCCATTTTCAGAGGCGGTAAGATGGATGGAATTTTTGACGGCATGAATATTAGCAGGAGTAAAGTTGAAGTTGTTTCGATATAAATTTTTCAAAAGTTCAACTTGTTCTACTGGTGAAATCTTTAAGGATGACTGCATCCAGTAGGAAGAGAAATCTCCGGATATATTTTTATTGCCATATCCTATTTGCTGAAGGTATGAATTTATAGTGGAAGATCCGAGCTGCTTGTCGATTGATTCAAAATACCAGTTTATAGAGTTAAAAAATATAAGTTAAGGAGGCATGTATTATGAAAAAAGTAATCT
>NZ_QTZI01000019.1:0-27396 GCF_003462605.1 Roseburia sp. OM04-10BH
AAACTGAAAGTTTCTTTTTCTTGATAAATGGGGATTAGTTTTCCTTTTTTCCAATCAGCAATAACCACCTATGGTCAAAGCATATTTGTCCCTCCTTGATATAGGGATTAAAACCTGTTTTATCTCCACCATTCAAATCGTATTCCATTTTATCAATAATATCTTTTTGAATATCCTCTGGTGTACTTGTCAAATCCATCCAACTTTGTAGATTTACAGGAACAAGTGTTGTTTCTTCAAGCTGAAGCTCAAAAGCATCCTCAAACAATGCTTCAAATTCTTCTCTGCTAAGTATTCTTATATGTGAGTTATCACGCATCGTTTCAATAGCGTCATTAGTTTCACGCAATTCTTCTGTAGTCGCTACCATATCCCAAATAACAAGTTTTCCACCTTTTTTCAAAACTCGTTGCATCTCCCGAAAAGGCTTTTCAGGCTCAACAAAATGGTGCAATGAAAGTCTTGTAATCACAAGGTCAAATGTTTCATCTTCAAAAGGTAAGCATTCCGCATTCCCCGATACAAATGATATGTTCTGAATACCTTCTTGCTTTGCCAGTTTTTTTCCCTGCTCCAACATTGCTTCTGTCAAATCCAAACAAGTAATGTCCTTAACATAAGGAGCCACTGCTCTTCCACATATACAGGTTCCAGCAGCAACCTCCAATGCATGTTCATTGCCCTTTGCCTGAATACTACGAATCAAATAATCGGTATATTCTGCCTTAGACATATGATATGAAGCAAATTTCTCTGCTTGTGTACCAAATGATTTTTTCACTTCATTATAGTTATTCATAAACTTTTACCTCGCTGTAAACTTCAAATAAACGCGTGCTTTTATAGCTCGCCTCTCAAACGTGCTTCTATATCAGATGCCGTGTATAACACATCCGTTACAATTACCCTTTCGTCACGGATTGTATAAAACACTGAATAATTATCGACGAGCATTCTACGCAACTCCATTCTCTTTTCCGGCTCAGAATCCATAATCCTAAATCGTTCTGGGAAAGTGTCTAATGTAAGTATTTCATCAGCAATGCTATTATATTGCCCCATTGCATTATCTGGAGCAAGCAAATCTATAGCAATATAATTGTATATATCTTCCATATCCTGCAAAGCTTCTTTTGTAATCTCTACCTTATATTGCTTCATTAATGCCTCTCTCTAAATGCCACAAACGCACTAGTTGCATCCTCAACATTTCCTTTCTCTATATCGGCATATCCTTTTTCTAACTTTTGATGAATCTGTGTAACAGACATCATATCTGCATTCACTGAATTAGCTGCTTTTGGTAATACAATAGAAAAGGGAATTCCTCCTACTAATGATATTTGTTTTAAATACATATCTATAGCAGTAGCCATTGGTATCCCTAATTGTGCCAATACACTTTCTGCATTTTTTTTTACATCTGGATTTACTCTTATATTTAATGTTGCTGTTTTTCCCATAGAATACACCTCCATCTTTCTTTTATTGTAACGTCTTTTGCGTTACAAGTCAATCTATGAAATATATTTTCGATGCGATAGCTTCACATTGTTTTGATTAACCATTGCATATCTGAGCGTTGTATCTATTTGCTCATGTCCCAGAATTTTCTGTACCTGTTCAATCGGCATACCTTTCTCAATTGCTCTGGTGGCCATCGTCCTTCTGAACTTATGTGGGTGTACCTTTTCTACACCTAACTTCTTCCCCATTTCTCGTAATCGTAACTCCACACCTCTTTCAGTAAGTCTACTGTGTGGTTTGTTTAACGACACAAATAACGCTATATTATTATCTGTCCTTGATTCAATATAATTCAACAAATGAATTTTGGTCTTAGCATCAAAATATGCTTTCCTCTCTTTGTCTCCTTTGCCATAAACCACTCATTCCCGCTCAGAGAAATCTATATCATCAATGTTCAGCCTTACCAATTCGCCTACTCTAATTCCTGTTGAAAGCAGAAAATCAATCATTGCCCTATCACGCAGATTATTACAATTATCTCTAAGAATTTCTATTTTCTCATCTGGAATGGTATCTTTTACAATAACGGCAGTCTTTACCTTATGAATTCTTTTCATTGGGCTTTTTATAATATAGTCCTCTTCCTCTAGCCACGAAAAAAATGTGGAAAGACTTCTACGAATATTATCAATAGTTACCTTTCCACAATTATTTATCGTTTGATACTCTACAAGATATTTTCGTAGCATCTCGGTCGTTATCTTTATGACCGGAATATTTATTGTATCCAACATCTTTTCAATATTACACCTATAATAGCGTATTGTTTTGTCAGAACACCCTTCTAAATGCTTTGCAGTTAAAAACATATCTAGAAAGTCCATATTCGTTGTCTGCAAATAATCAGATACAGTATTTTCAGATAACCGTTTTACCAACACCTCTTGTAGTTTCTGCATCTGCGATGCATTTAATACTTCTGCCATGTCATTGATGATGTCATAAATTTCTCTACCCATAAGAGCACACTTCTTTTTGAAGGAGTATATCGTAGAAAAATCAGCACATCAACAGAACGTATTACTGAAATTTTATGAATTATGCTCCATTTAAGCATTTCATTCTATATATTGTAATAGAATGACTTCATATTGTTTTTAATTCCTGCAAAAGTTTTGATTTAATTAAATTAATATTAACTTGTGTCACGTCAACTTTTCTTTTCATAATATGTTCTTCATCATAAAGTTGGAATTGAAGACTTTCATTCATTATATAGCTGGAAAGTTCAATCGAACTTCTATATGCAGGAATCATTTTACCATGATCTATAATAACAGCTTTAAATAAACATTTGCTCAAATATTGATACACTCCTTTGTCATTTGTTGCAAAATAGGGTAAAATAACTATATTTTCAACTGTATCATAAAATCTAGTATGTTCGAATGTCATCCTCGAATGAAATAAATCCCATGTCGTATTTTCAAGTGCATATTCTATTCCCTTATTATAGTCCTTACTTAGTTTTGCAAAAACTCTTCCAATGCTTGGATCATTTTTGAAATATAGCGCCAAAAGATACAATTCCTGATGCATGGCACATTTCAAATCATTCAAACAAAACTCAAGTAAAATATCAAATTTATTTTTACAACTCCTATCTATCTTAATTAAGAAAGCCTTTGCTAATATACACCATATAAAATCATATTGCCTCTGTAGAACCATATGATTATTATATAAATTCCCAACAGCAAAACATTTTTTGCAAAACTCGTCAAAGCCCTTATCTTTGTATAATATCTCATCCTCTATCTTGCAATTATTAGTCATATATTTGTAAAAAGCCCCCAGCGTTCTCTTAACCGATTCATAATCGTATTGTTTTCCTAAACGCTCGATTACTGCTGTTAATACATCAACATCATACCCTTCTGCTTTGATATATAATAATAATTCTTCAAAATTCTCTCCATCTTCTATGGTTTTCCCTTTATAATATTTATCTAATCGCTCTATTATATTAATATCAAAATTAACTAATTTTGACACTTTCAATTCAAACGCATCTGTACAGTTGTTATCAAGTACCCATAATTTATTATAATCAGCCAATGGGGAAACATAGTATAAACCAAATTTTTTTTCACCAAATCCCTTCATATTGGATTTTTCCTCATCAAATAATAATATCTGAATCCCATCCATATCTCCGGATTTATAAATCAATATTTTTTCTAATGTAGAATCAGCTTCTAATATTTCAGTTACTATTCTAGCTTGTTCATCATTCATCGCTTCTGCTCCTACTATTTTTTAGTTCAGGAAAATCAAAATTATATCGGACTAATCAGCTCGACAACTTCCAATTTTCAAAGCTATACACTATCTTTACATACCTAATTTTAGTGTTTCGTTTTACTCTCTATTTCTGCTGTTAACATCTCAAAATAAGGACCACCTTTTTCCTTTACATAATCATAAATATCTTCATAATACCCTATATCAGAAAATAATTTACAAGTATAATAATTCATAATAGGTGTTCCTGTATATTTTTGTAACTCACCACTTAATATCATTGATATATAATGTTCTTTGTTTCCTACTTTATCAAATTGATTAATTGCCTCATCTGGAGCCTGTTCTACCCGTCTTTGTAGTGTTTCAAAATCTGTATCACTATTCAGATGAAAACTACCTTTATCTAATCCTGTTCTTGCCCTGAATTGACATTCATATTCTTTAAAAGATTTATTCACAAGCTGGTTATCAATTTCTATATACAATCCATAGTTAATAAAGAATTCCAATTCATCAGCAGTATTCCATTTTGATTTTTGAAAATTTATAACCCGTCCCAACCCATATGCATCTATATATCTAAAATTTGAACCCTGCTTTTTCCAACCATAGGGTTTGAATTTTAATAAAAATATTTCATTTATTAATCTCTTAAATATATCCTGCATAATTTTCTCCATCTTCATAAATTTGAAGTTTCACCTTATCTGGTTAAAACATGTTTGCAATATTTTGTACATCCACATTTTGGACAAGTTAACTTTCTTTTGGTAATTGTATGAGGTCCCATAACATAGGATTTCATATCAGGAACAAATCGCTCCTTGCATTCAGGACATTCAAAGGCTCCTGCTTCTCTGTCTAATACACATGCAATAGAGATTCCCATTACCACTATTACAAATCCAATCCCCATCAATAGCACTCTAGTCCATACCTGCATTTCAAACATTCCCGCAACAACAAATAAAGGTACTGCTGCAACAATTACCAAAACACTAACCATTGCAGACATTATAATCTTCTTTTTACTCTCTTGAGCTTCTTTCACTAAATTCACCATATTTTCCTCCGCTTTCTTTTTATAATCCATCGCTTGCAATCTTTCACCAGATAGAAGTTCATTTACTGTAATTTCTAGTTCATTGCAAAGTGGAAGTAACAATGATACTTCTGGGAAACCATTACCCCTTTCCCATTTTGAGATTGTTTTATCGCTGATACTAAGCTTATCTGCCAATTCCCGTTGAGTATATTTTTTTGCTTTTCTTTCTTCAGCAATAAATTTACCTATTTTAATTTGGTCCATAGGTTCGTGTCCTCCTTTCTGGATTCATTGTATAAATTCCTACTGTTTATTTACACCCACGTAACGTAGAATATGGTGAGTTTTAGCGGTTTCTACGCTCCGTAGAGTTGTAATTTACTTAAAAAAATACCGATTTGTTTACTTTCTGTTCCACTAATAAAACCCTTTCATGAATTACAAATAAGGCTTTAAAGACTTAAAAACATTCAAATATCCATTTGCATACATATGTACACCATCAATGGCATACTCCGATTTCTGTTCACCATGTTCATCAACAAGTGCTTCATTACAATCAAGGTAACGACAACCGTATTTTTCTGCTATTTCTTTTAATCGATGATTACATAATATAAGATTTTCAGGAGTACGGAGTTTCATCCATTGGATTGATTGTTCTGTCTGCCATGGCAGGTGAAGATTTGCAGGATAAAACGCCATGATAAAAATTTCCACATCTGGAATACGGAATTTGATAATTTCCATGATTCTACAGATATTATCCATTAAATGTAACATCCACTGATTTCCAAATCGTTCTTTTGTAATATCATTAGTACCGATATTGATAAATATCTTTGATGGCTCAAGATCTAAAAGCAATGTATCGATATTTTCCAGAAACTCATCTGTATTCAATCCACTAACGCCGCGATTATATATCACTTGTTCGATACCCTGGCTTCGTGCAATTTCACAGACAGGAAACATTTCCATCAAGGATGATCCTGTAAAAAGAATTTGCCCTTTTAATGCTCCTTGGTTTAAATACCCGAAATTTCTGATTTTCATCCTTTGATTATCGTCCATAACATTATTCCTTTCATTTGTCCTGTTGACTCCCGATTTTCTTAATTATACAAACTGGAATTCATCTATCTGTATCGCAGCCATCTGCAAATATCGACCACCTGCACACCCTGATAATCATAAGTTTCATGATGTGTCCTTGCAATTACCATCTTAGGATATGCATCTCGTATTGCAAGCAATGGCGAATATTCCCTCTCAAATGTTGTTTCATCTGAAATATTGTCACTTACCTGAATGTATATCAGTGTGTCTCGTTTCTTTGCTACAAAGTCCACTTCTTTTTTATAAAGTTTACCAACATATACCTCATAACCTCTCCTTCGTAACTCCAGATAAACAATATTCTCATAAACCCTTCCAAAGTCCATATTTCGTGTACCATTGACTGCATATCGAAATGCTGGATCACAAAGATAAAACTTACTATTGTTTTCGAGATATTTTTTCCCCTTTAGGTCATACCGTTTTGCCTCATAAAATAGAAATGCGTTCTCTAAATAACCAATGTATTTTGATACTGTCTTTCTGGTAATCTCTCTTTGGTCATTATTTAATGTCTTGCAGATATTATTGGGAGAAAGCAGGTTGCCAATATTATCCATCATAAATTCAGATATACTGGCAAACTCTGATGTATTTCTTATTCTATATTTCTCAACCAAATCTCTTATAAGAATAGTCCCATACACATCTCTGATATAATCATACTGTCTATCCTCTGTCTTATATACATAAGCTCCCGGCATACCACCGGTTCGGACATACTGATCAAATGCATCATCATACCCATCCGTAATTCCATAATAAGTCAGATATTCCACAAAAGAAAAAGGATATACCTTTATTTCCATCGTTCTTCCAGTAAAAAGTGTTGCCAGATCTGAACTTAACAAAAATGCATTTGATCCGGTAACATAAATATCATAGATTCCTTTTGTATAAATACTATTGATTGCAAGTTCGAACTGAGGGCACATCTGAACCTCATCAATCAATAATACGTTATTCATTCCTTCTTTATATTGACCCAGGATATACTTATGCAATGCATGATATTCCAGCAAATGATCAAACTCTAATTCCTGAAGGTTTATCATTACAATATTGCTCTTTTCCTCTAACGACTGCAGATAAGTGATAAATTCCTGCAGCAAAACAGACTTGCCGCTCCGTCTGATGCCCGTGATTACTTTTATATCTGGCGTCCCATATAATTCAATCAATTCATCTAGATACTTTTGCCTTACCATAAACTGCATATCACTATCTCCTATTCCCATTTTTTTAAATTTCTTTATATTTTGGTAATACATTTCATGCATATTCTAGCACAGTCAGCTGCTTCTGTCATTATTCTATTCCCATTTTTCTTAAATAATTCATTTTCTGGTAATGGCATTTTCTTATAGAACAAAAAAGCAGCAGACATTTCGTAAGCGCATGGTTTGACGTTTCTTCCTAAAACAGACCACTCTGATTGCAGTATAAATAGATTATCTTCACACCATTCATTTTAAATCTCGCCTCTGCATTGCCCTGTGGATACGGCTTCTTCCTGCTGTAACTGCAATCCATGACACCATTCTATTTCAGCGTATGAATATCCTCAACCTACGGAGAGTAGAGTTCGAATTTGCTCATTTATTTTTCCATCCATCCAGAAGCTTTATAAATCTTTTATCATTCATCTGCTCATTCGTAAGGTATTCTCCATTATAAAACAATGCATAGGTTGTAACCGGTGTCGGAGCATTCTGTGCTTCTTCTTTCGTTTCCAATCTGGTTGCCTGAAACGGAACCTCTCTTTCCCTGGCAACTTCAAGAACACGGTATGTGTGCAAATGATGAAAAATTTGTGCAAAAAAAGAGGTGCTGCATTGTGCAAACACCTCTTTAGATAGATTTTTAAACGATTCTAAATTTCTATTATCTGCTCCACTTTTTTCTGAATATTGTCTAAGTTATCATGAAATATCTTAGTATAGTCCAATTTATTTATCCTTTAACCCATAACATTGGTACAACATATCTCTCATTTTTTCATTGAAAATTATAGCCCAAAAAGGCATTTTTGTTCAACGAACTTAATCTGTTAAATTACATCTTAAATTTATATTTTCCTTTTCCGTGACCGGACACTGGTTCAATAATATCTGCCTGCACCAAATTGGAAAGAAGTTTTGAAGCACCTGAACCTTTTAGCTCAAGAAGCTCCATAACTGCACTTCTTCCAAACACCTCATCAAAGCCAAACTTTTCAAAAAGTCTATGAATATGAACTGTCGTTTTTACTGAAAAATCACTACCTTTTTCGGAAAGCACACTTTCAATATCCACTTTTGTTTCTTGAATGTCCACTTTTTCATTCTCAATATCCACTTTCGAATCTCCAATGTCCACTTTTTCTTCGTTCAAAAGTCCACTTATATGAAGATTTCGATTATGAAGCTCATTTTTCTCGTTCAAGAGCAGATTTCTGAGAAACGCTTCCAGATACTCTGTTGTTTCGTGAATGCCTTTTTGCAGATTCGTATAATTTGCACGGACAAGTGCATTTCTAAAATACCACGCATTTTCCGCAAATATATCATTTGTTACAGAAAAGCCAAGTGTCCCGAGATACTTGATAAAGAATACTGCCGTTGTCCTTGTGTTACCCTCACCGAAAATGTGGATTTGCCACAATCGTGAAACAAACACTGCAAGATGATGAATAATCTCATCCATCGAAAGTCCTTTATAGCTGAAATCCCTTTCCTGTGAAAAATCATATTCAAGTGTCTCTCTCAATTCTGATGCACTTCCATACATTACAGTTGCGCCATCAAGTACCCACTCTTTTTTCGTAATATTGTAATCTCTGATTTTCCCGGCATGCTTATATATTCCCCGAAAAAGTTTACGATGGATTGAGATATATTCATTCGGAGAAAAGGAAAATGCTGTTTCAGAAAGTATCCCTGCAATACGGGAAGATACCTTATCCGCTTCTTCTATACGTTCCTCATCCGAAAAATGCACAGGTTTTTCCCCATAATAGCTGTCGATAAGGCTCTGTGCTTCTTTCATTGTGATTTTGCCTTCAATATTCTGAATGGCAGTATCAATCAAATATTTAGATGGTTTGAGTCCGTCCACTGCCTGAAGTCCGATTGCCGTACTCCAGGCATAGCTTTTGCCTGCTTTGTCTGGTTCTGCCTCTTTCAGATATTCTTTAAATGGATCTTTTTCCATACCTGCTACCTCAATTCATATGCATTACCTTTATGGCAAAATCCCCCACCAGTAACCTGATGGGGAATATCTATTTTTATTCTTAATATAATTTTGCACCAGCAGGAATATGGTTATCAACCATGAGAAGATGAAGTTCTTCATCCTCTGAATCCTTAAGATTGTTTACTGCTGAAAGTAACATACCACAAGATTCAATTCCCATCATCTTTCTAGGTGGAAGATTTGTGATGGCAATAAGTGTCTTTCCAACAAGCTCTTCTGGCTCATAATAAGCGTGGATTCCGCTTAAAATAGTACGGTCTGTGCCGGTTCCGTCATCAAGAGTAAACTGTAATAATTTCTTTGATTTAGGAACTGCTACACACTCTTTTACCTTAACAGCTCTGAAATCTGACTTACTGAATGTATCGAAGTCTACTTCTTCCTCAAATAAAGGCTCAATCTTTACGTTGGAAAAGTCAATCTTTTCAACCGGTTCTGCAGCCTCTGCAGAAGCAGTTGATGCAGCCTGTGCTCCGTTGTTGTTAGATGCCTTAGCTGCCT
Organism: Roseburia sp. OM04-10BH; assembly: GCF_003462605.1. Classification (NCBI taxonomy): domain Bacteria; kingdom Bacillati; phylum Bacillota; class Clostridia; order Lachnospirales; family Lachnospiraceae; genus Roseburia; species Roseburia sp. OM04-10BH. The sequence continues at coordinate 9,680 of NZ_QTZI01000019.1, forward strand.
TTTTATCGGAATCAAGACTCTTCATCGTCGGGACCCTTTTTGTGGTTCTTTCATACTCGACCAAGCTGGTGTTAATACTATTAAATTCTCAATATTCCAATTATCCCCCATACTTCATATTTTTGCTCTACTTTGAGTCACTTTGCGGGCAAATGATGTAAAATATGATGTAAATGATGTAGGGCGATAGTAGTATATGCAAGAGCATATTCATATACAAGAAATTATAACTTCTCTTATTTACAATGTCAATCCACATCAAAGTAACGCTGCCTTATCTTTTCCTGCTTCAGAACAAGAAAAAAGAACACACAACACTCTGTATGTTCTCTTTCTGTATGTGAAGTCCAATATTATACTTTGAAGTAGCTATCCAATCCTTTGAACTCTTCCGCTTTCATTTCTTTTGTAACATCAGCATAGATGTTCAGTGTAGTTGAAATATCTGAATGTCCGAGTGCGTCTTGAATGACCTTTATATTTACTCCAGCTTCACACATTCTTGTTGTAAATGTATGTCTAAGCGAGTGACAGCTAAAATGAGGAAGTAACACATCAGGTTCATCACTGTGCAAAAACTGCTCATCATTGCAATCACGGATAATTCTTCGGATTGCTTTGTTGAGTGTGGCTTGGTGCTGTGCCTGACCAAAACGATTGACGAAAATAAAATCTGTATATCCGTCAATCGTGACCTCGCAATGAAGTCCTAAATCTTCCTGCTTCTGTTTCTCCTGTTCAAATGCTTCTCTCACAAAACCGAGCATTGGAACCTGCCTCATACTAGCCGGAGTCTTCGTTGTATTTACATTGAAATAACAGCCACTTTTACTCCCCTCAGTTCTGTGGTCATAATATACAAGAGTATGATTAACATCAATCATTCCACTTTCCATATCAATATCACACCATCTCAATCCAGTTACTTCCCCCACACGAAGTCCAGTTCCTATCATTACTGCAAAGACCGGATACCAGTGTTCATATACAGGGTGGGTTTTCATGAAATTCAGAAATAGCTCCTGCTCAAGTTTCGTCAACGCTCTACGCTTTTCCGACTGAAAACAATGTGCTTTTTTCAATTCTCTCAACACATTATCTGACGGGTTATTTCTGATGAAGTCATCATCGACAGCAATCTGTAAAACCTGATGAAGAACCGTATGTATATTATCAATCGTTGAAGGCTTCAAATTTCTTTCATCAACAAGATAATTGTAATATTTCTTAATATCCGATTTCTTCAGCCCTCTTTTCATATTTGCCCAAAGGTCAAATAATTCATCAATGGTTGTATATCGTGCTTCGGTCTTAATACCATCACATTTATCTTTCTGAATACGCTTCTCTTTTTCTCTCAGGTCATCTAAAGTTCTTGCGTAAACAAATCTTCTTTTCATTTGGCTGTCCTGCCAGCTAAATTGATAAGTACCGTCTTTTCTCTGAACCTCTCCGGTTTTCAGAACAACTCTTGATTTATCTTTTCTTTTTGTCGCCATTGTGTCCTCCTAAATTCTAAACTGCTTATCTATATATTTGTCCAGTCGTTCCCTCACAATATGGATTTTATTGCCTATCCATATTGCAAATGGACAACCTGCTTGATTAGACAACTCACGCAACTTCGTTCTTCCTATACCGGAATATGCTGCGGCTTCTTCGATTGTCAGCCACTTTCTTTCCCATATTGGTTCTTCAGCATTGCTTATGAGTTTTCTTTCTTTGATGAATATCTGTCGGTAACAACATAATCCCAACCATCCCCATCACACTTATCACATCTGTCTTTTCGCTTTGCAAATGGGTCAAGTCGCCTTACAATATAGTCCGGATTGTGGATGTAATCATTCAGGCACTTCGGGCATAGACAACGAATATTTTCTTTCCCCTCCGGCTTGTAAACCCAAAGTCCAAAAGTCCTGCTTTGCAATCGCTCTGGAACTCAGACCGCAGCACACATTCTTCATAAGGCGTTCCCTTTGAAGTGGCTGCAACATTGAAAGTGCTATTCTTGCTTTCCTGATTTCACACTGGCGTAATTCTTCTCTTTCCAGTTCAAGTCTTTCTTCCTCTGCTCTTTCAAATGGGTCGTCAAACATAATGGCAAGCTCTTTATGGAACTGTGAGGACATTTCATCGTCATATCCATAGCAGTCAAGTGTGCGACTGCTTCTCTTTGCATACTTGTCCTCATTTCGGTTTGCATCGTCAATTACCTCTCCCTGTGCAATGGAAAGATGTACAAACGGAGAATATCTTTCTATAACAAGTGGATACTTCTCCCAAAGTTCTTTTACAGATAATTCCGTAATAATTGCCCATTTCTCATCTCCGGTATAACCGTTATATTCGTATTTAAGGTTTATCAGTTTACGATCCTTTGCAAATAATTCTTCTTGTTCTGTTAATGTAAGTTTGTTTGTCATTTTCGTAATCTCCTTTGAATTTTGAAAAATTGATAAGTTTCAAAATTCGGAGATTACGGATACTTAGCTATCTGGCACTGCCAAACGGTATAAAACATAAAAGTCCTTTCCCAAGTAAGGGAAAAGACCTAATACTGCACGAAGTATAATCGAATAAAACAGCAACAAAAAAGCACCGTCGAATCTGGACAGCAAAGAATACTTCTATTCTTCACTTATCCGGCTTCGTACGGTGCTTGGTAGTTTAGCAAATAAATTGCTTATCTCCGCTTACTCGATTAGAAATCGTTTCGATATTTACTTGTAATCCTCATCGCCTGCAATTCCTGCCATATCCATTCCTACGGATTCTGCGGAAGTAAGCGAGATTTAAGATGTGGACATTCTTGCACTTCTGACACTTCACACTCAAATGTCCAGTTGCGTCTGAAAAAACTCTCTGTATCCTGAACCCGCAAGTCGGGCAGAGAATATCACGCTCTTTCAGGCTTTCTGCTTCTACTCTTGACAGAAGCAATCTCTTTTGTATTTCAGGTGCTACCTGAGTCTGTAACCTCATTGCGAAACACCTCCAAGATTTAATTCATTGGAAATGTATTCAAGGATATTGTGATACTCAAATAGTCCCATATCTCTCAATCTGATAACCAAGGCTGTATAAGATACTCCGATATAAGCTGCCATTCTACGAATAACTGCTTTTTCCTTTGAAGCAATGGTATTATCACCATAAACTTTTATCGGATTTGACTGATTATATTTCGCCAAGGCATTTTCAATAATCCTTCTCGGCATAAGAAGCGAAGCTCCCATTGTATCTGCCTGCCACTCAACAGACGCAAACATCTGAGCCAGTTCCTCTTTGGAATAACTACGCTCACTGTCATACTCTGCATGAAAGCGTCCTTCACTCGGCATTGCATACATCTTACTCAAGATATGATGTGACGCTTCGTGTGCCATTGTAAACCTGCGACGTCCTTGCTCCTTTTCGGCAAGAAGAAATTTATCAAGTATGATGGTATCTTTCGGAAAAACAAAGGGAATAATTTTTCCGTCCTGATGTATCAGCAGTGGTGTTGCTCCATCTGCCAGAAAACCAATCCTGCCTGCATCATCTTCTGCGAAAGAAGCGTATTCAATTCGTAACATAAGAAATTCTGTAATGAAATGTTCTATGTCGATGGATTGAATCACTCGATTGCTAAACTTATTAGCATAAGCTGTTATCAAGCCTTCGCTGATTTCTTCCAACTCGGCTCTTGACATATAAATACTCAAGTTGTGTCCACCTCCGACTCCACCTTGTCCGGCGGTGCAACTCCTCCGGCAAAGTTCTGTTGTATTTCCGCACTATCCAAATTGATTAGATAGCGAATTCCTTCAAGTGTTCTCATTCGTCTGTCCTCTGTTATAGTTCTTTGATGATGTGACAAGCCACACCCTGAATGCAGCACTCATCTACAATGATGTCTTTCATCTTCTTATTTTCCGGATGGAGAATGATTTTCTTATTCTCATCATCTCGGAAGTACCGTTTCAATGTATTCTGATTATCCACAAGGGCAACTACTATATCGCCCTCTTTGGCTTCTACCTGCTTTTTAACAACCACAAGGTCGCCGTCATCAATCCCTGCTTCAATCATAGACTGACCGCTTGCTCTTAATATGAAGAAATCTCCTTTGCCGAAAATAGCAGTAGGAAGTGATACATATTCTTCAATATTTTCTTCCTCATACTGAGGACTGCCACAAGGAATAGAACCTACAATCGGTGTCTGTGTTTGTTCGCCACTGTACTTACGGGTCACATTGGTGCGAATCTCCTGCCCGTCGTACTCAATCATATTCTTCTCAGCCATCTCTACTAAGTATTTATATGCTGTACCTCTGGCAATGCCAACAGCTTCAGCAATTTTTGTAGTCGATGGGGATTGTCTGTTTTGCAGGTAATAATCCTCGATATACTTTTTTATTTCACTCATAAGTTCAGGACTCTTGCTTCTCATACCTGCACCTCACTTTCTTTTCTATCAGAAGCAGTTTGCTTTCGATAGTTTTATTATACCTGATACGAAAAATTTTTCAAGTAGGTTTTTCGTAAAAGAAAAGAGGTGTCGCAATTTGCTAACACCTCAAAATTCCTTTGCTTGCACTGAAATCATTAACTCCAATGGCTTACTATTTTTCTCTATTTTCATCTTTTCTTATACAATGCAAGTTCCGGATTCTTACCGAGAAGTTTCTTCTTCATTTTCATTCCTCCAAAATAATTCTATCCGCTATTTTCTTTCTCCGACAAAAGCGCCGTATTGCTACGACGCTTTTGTTTTGCTCGGAAGCTGGAGCAAGGGAACGCTATTCAATTATTTGTTGTACTTTTTCTTTCTGCTGACAACCGTTGTACCAATGGCAGCACCGCTGCTGACAAACAGCAGGGCAATCCACAAAGCAAGGTTGCTTGTATCGCCGGTCTGCGGAGATTTGGAATCGTCCTTCAGCTTCGCCGTTACGGTGTCGGCTTTTTTGATTTCCTTTGTACCGTCCTTGTCGCTGTAATATTTACCGCAGCCTTCGCAGTACCAGTACTCGATATTGCCCTCGGTGGTCTTGGTCGCCGCAGTTACCGGGAAGTGCTTTAAGTCGGTGTGGTTCTTCGCATCAAGCTCACCGTATTCCGCACCGCAGACTTCGCACTTTGCCTTGTCCTTGCAGGTCGCTTTCCCGCCGGTGTGCTCAATCAGCTTCTTGCCGCAATAATCACACTTGTGGTCTTTGTTATCGTCTGCACACTCGCTGATTATATAATCGCAGATATCACATTTGTGGTCTTTGTTTGCATCGATGCAATTCTCGGTTTCCGTATGGCTGGTGTCACGCTTACAGATTCGGGTGTGTGTCTTTTCATCGCTGTTCTGCGTCCAAGCGCCCCAGTTGTGGTCCAGCGCATTGCCGGAGAAGAAGGTCGCCTCATCCGCCGTGCCCTCGGAGCTCAGACCGCAGACTGCGCAGGACTTGTAGTAGACCGCCTTTTCCGTGCAGGTGGCGGCGGATTTCAGGTACTTTGCATCCACGGTCTCCGCCGTGAAGTCGTGGGGCAGCTTTTCGCCATACTCAGCCTTGCAAAACTCACAGACGGCATTTTGGGTGCAGGTCGCTTTGCCGCCGGAGTGCTCCGCGTAGCCTTTCTTTCCCGCGTTATCCGTCACATCGCAGTTTTCATTGGCACATTCATGCCAGTGATGCGTTGCATCGGACGTCCAATCGGACTTCCAGCTATGGCCCGTAGCTGGAATCGGCTCTATTTTTGTTGCGTCGCACTTGGTGCAGCTATATGTCTTTTTGCCCGCTTTTGTGCAGGTAGGCGCTGTTGTTATCGTACCGTTGTCCCAAGTATGAGGGCCTACGTCATCCTTTTTATCGCAACGGGAACACTGCTTCCAGTGCTCGTTATCATCATGTGTCCAACTGGTAGTAAAATCATGTCCCAGAACATCGCCATATTCCGCACCGCAAACTGTGCATTTTGCTCTTTGGGTGCAGGTTGCCGTGCCACCGGAGCAGTTTTGTGTTTCCACGACATTGCAGGTGCAGCGGCGGCTGTGGGTGCCGTTGTCGTTCGATGTCCAGTTCCCATTGTGGGTATGTTCATCGCCCTGTCCCTTGAACACGGGCAGGGTTATTTTTGCCGTAGCCACATACTGGCAGCTGTCCCACGGAGAATTGTCGCGGTCAGCCTTGAGCAGCGCCAGCACCGTGTCGTTGGCGAAGTTTGCGGCGGTTTTGGACTCTGTTTTTGTAATGTTGCCATTACTATTGTTTTGGCCAACTGCGTTCAGGTTCGTACCGGCAAGATAGTAGCAGTTTTCTACAGTGCCATGATTACGGCCAACGATTTCGCCAACAGCATCACTATTATAGGGTGTTTTAATCGTTCCAACATTGTAGCAATTGGAGATCGTGCCCATGTTAAGCCACGTAACACCGCCAGTTCCATTAATTGTGCCGGTAATTGTGCCAACATTATAGCAGTCGATGATTCTCGCATTGTCAATATTACTGCCAGCAATACCGCCAATATAATCGCCACTGCCGCCAGTAACGCTGCAATTGTTGCTGCAATTTTCAATCGTCGCAGCATCCAAAGCGCCGCCCACAATGCCGCCGACGTGACAGGCTAGACCCGTCAAATTATAATTATGGGATACGTTACCTGCCACTGTCAGGTTTTTAATCGTGCCGCCTTTTACAGCACCGAATAGACTGGCATACCTGAAGTTGTCCGTAACGTTCAGGCCGGAAATGGTGTGGCCGCCGCCGTCAAATGTGCCCTCGTAGTAAATCTTATTTCCTTCGGTATAGTTTCCGATTGGCGTCCACGGTTCGTTATTCAAATCAATGGCTGCTGTCAGCACGGCGCAGATTTTGGTTTCTTCTTCGGTTTTTGCATCGTTCACCTTATCCCGGAACCATTTCAGCCCCGCGGCGGTGCTGATTTGATAGGGATCTGTCTCCGTGCCGCTGCCGGTGATGTGATCGGGGGTGCCGTTAAATGTGCCGCCGTTGATGATACCGCTGCCGGAAACTGTGCTGTTAAAAACGCCGCCGGTGATGGTTCCGTTGTTGATGACCTCGCCGTTGAATTTACCGTTTTCGATGGTGCTGCCGGGGGTAACGGTCACTTTGCCCTTGAACACAGTCTCGCCGGAGCCTGTAATGGTACAGGGACCCTCTGTTGTATCTCCCAGCACGACGTCGCCGTCAACCGAGCCGCCGTTGGCGTAAAGAATCCCATAGCCAGGTGTCGTAGAGCCGGTGATGTATAGTCCGCTTCCGTTTGCCGCAGCACAGCCGGCAATGCTCGCACTGCCCGCCAAGGTGATCTCCCTCACATAAAAGGCGCGCACACCGCCGCCATAGGCTTCGCCGGAGTTGACGGAATTCGTTGCCGTGCAATTTTGAATCACGGCGTTGCCCGACAGGGTGAGCGACGTACCGTTTGCGAGAAAGACACCCCCGCCGTTGGAAGATTTGGAAGAGTTGGAGATTGCCTTACAGTCTTCGATTTTTGCCTCACCAGACATCACAAAGCTGCTGCTGCTGCTGACATATACGCCTCCGCCGTTGGAAGAATGGGAAGAGTTGGAGATTGCCTGACAGCCTTTGATTTTTGCCTCACCAGACATTTCAAAGCTGCTGCTGTCGTTGACATATACGCCTCCGCCGAAAACAAATTGGGTCGCGCTTTCGGCGGTGCAGCTGCGAATGACCGCCTGACCTGACATTTTGAACGTGCCGGAAGCACGAACACCGCCGCCGATGATGGAGGCGACGCATCCGGCGATGCTGCCGCCGGACATAGAGAACTGACCCGATTCACCATCAATATGTACACCGCCGCCGTACGTCGCGGAGCAGCCGATAATATTGCCGCCGGTCATGGTCAACTGCCCGCCGGATGCGATATACACACCGCCGCCATAATAGTAGTAGGAGCCATATAGCAGAATCGGATAGCCCGTGCCGCCGGTGATGACGCCGCCGGTGACGGTCTCTGTGCCGCTTGCCTCGTCCAGCACCCACAGTTTGCCATTCGGATTGAATCTGTGCGAGAGATTACTCGTATTGCTGTCCTCGATCGTCAGCTGCCCGCCGCCCTCGACCACAATCACGCTGCCCTTGTTTGCGCTCTCGTATTTGAGCACATGACCGTTCAGGTCCAGCGTCACGGTGCGGTTGACGGTCAGGGAGTTGCTGATGCTAATGTCCCCTGTCAGCTTGACGGTGTTGACCTTAGAATCAGCAACAGCCGCAGTCAGCTCATCCGCGGTGCTGACTTCTGTTACCGTCTCGCTCCCGCCAATTAACGATGTCAAGGCTGTCTCCGGCTGGGGGGCGGACACTTCCCCCTCCGACTGTTCTTCGTTCTCTTCGCCTTCCGGCTCTGCGTTCTCAATGGGCTCGCTGCATTCGCAGTTTTCCGGCAAAGCGCCCTCTGCGCCGCAGATGGGACAATCTGCGTTCATTGCTTCTGCCGTGCAGGCCGTTTCGCAGGTGCATACAGGCGGTTCTTCCGTCTCGCTCTCGGCAAATGCCGTGGTCGGCACAAGGCAGAGCACCATGCACAGAGCAAGCAGGATACTGAATAATCGTTTCTTCATCTTGTTTCCTCCATTTCGCCGTTCTTTGACAGCTTAAAATCGTATTTCATTTCCAACATGGCAAACAGTTTATACATAACCTCTGTGGCAATTGCTTTAATATCTAATGATTGAATAAAGGCAAGCACCTTTGCCTGCTCTGCCTCCGGTACACGATACACCCGCATCGCCGCCGTCAGAAAACGGCTGAGCTTGCGTTCCAACGGAAAATGAATATCACATTTTCTCGCCATATAGCTGCGCATCAGTCCCGCCGTGCCGATTTCCATCTCGTAAAAGTCGCTCTCGGTATCATCGGGGAAATTTTCACCAAAAATCTGCTTCAGCTCTGCCGTGGTATGCAGGTAGATATACTCCGATGTTTCGGGCAGGGAATAGGCTTCAATGTAGATTTCCCGCAGGTTCTCGTTCAGCTCGGTCAGCGTCAGTTGGATCGCCGTTTCCACCGCATAGGCGTAAACCGGCGGCAGCTTGCTGTCTGCAATGCTTCTTGCCACGCCGAACTGTCCGCCGAACATCGTTTCGGTCAAGTCCAGCAAAATTTTATCCTTGGTGGGAAACAGATTCAAATAGCTTCCTCTTGCAACACCTGCTTCGTCCACAATCTGACTGACAGTGGTGTTTTTATACCCCTGTTCCAGAAAGAGACGGACGCACACAGTCAGTATTTTCCTCTTTGTTTCACTGCTGTCTCTCCGCAAATATATCACCTCTCTTCAAATATTATTAGTATATATACTAATAATATCATCTCGAGAGTGAAAAAGCAACTGGCATTTGATATTTTTCCGCTTAACTCAATTTATTTCTTTTTAACTCAACCAATGTTAAAAGTAAAGTTTTTGTTTTCATTGAAAATTACAGCCTATAAAGGCTTTTTTGTTCAATGAACTTTTATCCTGCAATTTGTGCAGACCGTCTGCACAATTAGATTGTTGCCTCACTGTGGCAACAATCTAAGCAATATATAAATCTTCAATAACAGCCGTATAGATTTTGGATTCACGGAGTCCAAAATCTCTAAGAACACTTTTACTATGTATTATCCTTCAGCCAATAACACTGATACAACATATCTGTCATTTTTATTCCATTGAAAATTTCCGCCCATAAAGGCTTTTTGTTCAATGCAATTTAAATTTGCAATTTGTGCAGACGGTCTGCACAAATTACTTTTTCATATCAATTCTACTTCTAATATCTTCTACGGCAGGTAATGCATTTTTCAAATCTAACGGTAAATCCGTGCATAAGTGATATTCACTGACACCAATCGGTTTTGACATATCTCTCAATGCATACTCTGCAATTGTTCTATTTTCATCTCTGCACAAAATAAGTCCCACTGATGGATTATCCTCTGGAGCTTTCACTAAATCGTCTAAAGCAGATAAATAAAAATTCATCTTTCCTGCCTGTTCTGGCTTAAACTCGCCAGTTTTAAGGTCTATTGCTACATAACATCTAAGCTTTGTGTTATAGAACAGAAGGTCTATATAGAAATCTTTTCCTCCAACTTCAAGATGATACTGCTGTCCCATAAAAGCAAAACCAGTGCCTAATTCCATCAGTAGAGAAGTAACATTTTTTACAAGTTCATTTTCTATATCTGTTTCCAACATTTCTTGCCTGCCATTCATGACCGCAAGCACCTCTCCACCATACTTTTTTATTTGAACCGAAAGTAATGTCATCAGGCGTAAGCGTTAAATTCTTTTCCGACCACTCCGAAACAAGCTCCGGGTGTACTTCTGCTAAACTGTTATTCATAGCCAAACCTCAACCTCCTTGTGCTTAGAGTATATGAAGTTTTGGCTTTATCTTGTAGTTTGCGAATATCCGTATAAATAGAAAAAGCCCTATGGGAAAGGGATTTCTCCTCTCTCAAAGGGCAAGTTGGCAAACTGGAAGTTATAGTGCAATCTTTTTCCATTTTCTAATCTTGGTTCTAAAGGTTCCGAACGGAGCAACTGTATTAACATGTATGAATTTGTATACTTCCCAGACAGCTGTTTTAGTTGCTTCGTCAGCCCATTTTCTCATATGTGGTTTAAATAATTCTTCCTCACTCAGAGAATCAATCATTACATAAATAGAGTTGATATTCTCATTCAATCTGTCTTTCAATTCTTGCAGTGACAGCTGAGCATATGTATCTGCGAACCATTGATATAATTCGCCAAGCTGATTCCACTTAAAATTATCCGAAGGAGTTTTGACAGGAATACCCTTTCTTTCGTCTGATTCCCATTTAATAACAAGAGTTGTCCAGCCAACCTGATAAGCAAGATTTTCTGCCGGAGTTCGATCGACCTCATCAATTCTCTTATCTTTTAAATGCTCCGGAATATCATTAAATTCTGAAATATACTTTGCAAAGCTTTTATTTATCTCGTTTTTAAGCTCGTCTTTATTCTCATATGTTCTCAATAGTCTATCTCCTCAGCTTCCGATTTTCCAGTTTCAAAAAAAGGATTTTTCAAATTAGTCTTTGCAAATAACCTTTGAACCTTCACCATCAATTACAATTCCCTGATGGTTGTTAATAGGGCATAGATTCAAATCCGAAAATTCAGTCATTATTTTCTCGGTAACTTTCTTAAATGGTGCTGTAAGATAATGCGGAAGAACATAGAAATCAATCAAATCAAGCCCTGCATCATCTTCTTGTGAGTAGTCCTCCGGCTTTTCATCCATTTGCTCGATATATTGGATGCTTGGAGCGCATATAATCGCACCTGCCGATTCACCAATCATCAGTTTTCCCTTTGCCAATTCTTTTTTCAACAGCTCATCCGTTCCCGTTTTACGGAGCTGGTCTATAAGGAAAAAAGAATTTCCGCCGGTAAAATATATCACATCCGCATCTTCAAAAACAGACTGTATCGTTGAATAAGCCTCCGTTGAAATATCAATTTCAGTTACGATTGCTCCCAACTTTTTGAATAATTTTCGAGCCGAGCCGACATAACCGGTGTAGCCTTCACGCAGCGAAGCTGTTGGAATAAATGCGACTTTTTTATTTTCAATTTCTTCCTTTATCAGACTTCCTACACTTGAAAAGTGCGAACATAAAAACAGTTTCATCAATATTCTCCTTTATATATAAATTCTAATTTTCCAATTTAACAAACTGGGATTTATCTATTAACTCTCTTAACTTTCCCCTATTTTCAAGGCTTCCCGCCATTGAAAATTCTATATATGTATCCTTTTCCCTTGTTTTTGCCCTTATGGGATAATTACAAGGGAAAATTCATTATTCAGTTGTTTAATCGTTGCCTGCCACTTTATCAAGAAGTCTTGCGGAAGTCCGCTTTGCTTCCCTTGTAGCATGGGCATAGACATTCATGGTGGTACTCACGTCTGAGTGTCCTAACAGTTCCTGCACATCCTTAGGCTGAGCCCCGTTGGATAAGAGGTTTGTCGTGTAGGTATGCCTCAGTGTGTGGAAATGGAAACCTTCAAGCTCCGGTACTTTTCTTCCTGCTGTCCGGCAGGCTGTTTCTATGGTTGCCGGAAGTTCCAGACAACCATCCTCCCTTAAGCATACAAAGAAGATTTCGGTGTAATCTTCCGGCACATTCTCTGTCATTCCCAAATGATAATACTCGTAATGCACCCGATTCTTTTCCATTACTTCTCTGTAAAAATTCCGCTGGTAGAGTTCCCCATACTGAAAACGGTTTTTGTGCTGTTCCTTTTTTGCATTCCTCAAAATATCTGCGAGGGTATCGCCAAAGTCAACAACCCTGATCTTTTTCCACTTTGTCGGACCGATTTCGTGCTTATGGGTAGCACCATTGTAGCGGATGCTCCTGCGTACAGTGAGATACTGTTCTTCAAGGTTGATATCCTGCCATGTCAGACCTGCTACCTCTCCAAGTCTGAGACCTGTAAAGTATGCTATCTGAACCGGAAGAATCGCATCCCCACTTCGTTTTCCAAGCTGTTCAATCAGTTTCCGGTACATTTCAAAGGAAAGCGGTTTAACCTTGTCTCTGTCTGCGGCTGTTTCATCCGCAAACAAATCTGTTTCTTCCTTTTTATGCCTCATCACCACATACTGCATTGGATTGAAGGTAATAAACTGTTTCGGAAATACCGCAAACCGGAATGACTGTTGCAATACTGCTGAAAATGACCTTACATAATCAATGGAATATCCTTTTGATATAAAATCTCCCACAGTGCCTCCAAATGAGAGCAAATCCATAAACTCCTGCAGGTGTACCGAAGTCACCGTTTTCAGTTTCCTTTTGCTGATAGGGTGTTGTTTGATTCTCCCAATTGTCTGAAGATAATTGCCAACCGTTCCATTACTCAATGTGCCTGTCTTTAATTCTTCCTCAGCCCACAGGTCAAGCAACTCTCCGAGTGTGATGTTTTCAGCCTTTGCAACAAACCGCTTGGCTTCATAATCCTCCATTGCCTGCCTCAACAGCTTTTCCGTCTCGCTTTTGTTTTCCGTACCTGCAAATTCCTTCTGCACCAGATTACCGCTTGCATCTTCCACATAGAAGCGGTAGTACCATTTCTTGCCTTTCTTTCTTACAGAACCTTTTGCCATAATCGTTACTCCTTTCGATATCGACAATCGGAACTGATGAAATGCTTTCTGCGTGTAAGTATATCATAACTCCGGTTGTCTAATCTATACCGGTTCGGAGTCTTTCTCTGAAAGAAGATTTGCAAGCCTTACGGCTGCCGTTTCGGGATTCTTGGAATAGAGCCTTACAATGTCGCCCATGTCGTTCAGTGCGTTTACCGTATGGGTGATTTCCCTAAGGAACATAATCTCATTATATTCCTGATTGGATTCAAACCCCATTACTTTTGCAATTGTGGCATCTTCCGTATTCCCTTTAAAATTCTTACAGGCATATTGAAAGGAATCAACGAATAATTCGTATTCCTTCAACATCAGCAGCAGTAAATCTTTGGAAAAATCCGCTTCGTCTGCCTTCATATCATAAGGCAGTTTGGAGAGAATGGAAGTCATGGTATCACGAATCTGTAATTCCCTTTTATCCGTAACATCACTTGTCATTTCTTCCGTCTCGCCCTTCAGCCACTCCACTGATACATGAAGTGCTTCCGACAGACCATCCAGAACAAGCTTCTTGGTGTTGTCAATCGTTCCTGCCTCATACCGCTGTATGGTGGAAGCGGTAACTCCCATCTTTTCTGCTATATAAGGCTGGTTGACACCTAATTCCAGTCTGCGTTGTTTTGCCCTGCTACCGATTAACTTGCGTAATTCTTTATCTTTCATTCTGATACGCCTCCTTTTTCGGTATGGCTAAAGTATAACACAGTAAAAGTAGCATTGCAATATGCAAGTTAATAATTGCTTTTAAAATTTCGTAACGCTTGACAAGAAGATATAAAAGTTATATAGTAGGCATAGTCACAAAATTGCATTATGCAATTCAAGAGGAGGTGTTTTAATGACAGAAGTGAAGATTGCACTGTCCATTGAGGAAGCTGCCGACTATACGGGTATCGGCAGAAATACCCTGCGGAAACTGGTAGAATGGAAAAAGCTTCCGGTATTGAAGGTAGGACGGAAAGTCCTTATCAAAACGGATATGCTTGAAAAGTTCATGACCGCCAATGAAGGCAGGGACTTAAGGGACAAAGGAAATGTCAGAGCTGTCACAAGAAATGTGACAAATTAAATAGGGACAGTCCTAAGACCATCCCTAAGGTATGTATCTGACCGAAGCCATGATATACCTACACGCAAATAGATTATACCATGTGCTTCCTCTAAGATACAACCGGAAATTTAAGAAGTGGGGAAGAAACTTTTTTATACAAGCCCTCGGCGTTTGAGAGCGAAATACACCCCTCGCACAAATCTTACGATTTGTACTCTGTGTATTTCGCCCTGCTGGGAGCTTTTCGCCGACAGGCGGATATGTTCGTAGACAGGCTACCTATGTAGCCTACTCACTTTCACATTAGAAAGTTTCCCATCCTCATTTCTTGCAGCTTCGTACTTGGCAGATACGGAAAGGAGGAAGCACATGCCAAGAAATTCATTTATTCAGATGACGAAGCTCCACAATGTCCGGGGAAGAATTTATTATATTTCAAGCCCAAAGAAGCAGGAAAATCTGTATGCGGTATATGAAACCACAGACCGTAATTTTTGGACTGACCTTGCAAAATATAATCAGGCAGAATTTAAAAAAAACGGTACGGAGGGGAAATGTATTGAGGCAAGGGAATTGATCATAGCCCTGCCGGAATCTTTTACGGAGTATCCTCCAGACAGACTGTTGCAGATATTTACAGACCATTTCAGACAGACTTACGGAACGGACTGTATCGCAGCCCTGCATCACAATAAGCGGAAAACCAACTATCACATCCATCTCATTTTTTCGGAGCGTACACTCTTGGAACAGCCCATAGAAAAGGTTGCCACCCGCAATATGTTCTATGACGAAAAGGGAAATCATGTACGCACCAAGAAAGAGATACTTGATGAAGAAGGAAATATCCGTAAAAGGTGTAAGGTGATTCACAAAGGTGAGGTATACGAAAGACAGATTTTCTCCATTAAGGATAAACACTTCAAGGCTGAAAATTTCCTTGATACCGTCAAGCAGGATTATACCAATCTTATCAATCAGTATGTGCGGGATAAAAGCCAGCGGTTAGAAGTTTTTGAGCGTGGCGGTATGTATCTTGCCACCAAAAAGATTGGTAAGAACAATCCGAAAGCCGCCGAGATTGAGGCAAACAACAGTAAACGCACCTTGTGGAATCAGACGGTTGACAGAGCGATTGTAACGGGTGTTTCCAAGTCAGAAATCATGCAGATAAAAAAGGAACGGATAACGGACAAGATTGTGGAATCCGTATGGCTTTACGGAAACAGACCGAATCTGTTATCTTCCATTATCGGTACTGCCATTGCAGTATTAGAACTGTTAATCTCCAAAGTATTTCTCAAAACTCTGGAGCTTGCAGATAAAGTAATTTCCAAAGAGCTTGAAGCAAGACCGGAGAACACAGATTTCAAAGAGCAGAAAGCTGTACCAGAAGAAAGCAGAAAGCAGACAGATACACCAAAGCCTGCCATACCGCCAAGACCACAGCCATCACCGGAAGCAGTTTCTTACAAGCACTTATGCGAAATTTATCAAAAGCTGCAAGAACAGAATAAAGCAATTTTTGCACTCGAGAAACAGCGAAGTGACCTTGAAATTGAACTGTCCGACAGCAAAGGTATCTTCAAAGCAAAAAGGCGTTCCGAACTTTCAACAGAGATAGCCGGATTGGAGGAACGTATTTCCCGAATGAAAGCCCGATTATCCCATATCGTAAAGGAATACGGGTATCAGAATGCGGAAGCCTTCTACAAAGCATTTCATAAGTCAGAGACAGCTTATGGGGATTATCAGGACAGCCTTAAGAATTGGAAACAACGGTATGGAGAAAAGCCACAGTCTCTACACGATAGGCTTATATCTAAGAAACAGGACATAAAGGAGCGAGAGTTAACAAGACCATATTCTCCACCAAACCGTGGAAGGAGTAGATAACAAACGAAGGGAGGCAATTGCCTCCCTTCGTTTGTTATCTCTCTGTAAAAGACTGGAATTTCACCCTCTCGCATAAAGATACAAATTATTTTTTTATTTCCTTATCATATATCTTTTTTGAGTATACCACAGTTACAATTGTTGCTAATAATAAATAAATCAACATAAAGATTGTGCCAGTCATCCCACTTGTAAATACGGTTGTAATGATAGTCAATAACCCCGTAATAATAATACATATTGCACCAAAGCGGTTACTCTTTCTCCATGTATTATCATTGTGCATACTCCAAACGGTTCGAACTCCCACTACTGCATTTCGTTTTGCCTTTGTCATAAAATTTCCTAATACAATAAACATAATACCACACAAAATACATGAAACTTTTGCAATGTCAATAACCGCATGTTCACCACCTGCATTTGCCTGTATCCAAGAAGAATAAAGAATAAAATAATGCATAATCCCGAACATGATTGCTTGCGAAATTCCTACAACACATAATACCTTTGCAGAAGATTTTGCTTCCATCTGTTCCTTTTCTGTATTTGCATTTTTTGATTTTTTCTCAAACACATAGATTAGCAAGTGCCAAAACAGTGTAATAAACAAAATAATTACCGGAAAAATAAAGCTTTCTGTTTTACTTCCCCATCTGTCAGTGTTTCCCTCCAAGTCATGATGCATAGGTATAATATCAGGCATAAACTGTAGTACAACACTTGTAACTACAACTGGTATCATTGCTACTATCCACATTATTTTTTTCATACTTTTTTTCCTCCAAACTGGTTAACCCATATAATTAATTCATCGAAAACCGTAGTGTTGATTTCATAATAAACAAAGTTTTTCTCTTTATATTCAGATATCAAATCTGCGTTTTTTAATAATTTTAAATGATAAGAAAGAGCAGCCGGTGTGATCTGTAATTTTTCAGCAATCTCTCCAGCATTTAATCGCTCATTTTTCAACATAATAAGAATGTCTCTTCGCTGGCTATCTGCCAATACTTTAAAAATGTTAGTTTCTCCCATATCTTTTACCTATTTAAAACTTTCTTTAAATAGATTTTAGCATGCTATTTGTTTTTGTGCAAGAACTATTTAAAAATAATTTTAAATAGAGAGGATACACTGAAAAATCAACGTGTCCTCTCTATAAAAATTAAAATAAAATTCAAGCATCAAAAAGCTTAAAATTTTCGTCTCTTGTTATATTATGAGATAACCGTACATCCTTTCCATGATATTCTAATAGTTTTGAAAGCATTTCAATCCGTTCTTCCTGCCATTTTCATTTCATGTTATAATTTGTTACAGGATTTTCTTTCCCTTAATTTTGCCCTTGTGAGCATTCGTAACATGAGGGAAAAGGATATAACACAAGGGAAAGCGTAAGGGCAAACTCACTCGCTACAAATTTAGCATTTACAAGGGTTTGCGGACTTCATGAAGATAAGATATAACAGTTAATAAATGTTATGGATTCGATTAAATCAAAACTGGGATTTGTAAATATCATTTTACATTTTTATATGAAATCACAATATGACTTGGTGCAAATAA
>NZ_QTZI01000002.1:0-309216 GCF_003462605.1 Roseburia sp. OM04-10BH
ACCCTGCTCAATTGGGGGTAGTTTATAGAATCATTAAAACACAATAATTAGTCAAATTCCAGTTTGTCAATTACAGATGACATTGAAAGAGTCAGCCCATTCAAGATGCTGGCTCTTTCAAAAATTCCATTCTAATAAATTGCACGACAACTTATCAAAAAATAAGCTCCACATTATGGAAAATGAATATAAAATGTATAAAAGTAGAAAAAGCGAATAATTATAAGGAATTATGCATCAGACACACTTTTGTAAAAAGGGAGTTACTTTATAGTAGGAAGACAGCTTCTTTAACACCTGGGGCTCACATTTTCCAGGTATAATTAAGCCGTCACTATTCCTGATTATTTCCCGTCTGTGTCATTAAAATATCAAGGTAATACATCGTGTCTTTTGTAGTACTCTTACCCATTTTCAGATTCCTGGCTGCCTCGTTTGGCATATAGTTCATCTCTCTTGCTATCTGCCAGATTTTCTCCCGCAGCCCTTCCGATGAACATTTGTAATCCGGATTATTCAAAACACGGGATACAGTGGCTGTTGAAACGCCTGCTATCGCCGCAATTTTCTTAATCGACATATTAATCCCTCCTGTATCCCGCATTTTTTATGAGGAACCGCAAAAAGCGTATTCCCAGCTATTTTTATGACTTATTTTTTTTACAACTAATTTCCTATAACCAGATTTCATCCTTGAAAATAATCTTACGATATGTTTCAAAATGCAGCCACTTATTGAAGAAGTCACTGGATGGTTTTTCACCTGCTGCAGCCAGATCGTCTAAGAATGCCTGTGCATCCTGTGCAGATGTAATGGCAACGGCAAAGCCTCTTCCGTTGATAACCGGAACATTGCTGTACTGGTATTCTGCCAGCGGTGCAATCTTTTCTACCTTGCGTCCACGAACCTGTACAAAGATTCTTTCTCTTAAGATGACAATATCGAAGTCATCCGGATACTGATAGCTCTCTCCGCTTACCGGAATTTCATCTCCAATGGTATAGGTCTTCTGAACCGGACGTACCTTGGCAATCGTCATACTCTCAAGGTTATAATAGAACTCTTCGAAAATGTCTCCATTTCCCTTAAGGCTTCCATATACGAAAGCTGCTTTTAAATCCTTGCTCTCATCTACGGCAGCATCTTCTACTACACCGCAGGCAGAAGTCATATTGGAAATACGGTCAATCAGAATCAGCTCTCCTAAAGTCTTATGCTTTTTGAATTCATCGATGACAACCGGCTCCTGCAAATCAAGGTCACAGACTGCAATCTCATTTTTCTTAAGCTGTCCTGCCGGAATAAATTCACCGGTATTTACATCAATCTTATACTGAATGTTCTTTAAGATACCAGGAATCTGCTTGGTTCCAAGTTTTACCAGATAATCGGTTCCCGGTGTCAGCTCCTCATCATCCATCCAGAGAATGGTTGCTGTAAAGGATTTGCTGATTGGCAGGTTATTGCCGGATGCAATGACACAGCCTCTGGATACGTCTACTTCTTTATCAAGCTGCAGTGTAACCGGCTGTCCCATAAAGGCACTCTGGCTGTCTTTATCTCCTACTAAAATGCTCTTGATATGCGCACGCTCATTGCTTGGCAGGGTAACGATTTCGTCTCCGACTTTTACTTCACCGGATTCAATCTGTCCCTGGAATCCACGGAAAGTATGGTCCGGACGGCACACTCTCTGTACCGGCATATAGAAGCCCTCTTCCTGCTTCTTCTCTGTTACATCTACTTTTTCAAGGTATGGAAGCAATGCCTCTCCCTTGTACCAGCTAATTTTATCGGATTTGGTTGTTACATTATCACCTTCTGTTGCAGAAACCGGAATAATGTAAATGCTCTCTAACTTCAGTTCGTCTGCTAATTCTTTAATCTGTGCTTCGATTTCTTTGAAACGCTCTTCGCTGTAGTCTACCAGATCCATTTTGTTTACTGCAAATACAAAGAACTTGATTCCCATTAATGCACAGATTCTGGCATGTCTTCTGGTCTGTACCAGTACCCCTTGTTTTGCATCAATTAAGATAACTGCAAGGTCTGCAAAGGATGCACCAACCGCCATGTTTCTGGTGTACTCTTCATGACCCGGTGTATCTGCTACGATAAAGCTTCTGTTGTCTGTTGTAAAATAACGGTATGCTACGTCAATGGTAATACCCTGCTCACGCTCTGCCATCAGTCCGTCCAACAGAAGAGAATAGTCAATTGCTCCACCGCGGCTTCCTACTTTGGAATCTAATTCCAGTGCTTTTTCCTGGTCTGTATACAAAAGCTTTGCATCATAAAGAATGTGTCCAATCAAAGTGGACTTTCCGTCATCCACACTACCGCATGTAATAAATTTTAATAATCCACTCATCTTAGAAATACCCCTCTCTCTTTCTTCTTTCCATACTGCCTGCTGCTTCGTTATCAATGACACGGGTGGTTCTCTCGGAAGATACTGCACTTAAAGTCTCATCGATAATTTCATCCAATGTAGTTGCTGTTGACTCTGTTCCTCCGGTCAAAGGATAGCATCCTAAGGTACGGAAACGTACACTCTTGTACTGGATTTCTTCTCCCGGAAGCAGACGCATACGGTCATCATCCACCATGATAATATTTCCATCACGATATACTACCGGACGTACTGCTGCAAAATATAATGGTACAATGTCAATTTTCTCACGTTTGATATACTGCCAGATATCAGTCTCTGTCCAGTTGGAAATCGGGAATACCCGAATGCTTTCGCCTTTATTGATTTTAGCGTTGTAAAGCTTCCACATTTCCGGTCTCTGGTTCTTCGGGTCCCAGGCATGATTTTCATTACGGAAGGAGAAAATTCTTTCCTTTGCACGGGATTTTTCCTCGTCTCGTCTGCCGCCACCAAATGCTGCAGTAAATCCATATTTATTTAGTGCCTGTTTCAGTGCCTGTGTTTTCATGATGTCGGTATATGCAGAGCCATGGTCGAATGGGTTAATGCCCTTCTTTACACCATCTTCATTGATATACTCTAACATTTCAATGCCAAGCTTCTTTGCTGTCTCATCACGGAAGTGAATCATTTCCTTGAATTTCCATGTGGTATTTACATGCAGGAATGGAAATGGCGGCTTCTCCGGATAAAATGCTTTCATGGCAAGATGCAGCATTACGGAGCTGTCTTTTCCAATGGAATAAAGCATAACCGGCTTCTCGCACTCTGCGGCCACCTCTCTTATGATGTAAATTGCTTCTGCTTCCAGTTCATCCAAATGTGATAATTCACCCATACTTACCTCTTTCTGCCACCCCGTGGCGATTTATTAATATTGATTCGATTGCTTTCTGTCGATAACGATGGTCTCTACGGTGCCATCCCTTTTCTCTATCTTCCAGTCCAGATACTGTTCCCGGCTTGCAACACTCATCTTACTTCCCATGCCGCCCATATCGGCTCCCAGGTAAAGTGCTATGGCATCTGCCTTACATTCTTTAATACAGGAGCAGCAGCCCCAGCAGTCCTTCGGATAGAGCATACATGCCTTTCCGTCAGAACCCATTCCAATCAGAGTTCCCGGACAGACCTGACTGCATCTGCCGCATCCCACACATTTGCTTTGATTAATAGCTATGCTCATAGGTCTCACCTCGCTTTACTAATTCCCGGAAGAGCACATGGATTTTACCATTTTCTTTTCTGGTATTGACATATTTTAACCACTCATCACTCTTATCCGGATAATCTAAGTTTTCTGCAAAACTGTGCCATCGGGTTTCCTTTCTGGCTCTCAGATGATAAATCAGTGTCTCACAGACCGTCAGCCGGTTCTTAAGCTCATAGACAAACATCAGCTCATGCATATTGGAAGCTCCAAGCCCCTTCGAAAGTTCCTTTAACTTTTCGATTTTCTCTTCTGCCAGATTCAGCTGGTTTTCATTAAACTGATAATGATTACTGATTCCGCCTGCATAGGTATCCATTACCTTCTGCATGGCTTCTTCTAATTGTTCCGTATCATATAAACCGGACTGATTTGTTAAAATCTTATCATACTCCTTCATCTTTTCTTCAAATCTGTTGTCACAGAATGCTTTTTCTTCTTCCGTCATTTCATAGCTTGCAGCCTTTTCTTTTGCAAGGTCTTCTACCATTGCCTTTGCTGCAATCTCGCCCTCGACCATGGCTCCTGTTACATATTTCTGTGGACAGCCTCCTGCCACATCTCCGGCTGCATACAGTCCGTGAATCGTAGATTCTCTTCTGGTGTCAACCCAGTAACCACTGGCGGTATGTCCACCTACCACATACGGCTCGGTTCCTTCGATTTCCACATTCTGCTCACTTGGGTTCTTTCCCTGTTCGATCCATTTTAAGGTCTGGCTTGGTGCCATGTTAAGATAAGCTTTCTTTAAGGAATCGTCCTGCTCGGCACTGATTCCTTCTGTCCGAAGATAACATGGACCGTGTCCTAATAAATTCTCTTTTACGGTTCCATACACACGCTGTGAAGTGGTAAGTCCGTATTTTGTCTCATACACTTCACCAAGGGCATTTACCTGCTTTGCCCCCACACCCTGTGCAATGGTTCCGGTCGGTGCGATGGTATCTTTGCAACGCAGTGCAATAAAACGCATTTCAAAGGTGGTCATCTCTGCTCCCGACTCAATTCCCATGGCATAACCGGCTCCGGTATTAAATGGTGGATACCACATCTTATGTCTGGAGAATCCCGGATTGTTCGGCCGGTAAAGACCGGATGCTCCACCGGTTGCACAAAGCACTTTCTTCGCCCGGATTTCTACTGCTGTCTCATTTTCAATGGAAAATCCCACTGCACCATAAATCCTGTTCTCCTTTACCAGATAATCGGTAATTGCCACCCGGTTTAAAATCGTAACATTTGGCAGTACCTCTACTGCAGAAGCAAGTAACGGCTTGATATTCTCACCGTTGATTTTGATATTCCGGTTTCCTCTTGCCACATATTTACCATTCTCATCTTTTAAAATGACAAGACCAAGCTTCTCCATTTTCTCTGTTACACGGTTTAAGCCCTCCGACATGGTAAGAAGTAAATCCTCTCTTACGATGCCGTCTGCATCCTTTTTGGCATAATCCACATAATCTTCCGGCTTTCTGCCCTCTACGATATATGCATTAATGGCATTTACTCCGGCTGCAAGACAGCCGCTTCTTTTGATGTTGGCTTTCTCTGCAATGATAACTTTCGCATCGGACTGTTCTGCAATGGTCAGTGCTGCATAACAGCCTGCGGTTCCACCGCCAATAATTAAAATGTCTGTATCCAATATTTTTCTGTTTTTAATTTCCATAGCAACTTAGATGTAGAATACATCATCCTCCTGCATTTCTTTATTTTCACAGAGATACGTCCGCTCTTTATCCAGCACATATAACCGGTAAATCAAAAGGCTTACCTTCTCTCCGATTTCAAGACTTTCTTTTTCCAATGGCCATTCACAGATTATCTCTATGCCGCCTACGTCTACCGTAACATCCAGACGGTTTCCACGGAATACGATATCCTTTACAATGCCATCCTGGGATGCACTCATATAGCGGTCAATTTTGCCAAATTTATGTATCTTTACAAATTCCGGTCGGATGACTGCTTTCGCTGCGCCCTCGATTTTATCAAATCCATGCAGCTCTTCGTAATGTTCCACCAGGGAAGAACGTCCAATAAACTGTGCTACAAACGGAGTATCCGGTGTATTATAAATCTCTGCCGGTGTTCCAATCTGTTCGATGGTTCCGTGATTGGTAATGATAATCTCATCTGCCACCTCAACGGCTTCATCCTGGTCATGGGTTACAAAAATGCTGGTGATTCCAAGCTTTGTAACCACACTGCGAAGCCAGAGTCTTAATTCCGAACGAACCTTGGCGTCAATTGCTGCAAACGGTTCATCCAGAAGCAGTACCTGTGGTCTTGGTGCCAATGCCCTTGCAAAAGCAACTCTCTGCCGCTGTCCGCCGGACAACTGGTTCGGATACCGCTTCTCCATACCGGAAAGTCCGGTAATCTCCAAAAGCTCCATTACCCGCTTCTTAATCTCTTTCTTTGGCACCTTCTGAAGCTCCAGTCCAAATGCCACATTGTCATATACCGTCATATAGCGGAACAATGCATAGTTCTGAAAAACAAATCCAATGCCTCGTTTGGAAGCCGGTATATCATTGACCCGCTTTCCATCGATGTAAATATCTCCGGAATTTGGCATTTCCAGTCCTGCAATCATACGAAGCAGTGTTGTCTTTCCACTGCCGGATGGTCCAAGCAGTGCCACCAGTTTTCCTTTTTCAATGCCAAAGCTGACGTGATCAGAAGCTTTAAAACTGCCATATTGTTTGCATATATCTTTCATTTCAACATACATATCAGCGGCTCTCCCTTCTTGTTTTTGCCCGATATTCCAGAATATTTCGAAGGAATAATATAATAACTGCCAGAATAACCAAAAGCGAGGATACTGCAAATGCTGCAGTAACGGACTGCTCTGTACCCGACATATATAATGCATCGATTTCCAGTGGAAGTGTAAATGTCTCTCCTCTTGTCTTTGACAGAGCATTGACCGCACCGAACTCTCCCAAGGCTCTCGATGTACAAAGGATGACTCCATAGAGCAATGCCCATTTCATCTGTGGAAATGTAATCTTAAAAAAGATTTTCAGTCCGCCGGCTCCCATCAGGGCTGCTGCTTCTTCTTCGTCCTTGCCCTGAGCATTTAAAACCGGAATCACTTCCCTTGATACATAAGGAAATGTTACAAATACCGTTGCTAAAATAACGCCCGGAATTGCAAAAGCGATTCTGATATTCGTTCCAAAAAACTGGTTAATTGCCCGGATAAATGGATAGGTCCAGCCCAGTCTTCCAAATGTCATCAAAAATGCCAGTCCCACGATAACCGGTGAAATGGAAAACGGAATATCAATCAAGGTTGCCAGCACCTGTTTTCCTCGGAAGGAAAACTTGGTTAAAAGCCATGAAACACATAATCCAAAGAATGTGTTAATCACCACCGCTGCCACTGTTGCAATCAGAGTTACCTTTAAAGCACTCTTTACATAATCTATCCGGATGGACTGCATGTAAAAGGCAAATCCTTCTTTTAAGGAACTTGCAATGATGCAGAGCAGCGGAAGAACCAGCATCAGGAACAGGAACAGTACACTGACTGTAATCAGAATATGACGCGTACTTTTTTTTCTTTTTTCCAGTTTTTCAAGCTCGTTCATACTTTTCTCCTTCTATAACTGATTCGTGCGTTGTGCCTGCTTCATCTGAATGATATTTACCGCAAATAAAATAAGGAATGATATGATTAACATAACCAGTGCAATTGCTGTTGCAGAGGCATAATCAATATAATTTAATTTCTGCATAATGACATAGGAAATTACCTGTGTATGCTCCTTGGCACTGTTGCCGGATATGTAGATAACGCTTCCATATTCTCCTACCCCTCTGGCAAATGCCAGTCCAAATCCGGTTAAAATTGCCGGTTTCATCTCAGATAAGATTACTTTGAAAAATGTTTTCGAAGGCGTTGCTCCAAGGATATAAGCTGCCTCTTCATACTGTCCATCCAATTTTTCCAATATTGGCTGAACGGAACGCACGACAAATGGAATTCCCACAAATACCAGTGCAATGACCAGTCCCACATGGGTATATGCTGCTTTTATTCCAAGGACTGCTAACGGCTTTCCGATGACTCCGGTGTCAGAATACATCTTTGATAAAGTAATACCTGCAACTGCAGTAGGCAGTGCAAATGGAAGTTCAATAAATCCATCTAAAATCCGTTTTCCCGGAAAATCATACCGGGTCAGCGTCCAGGCTAATATCACACCAAACACCACATTGATACATGCTGCTAAGAAAGAACATCCGATGCTGGTGGCAAATGCATATAATACATTTGACTTGGTCAGAAGTCCGAAAAATTCTGACAGAGATAACTTTAAGGAATATACCATTACGGATGCCAGTGGAATCAGTACAATCAGTGAAAGCATTGTAACTGTAATTCCAAGCGTTAAATGAAATCCCGGTATGACTCTGATTTTTTTATTTTTACGGAATCGTCTTTTCATACTTGCCTCTTCTTCTAGTAGTTATATATCTCATCGAACCAGGCATCATCATCAAAATAATCTTTGTATGCCTGATCCCAGCCACCAAAATCATCAATGCTCCAAAGTGTCATCGTCAGGTCAAAGGTATCTTCATATTCCTTTAAAATTTCCTGATTGGATGGACGGTAACCATTCTCTGCGGCGAGCCGCTGTGCATCATCTTCATATAAATAAGATAAATATGCTTCTGCCACATCTCTTGTTCCATTGAAATCTACATTATCATCTACCACTGCCACACTGGGCTGTGCTAAGATACTGACCGTCGGAGAAATCAGTTCATATTCTCCCGGATAATTCTTAAGTACTGTCATGGCTTCATTTTCCCATGCAATCAGTACATCGCCTTTTCCATTTTCCACAAAGGTGGTTGTGGAACCTCTTGCTCCGGAATCCATCACGGAAACGTTGGCATAAAGTTCTTTTAAAAATTTCTTTTGTTCTGCTTCACTGTAACCCTTTTCCTTTGCATAGCTTAATGCTGCCAGAAAGTTCCAGCATGCACCACCGCTGCTCTTCGGGTCCGGTGTGATTACTTCAACACCCGGTTGAATCAAATCATCCCAGTCTTTGATATTTCTCTCATTTCCCTTTCGTACCAGAAAGACAATGGTTGAAGTATATGGTGCGGATTCATCCGGGAACTGATCCACCCAGCCCTCATTAATCAATCCGGTATCCTCTATCAACGAAATGTCATGTGCCAGTGCCAGTGTCACCACATCCGCATTACAACCTTCCACTACGGAACGTGCCTGCATGCCGGAGCCTCCATGAGACTGGATGACTTCCACTTTTTTTCCGGTTTCTGCTTCATAATGCTGTATGAACATTTTATTATATGCTTCATAAAACTCTCTGGTCGGATCATAGGAAACATTGGTTATGGTAATGACATCACTCTTTTGTCTGCCACATCCACTGAGCAGCAACATCATGACTGCAAGTAAAAGTGCAGTGATGTGGTAACGATATGTAATTTTCTTTCCCTGCTGTTTTCTGCTCTTTTGCATGTCACCCAACATTTCCTTTCTATCTCTTTTCATTGATTTTATAATTCGAATAAAGAGGTGGATAAATACCGCTCTCCGCTGTCCGGCATTAAGATAACAATATTTTTATCTTTATTCTCCGGTCTGCCTGCCAGTTCTTCTGCTGCATGTAAGACTGCACCGGACGAGATTCCAATCAGGAGTCCATCCGTCTTTGCCACTTCTCTTGTGGTATCAAATGCCACATCATTATCTACCGGAATAATCTCATCAACCAGTGACAAATCCATAACCTTCGGAATAAATCCTGCGCCAATTCCCTGTATCTTATGTGGTCCCGGTTCTTTTCCGGAAAGAACGGCGGAAGTTGCAGGTTCTACTGCCACAATCTTAATATCTGCTTTCTTTGCCTTTAAGCCTCTTGCTGTTCCGGTCAGTGTTCCACCGGTTCCTACGGAAGCTACAAAGATGTCTATCTTCCCGTCCGTATCCCGCCAGATTTCCTCTGCGGTAGTAAGCTCATGGATTTTTGGATTGACCGGATTTTCAAACTGCTGTGGAATAAATGCATTTCCATATTCTTCTTTTAACTGGGCTGCCTTCTCAATTGCGCCCCGCATGCCAAGCCGTCCCTGGGTCAGTACCACTTCTGCTCCCAGTGCTGTTACAATCTTTCTTCGCTCAACACTCATGGTATCCGGCATGGTTAAAATCAGATGCAGCTTCTTTGCCGCACATACAAATGCCAGCCCGATTCCGGTATTGCCACTGGTCGGTTCTATAATAACGGTCTTGTCATTAATCAGCCCGTCTTTTATTCCCTGCTCTATCATTGCTTCTGCCACACGGTCTTTTACGCTGCCCAATGGATTAAAATACTCAAGCTTTGCTAAAAGGTGTGCCGGAAGATGCTTTGCTTCTTCGTAATTTTTCAGTTCCAGTATTGGTGTATTACCAACTAATTCTGTCAGAGATTGTGCTATTTTCGCCATTTCCTTTTTTCTCCTTTCCTGTAACTATCTACCATAATACCCTATAATTCATATATGGTCAATAGGAAAAGTAAGAAATTTTTTTCAGGACCTCGATTTTCCCGAAAAGTCCTGAAAATTTTTCTTTTTTACTCCGGTAAACAGACGGTATCTCCTACCACAATCACTGCCGGCATTGGAATCTGTTTCTCCTGCACTTCTTTTTCGATGGTAAGAAGTGTTCCATATGCTGCCCGGCTGCTTCCATCAGAAGTTCCATGAATTACTGCTACCGGTGTCTCTGCCGCTGCACCGCCGTTTTGTAATTCTCTTACAATCTCCGCAAGTCTTGTGTATCCCATCAGAAAGACACAGGTTCCATCCATGGCAGCCATTTTGTGAATCTCATCTTTTAATGATTCCTCATCTCCGGCAAAATGCCCGGTCATTACATGAAAGCTCCGGCTGACCTTCCGCTCCGTCACCGGAATTCCGGCAAGCTCCGGCACTGCAATGCAGGAGGAAATGCCGGGAATTACTTCTGTTTCAATGCCAGCCTCCGTCAGTGCGTCTACTTCTTCATTTCCTCTGCCAAAGACAAATGGGTCACCGCCTTTTAACCTTACAACATGCGCACCTTCTTTTGCCTTCTCTATCAGCAGCATATTAATCTCTTCCTGCTTCATGCTGTGTCTGCCACTGCGTTTTCCTACACAGATTTTTTCACAGTTTTCAATGGTAAAATCAAGAAGCCTTGTATCAATTAACGCATCATAAATCAGCACCTGTGCTTTTCTGATTTCCTGCATGCCGCGCAGTGTTATGTATTCATAGGACAGACAACCGGCTCCCACCAGAACCACCTTTCCTGGGGATACTTTCCTGACCGGACAAGCTTCTTTTCCGGATTGTGCCTCCTTACCCGAAAGTGCTTCTTTATCTGCAAATGCTTCTTTTAGGGTTTTGCTTTGATAATTTTCCAGTAAAATTTCACATTCAGTTTCTGTCAGGGGACGTCCTTTTTCCATACACACATCCGCTAAATCCATCAGAAAAGCAGCTCTCTTTTTGTCATCTTCGATTGCCATTTTTGCAAAAGGACGAATCTTTTCAAGATAATCCAGGATTTCTTCCATCCGCTCCGGGATGTCTGCGCTTAACCGGGCACGGAACGTGGTTGCTACTCTTGGACTTGCTCCTTCGGTAGAAATGCCGATACTGAGTTTTCCTTCCCGAATCAGCGACGGGAACAGGAATCCACATTTTTCCTTATCATCTACAACATTTACCAGAATATTCCTCTCTTCACAAAGCTTTGCTATCCTTGCATTCAATGCTTCATCCGAGGTTGCCGCAATAACAAAATCCATTTTTTCCAGATCTGTAGTTTCAAAATCCCGCTCGGATAAAATAAGTTCCGACGTATCTTCGTTCTTTTTTCTTTTCTCTTTTATTTCTTCGGAAAGTTTCCAGATTTCATCATCAATCTTTGGTGCAACAACCAGAAGTTCCGGTTCATAAGGCAGCAGCTTTCTTACCTTGCGTTCTGCTACAATACCGCCACCGACAATCAGTCCTCTTTTTCCTTTTAGTTCCACAAAAAATGGAAAATATCCCATCCCGCTTCTCCTTTATTGCCTATACTCTGTCACTTAAGTTTCTGCGTCTTAGTTTTCCTGATATAAAATGTCTGCCAGTTCTTTATACGCTTCTCCCCAGCGGGCATTTGGTTTCAGGTTGTAAAGCCGTTTATCCAGTACATAATAGTGATTCTCTTTCACTGCAGTAAGACTGCTCCATACCGGACTGTTAATTAATGTTTCCTGCACATTTTCCAGTGCCGCATCTGTATCGGTTCCCTGTGTAGTCACGAAAATATAATCCGGATCTGCGGTTACGATTGCTTCAAGGCTCAGATTATCCAATAATCCGCTGTCGCTGTCTGCAATATTCACACATCCCAAATCCTTTAACAGCTCACCACCTACGCTGCCTTCACTTCCTTTGGCTTTTACACCACTTGCTGCTGCACGTAAAAATAATACGCTTGGATGGGAATCATCTACCCTTGCCTTGATTTCTTCAATCTGTTTCTGAACCTCAAGTCCGTTTTTCTCATATAAATCTTTTCTTCCGGTAATATCTGTACAAATGTCTAACATCTGAAGATATGCGTCAAAATCAGATACATCAAAATATGCTACTGTAACGCCTGCTTCTGTCAGCATATTTTCCATCTCCACATTAGAAGTAGTATTGGTGCTTGCAATTACAAGATCCGGCTGTGCGGCAAGCAATGCTTCTGTATTTGGCTCCTGAATACTTCCAAGATTTACCACATCATCTCCTAAGTCAAGGTCTAATGACTCCCAGGAGTCATTGGCTGTTGCCACCAGTTCACCACCGGATAATAACCAGACATCTGCAAAGCTTCCAATCATGGCTGCCACACGATCATGGGAAGTTACGGTTACATCTCTTCCCAGTGCATCCGTAAAAGTAATCGGATTCTCTTCACTGGCTCCCTCTGTCACATTTTCTGTGCTCTCTATTACCTCAGTCGCAGACTGCTGTTCTGTGCTTAAAGTATCTTTTGCATCCTTATTTCCACATCCTGTCAGTGCTGTAAACATTAATGTTACGCAAAGACCGAGTGTTGTTAATTTTGTTCTTACGCTTCTGTTCATTTTTTCTTTTCATCCTTTTCCTATTCATTTACTATGAATTGTATTGTACTATATTTTTTTGATTTGTCAAGCAAAAAAGAGACCTCCTTCCGTCTTACAGAATTCAGTCTCTCAAAAATCAGTCTCTCGATTCAATCATAATCAATATTCCGTTTTCTAAATCTATCACAGCTTCGTCCGCTACAATTTCATTACTGACACCTAATGTATTATCACTGGTAAATGCTGCATCCTGCAGAGGATATTTCATTCCGGTCAATGTTACTCCGGTTACTTCTGTTGTAAGAGGAAGTAAAGATACATACTTTCCGAACTGCTGACTCTTCGAAAGAATCGTGCGTTCTTTCAACAGACGAATCCGGTTATGGGAATCTATGAGAAAACACGGAATATCTTTTGCCAGCGGCTGCATCAGAAGCTGTATATTACCTAACACATGGTCAAGCCTTGTGCCGGTGCCACCTAATATATGGATTTCGCTGCTATTCCGTTCCATGGCCTTGCCGATAGCAATTTCAGAATCGGTATAATCCTTCTCCGGCTGATACTGGTGCCACTCAATGCCACTTTGCCGTCGAAATGCTTCCAGTATGGTTTTATCTGCCGAATCATAATCTCCTAATATGACATCCGGTTTTATCTGATTACGGTAACAGAATTCCATGCCCCGGTCTGCCGCTAAGATACAATCCGGTTTTATCTGCTCCATATAGTTTAATGCAAATGCATCCTCTATGGTTCCGCCATTGATAATCAATGTTTTCATCTTATTTACCACCATTAATGAGATTTAAGAAACATCTGGTATTCTCTTCCGCATCTCCGCCAAAAACTGCGCTTCCGGCAACAATGATATTCGCTCCTGCATCCATCAATGTTTCAACATTGGAAAGATTTACACCACCATCCACTTCAATATCCAGCTTCAGCTTCCGCTCCTGCACCATTTTCTTTAACTGACGCACTTTATCGATAGTATAAGGAATCAGCTTCTGTCCGCCAAAGCCCGGATTTACTGTCATAATTAATACCATATCCACTTTTTCTAAAATATGTTCAATGGCAGTTAATGGTGTAGCAGGATTTAATGCTACTCCTGCAATGATGCCACGTTCCTTAATAGCTTCAATGGTCCGGTCTAAATGCTTACAGCTTTCTGCATGCACCGTAATCAAATCGGCTCCACAGTCTACCAGCTCATCAATATAACGGATTGGCTCATCAATCATCAGATGAACATCAAATATTTTATCGGTGCATTTTCGAATGGAGCGGATTACCGGCATTCCAAAAGAAATGCTTGGCACAAAGCTTCCATCCATTACATCGATATGAATGTACTGCGCCCCGGCTTCATCTACCGTCTTAATCTCTTCTCCTAATTTACTAAAATCTGCTGATAAAATAGATGGGGATAAACAATTCATCGTCTGATTCCTTTCTGTATCTGATATTTCTTTCGTATCTTATTTGGCTGTACTTTATTTTCGATATCCTATTTTCTATCTCTTTCGATACTCTAATTATTTAATACTTCTTTCTGTCCTTTAATTCTCCATAAAGCTGGCAGTAATTTTCATAACGCACCGGATGAATCTTTCCTTCTGATAAAGCTTCTTTGACTCCGCAGTCCGGCTCACTGATATGGGAACAGCCCTGAAATCTGCAATACGGTTCAAAGGCTGCAAACTCCGGATAACAATCCTGCAATTCTTCCTTCTCCATTTCCGGAAGATAAAGAGAACTAAATCCCGGTGTATCCATAATATAACCGTCGCCCTTAAGCTGAATCAGTTCCGCATGTCTTGTGGTATGCCGGCCGCGCTCTATCTTCTTACTGATTTCACCGGTTTCCATACAGGCTTCCGGTGCTAAAAGATTAATAAGTGAAGATTTTCCCACTCCGGAAGGTCCTGCTACCGTTGTAGTCTTTCCTTCTAATATTTCCTGAAGTTCTTTCAGTCCCAGTTCCTTCTTCGCACTGACAAAAAGTATCTTGCAGCCGCTTGCTTCATAAATAGCTGCAATCTCCTGTTTTTGTTCTTCGGTAATCAAATCACACTTATTAAAACAAAGGATTACCGGAACATCCTGCCGTCCCATCATTACCAGAAAACGGTCTAAAAGATTAAAATTCGGATTGGGACTTGCCGCCGCGAAAATCAAAAGAGCCTGGTCTACATTGGCAACTGCCGGACGAATCAGTGCATTTTTTCTTGGAAGAATTGCTGCGACATTTCCGGTCTTCTTCTCTTCTGAAATAATATCAATCTCTACATCATCTCCCACCAGCGGTTTCATCTTCTGCTGGCGGAATATTCCTTTTGCCTTACATTCATAAATTCCGGATTCCACTACATGAACGTAGTAGAATCCGGAAATTCCTTTGACTATTTTTCCCTGCATGTGCATCCTTATTTTTCAGTAAAGTTTACAGAGGTCGATACCACATTGGTTCCTGTTGTACCATCTTCGTTGGTATATGTCCAGTCAACCTCAAGGGTACCGCTGCTCATATTTTTAATATTATCCACGTTCACAGAACCAGGTGTTGTTCCCTCGAAGGTTGTAGTCCAGAGGGTACTTCCATCAGAACCTTTCAAAGTAACGGTTCCGCCGGTATAATTCTTGCCATCCTGCGGTACTGCTAATGTATCACTCTTATAAGAATAGTATGTGGTCTTCTTGCCTAAGCTGATGGTCAGGGTAACGGTTGTTCCACGGTCAACAAACTTGCCATTTACCGGATCCTGGCTGATAACCTGACCTTCTGCCACATCATCGCTGTAATCGGTCTTGGTTGTAACATTTAAGCCTACACCGGTTAATTCATTTTTCGCATCAGTTTCTGAGTGTCCTCTGACATCCGGTACCTGTACGCTTTCAATACCACGGCTCAAAATCAGGGTAATGGTATCACCCTTCTTCGCATTGGTTCCGATATCCGGTGTAGTCTTGATAACATAATCCTGCTGTACGGTATCGCTGTAATCATAATCCGTGCTTACCTTAAAGCCCATATCCTCTAATTTTTTCTGTGCTTCCGAAGACTTATAACCGGCTACGTCAGGAATCGGAACATCTCCTGCTCCGCTGCTGATACGGACAGTAACGGTATCGCCAGCCTTTACAGATTCACCCTTCTTCACACTCTGCTCGGCAATCTGTCCTTCCTCATAATCATCAGAGGAAATCTCCTCGCCTTCTTCTAACTTGATATCAAGCTTCTTATCTTTGATTTCATTCTGTGCTTCTTCAAAAGTAAGACCACGCAAATCAATCATTTCGATTTTATCTTCGGTGTCTGTTTCGGTTTCTGTTGCAATCTCTGTCTCGGTATCATTTTTCTTGCTGCCGCCAAATCGGAAAATTCCAAGGATATTACCAACCAGGCAAATGACGATTCCTACGATGATAACTGCAGCGACAATTCCCATAATAGTAACTGCTTTTTCCATCTTCGGATTGAGAATTCCATTCTCCTTCTCCTCATCCTCTGTTAATTCATCCTCATCCGGTTCTTCTTCCTCTCCTGCTTCTTCCTCTTCATCATAGGAAACTTTTCCGGAGCCTTCCCGAATCTGCTCTAATTCATCCTGTCCGATGACTCTTGTCTTATCATTGCTGCCAAGTGGAACCATGGTAACAAAATCTTCATTCGGACTAATCAGACATTTCTTTAAATCAATCAACAGTTCGCCCATATTCTCATAACGGCGGTCCGGGTTCTTCTGTGTACATTTTAAAATAATCTTCTCTAAGCTGATTGGAAGGTCCGGTGTATACGCAGTTGGTGGAACCATTTCTTCCTGTAAATGCTGGATTGCTACCGCAACCGTAGTATCTCCATCAAAAGGAACTCTTCCGGTTACCATTTCATACATGACAATTCCAAGAGAATAAATATCACTCTTGCCATCTACGAAACCGTTTCTTGCCTGCTCCGGAGAAGAATAATGTACGGAACCCATAACATCAGAATTAATGGTGTTGGAAGTTGCTGCACGGGCAATTCCAAAATCGGTTACCTTTACTTTTCCTTCTGTGGAAATAATAATATTCTGTGGCTTGATATCACGGTGCACAATATTTTTATTGTGTGCAGCCTCAATACCTCTGCCTACCTGAATGGCAATGCTGACTGCTTCTTTGTAAGTCAGTTTGCCTTTCTTCTCAATATATGTCTTTAATGTGATTCCATCCACATACTCCATGACAATATAATGCATGCCATTTTCGCTTCCGACATCATAGATATTTACGATGTTTGGATGCTCTAATCCTGCTGCTGACTGTGCCTCTGTACGGAACTTTGTCACAAAATTAACATCTTCACTGAATTCCTGCTTTAAAACTTTAATTGCCACAAAACGTCCTAAGACATGATCCTTTGCCTTATAAACATCAGACATTCCGCCTGCGCCTATTTTCCCAATAATTTCATAACGTTCTGCGATAAACATTCCCTCTGTTAACATATCTTCACCTCATCCGAAAATGGTTTTATTACAATTACTGTAATGTTGTCTTTACCGCCATTTTCATTGGCAGTCTTTACCAGTCTTTCTGCTTGTTCTGCAATATCACGCTGACTGAGCATAATATTTCTGATATCTGCATCCTCTACCATGTTGGTTAATCCATCGGTACACATAAGTATTTCATCTTCCGGATCCAGATTAATCTCAAAGAAATCCACATCCACTTCCGGGACTGCTCCGATTGCCCTTGTAATAATGTTTTTATCACGGTGATTCCGGGCTGTTTCTTTGTCCATCTCACCCATCCGCACCATTTCTTCTACCAGCGAATGGTCTTTCGTAATCTGCCTGATTTCCTGATTTATTACATATAGTCTGCTGTCTCCCACATTGGCAACCGTAAGCACGTTGTCATGAATGGTACAAATTACCAGAGTAGTTCCCATTCCCTTCATTTCCTCATGGTTATTCGCTTCCTCTAACAGCATGGTATTTGCCTGCTTTACTGCAGACTCAATAATTGCAGCCGGCTCTGACAATGTCGACTCACGAATCAGCTTCTCCAATGTCTCTACCGTATATCTGGAAGCATAATCTCCTGCTTTATGTCCTCCCATTCCATCTGCAACAATGAAAAGATTTGGCAGATTACCAATCGGCTGCTCAGAGGAAAAGACATAGTCCTGATTGGAGCTGCGCTTTTGTCCGATATCTGTAATTGAAAAAGTCTTCATGATAGTCCACCTACCTTTCTAAAAATTTCTTTCTTAACTGTCCACAGGCACCATCAATATCTCTGCCCATTTCCCTTCTAATAGTAACATTAATTCCGTTTTTTTCAAGTTTATTTTTAAATTTGAGGATTTCCTCATGATCTGACTGCACATAATCCCGCTCTTTAATGGGATTTACCGGAATCAGATTAATGTGGCAGTTCATGCCGGAAACCAGCTTAACCAGCCGCTCTGCATCCTCATCCGTATCATTGACGCCGCCCACCAGACTGTACTCAAAAGTGATTCTTCGTCCTGTCTTGTCAAAATAATATCTGCAGGCATCTAAGACCTCGGAAAGCTCATAACTGTTGGCAACCGGCATCAGCTCTTTCCTCTTTTCCTGTGAGGATGCATGCAGGGAAAGTGCCAGTGTAATCTGAAGCTTCAAATCAGCGAGCTGCTTCATCCGTGGCACCAGTCCACAGGTAGATACCGTAAGATTTCTCTGGCTGATATGAAGTCCATGCTCGTCTGTCAGCAGTTCAATGAATTTTACAATATTATCATAATTATCCATAGGTTCTCCGCTTCCCATGACTACCACATTGGAAATACGTTCTCCGATGCTCTCCTGAATCCGGTATATCTGCTCTAAGATTTCCGATGGTGTCAGATTACGCACCAGTCCGTCCAGTGTTGATGCACAGAACCGGCAGCCCATACGGCAGCCCACCTGGGAAGAAACACATACGGAATTGCCATGCTTATATTTCATCAGCACACTTTCTATCATATTCCCATCTGCCAATGCAAATAAGTACTTTCTCGTTCCGTCAATCTTCGAAATCTGTACCAGTTCTTCTTCTAATACTATAAGGTCTGCTTTCTCTTTTAATGTCTCCCTTAAATTCTTCGAAAGATTTGTCATTTCATCAAAGGAGGTGACATGATGGATGTGCATCCATTCATATATCTGCTTTGCCCGGAATTTCTTCTCTCCCAGAGACAAAAGAAATTCTTCTAATTCTTTTAAATTCAAGGATTTTACATCAACTTTTTCTATCATACATTCTGTTTCCTTAATCTGGCAATGAAAAATCCGTCACTGCCTAATTCATCCGGCAGAATCTGTTCCATGCTTTCTACTTCAAATTCTTTATGATTTGCCATAAACCACGCAACATTTTCTTCATTCTCTCCCGCATCAATGGTGCAGGTACTGTAAATCATTCTGCCACCCGGCTTCACATATTGATGAACCGTGGATAAAATCTCCCGCTGTAATGCGATCAGTGACTTGATATCTTCCGGCTGCATCCGGTATTTGATATCCGGTTTCTTCCGGAGCACACCCAGTCCGGAACATGGTAAATCGGCAATAACTACATCTGCTTTGCCGATACTGCCTTTATCTGATACACGGGCATCCCACTGCTCGGCTGTCATATTGGTCACCTGATGACGTCTGATATTCTCTTCTATCAAAGAGACCTTATACTCACTGACATCCCTGGTGATGACCCTTCCACTGCCGGAAAGCAGCTGTGCAATATGTATACTCTTTCCACCGGGTGCTCCGCACACATCAATGACAGTATCATTTGCTTTTACCTCTGCCGCCTCAGCCACCTTCATGGAGCTTAAATCCTGCACATAAAAAAGTCCTTCCGCAAATTCCCGAATGCTGCCAAGATAATCCACACCTCTTACATGCAATGCATAAGGAAGTTTTTCATCTATGTTCACTTCCATGCCACGATTTTTCAAGCGCTCCACCAATGCTTCCGGTGTAATCTTTGTAATATTACACCTTATGGTCAGTGGTTCTTCTTTCAAAAATGCTTCTGCTATCTTTTCAATCCGTTCTAAGGAATAATTTTTCTCCCAGAGTGTAATCATCCATTCCGGGATGGAACAGGTTACGGATAAATACTGTTTATAAGATTTTTCCTTATCCGGGTATATAATCTTATCAAGATTTCTTCCGATATTCCGAAGCACTCCATTGACAAATCCGGAAAGCTTTCCAAAGCCTTTTTTCTTTGCAAGCTTTACTGCTTCGTTGCAGGAAGCCGATACCGGAACACTGTCCATATATTTCATTTCATAGACGGCACTCCGGATAATACAACGGATTACCGGCTTCATTTTATTCACCTTCACACTGGAAAACTGATTGATAATATAATCAAGCTCCAGCATGCGCTCCAATGTGCCCTCGCTGACTCTGGTAATAAAGCTGCGCTCCTGTTTCTCAAGATACTGATATTTGGTCAGTACATCAGAAATCGCCACATGGCTGTATATGCCATCCTTTGTTACCGCCAGCAAAATTGCAAGCACCAGTTCCCGGCTGTTCACCGAATCAGTCATCCCGTCGTCCTCCAAATAATAAAATCAGACGCAGTAACTGAAGAATCGCTGAAGCTGCTCCAGCTACATAGGTTAACGCTGCAGCTCCTAAAACTTTTCTCGTATAGCCCAGTTCCTGTTCTCCTAAGATTCCTGTCTCTCCAAGGATTCTTACTGCTCTTCTCGATGCATTAAATTCTACCGGAAGTGTTACAATCTGAAATAATACTGCCAGTGAAAAGCAGATGATTCCTGCTGTAATCAATGCCTGACCACTGTGGCTGCTGATAAATAATCCAATCAGGATCAGCGGCCATGCCAGTGTAGAACCGATATTGGCTACCGGAACAATGGCACCACGAATGGTAAGCGGTGCATAATTCTTCTGATGCTGGATAGCATGTCCACACTCATGGGCTGCTACACCAACCGCCGCAACAGATGCCGAACTATAGACACTGTCTGAAAGACTTAAGGTCTTATTTCTCGGGTCATAATGGTCGGTAAGGTTTCCGGAAATATGGCGGATTTCCACATCATAAATGCCTGCTGCATTTAAGATTCTCTGTGCCGCCTGTGCACCTGTCATTCCGGACATACTGCGGTATTTTGAATATTTTTTAAACGTATTGTTTACATGGGCAGATGCCAGAAGGCAGATTACTGCACCAATAATTACCAAGAAATAAGTCGGGTCCCACCAATAATAATATGGCATATGAATTCCTCCTTTTTATTGCTGTTTTGTTCCAAGCACCGTTCCGTTTCCGATTGTAAATCCACGTAAGAAATCAGCAACCGGCATACGTTTTTTCCCTTCTAACTGCACTTCTTCCAGCGAAAGACGGTCAACGCCTGTCTGTATGACAAGGCTCTGTTTATCTGCCTTTACCACTGTTCCCGGTGCAGCATCCGTATTGCCCGGATGTACCGTTGCCTTCCAGATTTTCAATGTCTTGCCGGAAAGGTAAGTATAGGCACTCGGCCATGGATTCAGTCCACGAATCAGCCTCTCAATCTGCACTGCAGATAAAGACCAGTTAATCTTTCCCAATGACTTCTGAATCATTTTGGTATGCGTTGCAATCTCATTATCCTGTGGTGTATACACTGCTGTACCATCTTCAATGGATTTCATGGTTTCTACACATAATCGTGCCCCGGCATCCTGCAATTTATCAAAAAGGCTGCCACCGGTCTCCTGTGCATCCAGTTCCACAGCCACAGATGCTATCATATCTCCGGTATCAAGGCCTTCATCCATACGCATAATCGTTACGCCGGAAGCCTTCTCTCCATTGATTACTGCCCACTGGATTGGTGCAGCCCCACGGTATTTTGGAAGCAGGGATGCATGGACATTGATACAGCCATATTTTGGCATCTCTAAAATTTCTTTTGGAAGTATCTGTCCAAAGGCTGCTACCACAATGATGTCCGGCTGATATTTTGCCAGATATTCTATGCATTCTGAACGGCGTACCCGCTCCGGCTGATATACTTCGATTTCATGGGCAATTGCAGCTTCCTTTACCGGCGGATACTGCATGCTCTTTCCTCTTCCCTTGGGTTTATCCGGCTGTGTTACTGCAAGCACTACTTCATGACCTGCTGCCACAATTGCCTCTAATGTACCCACCGCGAAATCCGGTGTTCCCATAAATATTACTTTCATTTCTAGCCCTCCTCATAGACTACATCATGAAGCTCGCCCTCTACTTTTTCCATATACATATGTCCATCCAGATGGTCTAATTCATGACAGATTGCTCTTGCTAAAAGCTCTGTTCCCTCAATCTCATATTCATCACCATCTTCATTAAATGCACGGGCTTTTACATAATTTGGTCTTGTAACTGTTCCTGCCTTGCCCGGAAGACTTAAGCAGCCTTCATCTCCGGTCTGGGTTCCGGAAGTCTCGATAATCTCAGGATTAATCATAAGAATCGGGCCATCTCCGATATCAATAACTACCATTCTCTTTAAGATTCCAACCTGCGGTGCAGCAAGTCCCACACCATTGGCTTCATACATGGTTTCTAACATATCATCTGCCAGTTCTAAAATCTTTGGTGTTATCTCTTTAATTTCTTTACAGGTCTTTGTCAATACCGGATCTCCTACTGTCCGGATCTGTCTTAATGCCATTTTTACTTCCTCCTTAAATTTCTTTCTCTAAAAGCCATTTACCGGGTCAAAATCAAATTGCACCGATACGTTTCTTACTCCCTGTTTTTCTTCCATAAGCTGTTCTACTTTATCTTTTATCTGAATCAACACACCATAATCCGGGTGTTTGAAATAAAGTACTTTTTTATAAATGTCATTTACCTTGGCTACTGCTGCATCTGCTGGTCCAATCATCTGAAGCTTTTTATCAGCCTGCACTTTTTCCATGGTATCTGCAAGCTCTTTTGCACATGCATAGGCTTCTGCTTCTTCTTTTGATGCACAAAGCACAACCAGCATATGCCATACCGGCGGATAACGCATTGCCTGCCGGTAGAAAATTTCCTCTTCATAGAACTGGTTATAATCCTGATTCTTTGCACAGATGACACTGTAGTGCTCCGGATTATAAGTCTGGATAATGACCTCTCCCGGTTTCTCACCTCGTCCTGCCCTTCCGGCTGCCTGGGTCAGAAGCTGAAAGGTTCTCTCAGCGGCATGATAATCGGATACATAAAGAGATAAGTCTGCCGCCAGCACTCCTACTAATGTTACATTTGAAAAATCATGTCCTTTTACAATCATCTGGGTTCCAATCAGGATATCTGCTTCCTGATTGGCAAATGCGGAGAGGATTTTCTCATAGCTGTCTTTGCTTCTTGTGGTATCAAAATCCATCCGAAGAATCCTTGCCTCAGGAAATTCTTTTTTTACCAGTTCCTCAATTTTCTGGGTTCCGGCTTTAAAACCACTGATATATTTTGAACCACAGCTCGGACATATCTTAACATGATTTTGCTCATAACCACAATAGTGACATATCAGTTTTCCATTATTATGTGCATGCAATGACACATCACAGTGAGGACATTTCATTACATGACCACAGGCACGGCAGGATACAAAGCCTGCCATTCCCCTGCGGTTAATAAATAGCATAACCTGTTCTTTCCGCAATAACCGCTGCTCTATTTTTTCATGAAGGCTTCTGCTTAAAATCGAAAAGTTTCTTGCCTTTAATTCTTCTCTTAAGTCCACAATTTCACATTCCGGCAGTGGCTTTTCCTTCACCCGCTTATCCATGGAAAGGAGTAAATAGTCACCCTTTTTCGCATGATAAAAGCTTTCTATGGAAGGGGTCGCCGAGCCTAAAATCACGGTAGCACCGGACATTCTCGCCCGCTCTATTGCGGTTTCCCTTGCATGATACCTTGGTATCGTCTCACTTTTATAAGTGCCCTCATGCTCTTCATCTATTATAATATACCCAAGATTTGAAAAAGGTGTGAACAAAGCAGAACGAGGGCCAATCATAACATCAATTTCACCTTTTTTTGCCCGCTCAAACTGGTCGGAACGCTCTCCCGGTGACAGTTTCGAATTCATAATGGAAACCCGGTCGCCAAACCTATGGTAAAACCGCATCACCGTCTGATAGGTCAGTGCAATCTCCGGAATTAATACGATGGACTGCTTTCCCCTGCCGGCAGCTTCTGCAATCAACTCCATGTAGACTTCTGTCTTACCGCTTCCGGTCACTCCGTGAATGAGGCACGGCTTCTTTTCTGTTCTGGCATTTTCTATCACTGCATCCACCACTTTTTGCTGCATTGCATTTAAGGTCAGGGTATAGGCTCCCATCTCCTGTGTACGGACAGGATTACGGTAAGTCCGCACTTCTTCTACCGTTATAACTCCCTGCTGCACCATTGCTTTGATGACATCTGCCGTAATATGAAGCTTTTTGGTTATTACATCATAACTTAAGACAGTTTCTTCTAACAGTGCTTCTAACAGTCTTGCCCGGGCAGTTCTATGCTTTCTTTTCAGTTCTTCCAAAAGGCTTGCTGCCTCATTAAAAGGAAGCATAAGGCGTACCAAACGGCTCTTTTTTTCTTTGGCTTTCTCTTTAATCGGAATCACTGTCTTTAATGCCTGATTCATGGTTCCACCATAATTTTTACGCATCCACGCTGCCAGGGCAATGAACTGTGATTCAATCTGCATGGCATTGCTATCAACGGCTTTAATGTCCTTTAATTTTGCCGTGTCAAATTCTGCTTTATCTGTCAGTTCTAACACATAGCCCTTTATCGTCCGGTTTCCAAAGGGAACAATGACCTGCATTCCTTCCGTTATCTCATCCTTCATTTCCGGTGGAATCCGATACTGAAAGGTTTTATCTAATTTTTCATGAGAAATATCAATTATGATATTGGCATATTTTGCCATAGATTCACCTCATATACTGTTCTCTATCATTTCCCGTTCGTTCATCGGATAAAAATGTCCTTCTATCTCCTGATACTCTTCATGACCTTTTCCTGCCACTACAATCAAATCGCCCTCCTGTGCCTGGGAAATAGCATAAGAAATGGCTTCTCTTCTATCCGGGATAATTTTATACTTTCCTTTCGTTCTCTTCATTCCCTGTTCGATGTCAGAAAGGATTGCCTCCGGCTTTTCATATCTTGGATTATCCGATGTCAATATCGTGACATCCGAAAGTCTTCCGGCTGTCTCCCCCATCTGAAACCTCCGCAGCGGAGAACGGTTTCCACCGCAGCCAAACAATAATACCAGACGCTTGGGCTGATACTGCCGCAATGTCTTTATCAGGGATTCCAGACTTGCCGCATTATGGGCATAATCAATGACTACATCAAATTTATCTGAAATTCTTACTTCTTCAATTCTTCCTTTTACTGAAACATTTCTTAAGGTTTTCCTTATCGTCTCCGGGGAAATTCCAAGGAGATGTGCTGCTTCCATGGCAGCAAGGGAATTATATACATTGGCAGTTCCGGGCATTTTTAATACGATTTCATCCTTTATCCACCCGGTTGTCTGATATGTGACATTTAATCCACGACTGCTTCTTTCATATATGATATGCTCCGCTTTTACATCGCAGGGTTGTTCGATTCCATAAGTATAAACCGGAGCCGAAAGATCCGCTGTCATAAAACCATGATATTTATCATCTGCATTGATACAAATCATCCGGCTACGCTCAAAAAGCCGTTTTTTACAGCAGGCATACTCCCGGAAACTCCGATGCTCCCCCGGTCCGATATGGTCCATGGACAGATTAGTATAAATTCCAATGGCAAAGGTGATTCCTTCCACCCGGTAATGCTTCAGTCCCTGGGAGGATACTTCCATCACACAACAACTGCATCCGGCATCCGCCATTTCCCGCAGTTCCTTCTGTAATACCAGGGCATCCGGTGTCGTATTGCTGCCTGGCTTTTTTAATCCATCGCTTCTTCGTACGCCAAGAGTTCCGATCAGTCCGCATTTTACCCCGGCTTCCTTTAACATCTGATACAGCATACAGGCAGTCGTGGTCTTTCCTTTTGTTCCGGTAATTCCTATCATCTGCATGGCTTCTGCCGGTGCACCATAATAATTTCTGGCTATCCATGCCATGGCTTCACTGGTATTGCGTACCCGGATGACTGTCACATCACCTTCCACCCAGACATGCTTTGATACTACACAAACCGCTGCACCTTTACGAATTGCCTGAGCAAGATAATCATGCCCGTCTTCTCTGCTTCCCGCAAGGCAGATAAACATGCTTCCTCTGACCACCTGTCTGGAATCATGACAGATATGTGTCACCTTACAATCCATCGTTCCCCGTGTACAAATATATGTAACCTGCTTTAGTAAATCCTTAAGATATGCCATAGACGTATCCTTAAAAATACACTTTTATCATTATATGCTACCAGGTGGGTTTTTACAAGTTTTCCACTTTTTATTTATAAAAGATTTCATAATTTCTTACAGATATTTTATGAAATTACGAAACAGGGTGATGCTGCAAATGTATTATTGTGTAACCGAAATAACCGGATGTTCACGAAATCCGAATGTAACATAATGACCTGCAAGAAGCACTAAGAATTCTGATATTGTTATGATTTGTTCCGGCAACCAGCGCAAATTCACATCCATGTTCATATGCGCTTCGCTGCCACATCCATGTGTCAGCGTTGCCTGTTTTTATACAGAATTCCAAGTGCTTCTAACAGGTCTTATCATACATTCGTCCTTTCGTGAACACCCAGTTATTTTACACACAAAAATTACCAGCCGCATTCCATCCCTGTTTCATAATTTCATAGTATTTTTCTAAATTCAAAGGAGATACTTTTCTTATGATGAAGAATAATTTTATGATATGCGGACTCACGGGCTGGTGCATGGAAATTATCTTCACCTCCCTTGATTCTGTCCGCAATAACAATTTTAAACTGACGGGGCATACTTCTATCTGGATGTTCCCGATTTATGGCATGGCGGCGGTTATTCCGCCTGTTTATAAGCACATTCATAAGCTGCCTGCCATCTTCCGGGGTTCCATTTACTCTGCCGGTATCTTTGTCTGTGAGTATCTGACCGGAACCTTCTTAAAGAAAAAGGGCATCTGTCCATGGGATTACAGCAATGCCAAAACCAATATCAACGGTGTCATCCGCTTAGACTATGCGCCTCTCTGGATGATGGCAGGTCTCCTATTTGAACGTGTTACCACTGTTCCCCGGAGAAAATCTTAAATCCCCTTTTCTGCATAAAACAGCATCGCACGGAACTTCTTTATTAAGTCCGTGCGATGCCTGAATCCTGCAATGTCCTGTTACGCTTATGAGTCTAAATCATCAATATCTGCGCCAGCTCCAA
Organism: Roseburia sp. OM04-10BH; assembly: GCF_003462605.1. Taxonomy (NCBI): domain Bacteria; kingdom Bacillati; phylum Bacillota; class Clostridia; order Lachnospirales; family Lachnospiraceae; genus Roseburia; species Roseburia sp. OM04-10BH. The sequence goes on from NZ_QTZI01000002.1 coordinate 27,214, forward strand.
TATCTAACGTATTTAAAGTACGGCGTTTCATTCTTGCAATTTCGGATGCTTTTAAGATGTAATTTTTTACTTCCCTGGAATGTTTGATATGTGTCAGCCGAAGCTCCGGTGTGGTAACATCTCCGGTATAACAGATTACAGTTCCAAGTCCGAACATCCGCTCCAGCAAAGTTGCCGTTAATTTTACATCCTGTACCTTATACATATAGCAGTCATTTTCTTCAATTTTGAATAAGCCTGCATCTACAGTAATTACACTTGGTTTGATGTTATATTTGGTAAAGGTCCATGGCAGACCGAAAAAGAGTATTCTCTTGCGTTCTGTGTACTGGGCATCCTCATCAAAGTCCATCTGCATGTCATTTCTTTCCTCAATCATTTTTGCTCTCCTTCTCTTTGCATCACCTTATGATACCCTACTTTATCATATACTGAAAAATTTTTCAAATTTCAGAATATTGCGTCTTTATATTTTACCTTGAATTTTATATTTTATTATTATATGATAGTAAAAATGCCTAGATGACATTACTAAAAACATCATACAGGAGGAATCTTATGCGACACTTAATGAGTCCCCTCGATTTATCCGTAGAGGAGCTGGATCAACTGCTGGATTTAGCAGGTGATATTGAAAAAAATCCACAAAAATATGCACATGCCTGTGATGGCATGAAACTTGCAACCTGTTTCTATGAACCAAGTACCCGTACCCGTCTTAGTTTTGAAGCTGCCATGTTAAACCTTGGTGGTTCTGTTCTTGGTTTTGCCAGTGCAGACAGTTCATCCGCAGCAAAAGGTGAAAGTGTTTCCGATACTATCCGAATCATTTCCTGTTACGCAGATATATGTGCCATGCGTCATCCAAAGGAAGGTGCGCCTCTCGTAGCTTCCCAGAAATCTTCTATTCCAGTAATCAACGCCGGTGATGGCGGTCATCAACATCCAACCCAGACATTAACTGATTTATTAACCATTCGTTCTTTAAAAGGGAAATTAGACAATATGACAATCGGTTTATGCGGTGATTTAAAATTCGGCCGGACCGTGCACTCTCTGATTAATGCACTGATTCGTTATCCCGGAATCCGCTTCGTTCTTATTTCTCCGGAAGAACTTAAAATTCCGGACTATATCCGCGAAGACGTTCTGGTAAAAAATAATATTCCGTTTGAAGAAGTAACAAGACTGGATGATGCAATGCCAAAACTTGATATTCTTTATATGACCAGAGTGCAGAAGGAACGTTTCTTCAATGAAGAAGATTATGTCCGTCTGAAAAACTATTACATATTAGACAAGGAAAAAATGAAACTTGCCAAGGACGATATGTATGTTCTTCATCCACTTCCTCGTGTCAATGAAATATCCGTAGAAGTAGATGATGACCCAAGAGCTGCTTATTTCCGTCAGGCACAGTACGGTGTCTATGTGCGAATGGCTCTGATTCTTACACTATTAAAATGGAGGTAATCAATATGTTAAATATCAGTGGAATTCATGAAGGTTTCGTTCTCGACCATATCAAAGCCGGTATGAGCCTTTCTATCTATCACAATTTAAAGCTGGACAAGTTAGACTGTACCGTTGCCATTATCAAGAATGCCAAAAGCAATAAAATGGGAAAAAAAGACATCATCAAAGTCGAATGCCCGATTGATGCCTTAGACTTAGATATCTTAGGTTTTATCGACCACAATATTACCGTAAATATTATCAAAGGCGATAAAATCGTTGAGAAAAAGGAACTGCATCTTCCAAATCAGGTAAAAAATGTAATCCGTTGCAAGAACCCACGCTGCATTACTTCCATCGAACAGGAATTAGACCAGATTTTCCTGCTCACAGATGAAAAAGAAGAAACCTATCGCTGCAAATACTGCGAAGAAATGTATACCGACTACGGTTTTCGTGCATAAGTAAAATTGTTAAAAAGTGCACAGGAACGAATTCCTGTGCACTTTTTATGAAACTATATAACTGCTTTTCTTTTCCCCTAGAAAAAAACTTACAGTTTTATCTTTTTATCTTGTCAATTGTCCACAGATTTTCTCTACATCATAGTCTGGTGCCATATCTCTTGCCAGTTCATATATATTTTGAATTTTTTCCGGAGTTTCTTCTAGCATATCCGCAATTTCTTCTACAGATTTTCCTTTTTTCATTTTCTTTATTACAAGTGAAACTAAACTCTGCTCTATTCCATGCTCGACTCCTGCCTCAAATTCTGCTTTCCTTAATTTCTTTTCCTCTTCCTCTTTGTCATATTCAAATATACTCATAGCAATTACCTCCGCCTGATTTTTCCTAAGGAAATCTGCCAGAATATTTTCATGGATGCATTCTGCAACTGCTTTTTGTACAGCAGCATCTACTGGCATCTGTTCCGTAAAAACACGCACTTTTGCGACATAAATGGAATATTCCCTCAATATCTGGCACTGGGACATTAACTCCGTGTTGTGCCCCACATTCACATTAAATGTGGTAACAACAAGCTCCAAAGATGGATTGTCTGTTGCATGATAAAACGCATCTGACAGCCGTCTGGTACAACAATCCTCTATCGGCATGCTTCCGTTATAAAATACAATAAAATGGGGATTGGGAATTTTCTGTAATGCAGAAGAATATAGGGATTTCTTATCTACAAGCCTCTGGTATTCTGCTGCAATATAAAATAAATCCCGAAGCGGAATGTTCGGATTTATTGTGGATTGATGTTCATATAGATAAAGATTCATATCCAGAATAAAAGCCAGGTCATTCTTCATTCCCATATAAATAGCATTTTCTAAAGTTACAATTTCCAGTGCATCTGCATCCGTATAATTACTGCTATTAACCGCATTATAAAGCGACAGCAAAGCTTCCTTTTCCGAAAATAGCATGCGAAAAATAGTGTCCTTGAATTTACGGTTTGCTACCGGTGTGTTTTCATTTGTTTCTCTTGTCATAGGCAAGTCCTCCTTGTATGTGGCAGGAGAACCATTGCTACAAAATCCACTGCTGTACCTCTCCTGCTTTTTTGATTAATTAGTGAATAAAAGCATAGATAGATACAGAAATGTCATGTTCAAAATGAAACAAGATTTGAATAATAGAATTTGCTATTTCGATTGTATTAATGTATGCTTTTTTGTATTTTAACATATGTCGCATAATGGGACAAGATGGAAAAGTGCACAGGAACGAATTCCTGTGCATAATTATTAGCATATAGATAAAAGGAAGCAGCAGATTACTCTGCTGCTTCCTTTTATGTCATCGATATTATTACATAATATCAACGATTACTTTTTTGTTTTCTTTTGAGGCTGCTGCTTTCACAACAGAACGGATTGCCTTTGCAATACGTCCCTGCTTTCCGATTACCTTACCCATGTCGGACTGAGCTACGCGCAGTTCCAATACGATGGCTTTCTCGTTCTCTGTCTCTGTGACATTGACCTCATCCGGGTAATCTACAAGTGATTTTGCAATTACTTCTACTAATTCCTTCATAGGTACACCTCACTATTTTACGATACCGGTTGCTTTGAAGATACGGTTTACGGTTTCTGTTGGCTGTGCGCCGTTTGCTAACCATTTCTTAGCCAGTTCTTCATTTACATGGTACTCACTAGGATCCTTAGTTGGGTCATAAGTTCCAATCTCTTCGATGCATTTTCCATCTCTTGGGGAACGGGAATCTGCAACTACGATTCTATAGAAAGGAGCCTTTTTCTGTCCTAATCTTCTTAATCTAATCTTTACTGCCATTACTGTTTCACCTCCTTGAATTATGCTATCCTAAGCAAATGCTTATATGTTAAAAAGGAAACTTGAATTTTCCCATTTTACCACCGCGTCCACGTCCACCCATAAGTCCGGGCATCTGTTTCATCATTTTCTTCGCCTGTTCAAACTGCTTTACCAGACGGTTTACTTCACTGATATCTACGCCTGCACCTTTTGCAATCCGGTGCTTACGGCTCGGATTCAAAAGTGAAGGATTACTTCTTTCCTTCTTTGTCATGGAATAAATGATGGCTGTTGTACGTGCCATATTTTTCTCAGCTTCACCTTCATCAATATCCGGCATCTTTCCGCCGCCCAGTCCCGGCAGCATCCCAAGAATATTGCCAAGACCGCCCATTTTCTTCATCTGTTCCATGGAAAGCAGATAATCATCAAAGGTAAAGTCCGCTTTCTTCAGACGCTGCTGCATGTCTTTGGCTTTCTCTTCATCTATATCAATCTCACTCTGTGCTTTTTCAATCAGTGTAAGCACATCGCCCATGCCAAGAATTCTGCTTGCCATACGATCCGGATAGAACTGTTCCAAATCGGAAAGTTTCTCACCCATACCAACATAAAGGATTGGCTTTCCGGTTACCGCACGGATAGATAATGCTGCTCCACCCCGGGTATCACCGTCTAACTTTGTCAGCACGACTCCGTCAATTCCAATCTTCTCATCGAACGTTCCTGCCACATTTACGGCATCCTGTCCAGTCATGGCATCTACAACCAAAATGGTCTGTGCCACATCGACATTTTCTTTTATCTCAATCAACTCATCCATCATATCTTCATCTACATGAAGACGTCCGGCGGTATCTAAGATTACAACCTGATTGCCATTCTTTGCTGCATGCTCAACTGCCGCTTTCGCAATATTTACCGGCTTATTCTTATCGCCCATGGAGAATACTTCAACTTCCTGCTTCTCTCCATTGATTTTCAACTGCTCAATAGCAGCCGGACGATACACATCGCAGGCTACTAACAACGGCTTCTTGCCCTTCTGCTTTAACTTACCTGCAATCTTGGCGGTTGTGGTGGTTTTACCAGCTCCCTGAAGACCTACCATCATAATAACGGTAATCTGCTGTCCCGGACGAAGTGCTATCTCCGTTGTCTCGGAACCCATGAGCCTGACCATCTCTTCATTTACAATTTTAATTACCATCTGTCCAGGATTCAATCCGTTCATTACATCGGAACCAATTGCACGCTCCTGCACCGCTTTGGTAAACTGTTTTACTACTTTAAAGTTAACATCTGCTTCAAGCAGAGCCATCTTTACTTCTTTCAGTGCTGCCTTCACATCATCTTCCGTAAGCCTTCCCTTACTGCGAAGATTCTTAAATACATTTTGAAGTTTCTGTGAAAGACTGTCAAATGCCATATTACAGCTCCTCCAATATTTCTCCCGAAATTCTCTCTATTTCATCAATTACTGTATCCTTGCGTCCTGCCCGGAAGCTTTCCGCTAATTTGTTAATCTCTTCTACCTTCTGCTTCGTCTCTAGGAACTTCTTTACCAGATGAAGCTTCTCTTCATAGCCTTCCAGCATCTTATTGCACCGCTTAATCAGGTCATGTACACCCTGGCGGCTGATGCCCTCGCAGGAAGCTATCTCGCCTAAAGATAAATCATTGAACACGAAATCTTCGTAGATTCTTCTCTGATGTTCATTGAGCAGCTCTCCATAAAAATCATATAAATAAGCCTGTTCTACTTTTTCTTCCATGTTCTCACTCCTTGCGACCTTAGCTATCATACTATAAAGGAAGCAGGGTGTCAAGTATTTTTTCTTGACACCCTGCTTTTTCTTCTATTACACTCGCTTTTCATTTTTCCGAATATTTGTTATACGCTCCTTTTTACGATTCATCAAGAAATTTCAGAGTTGCAAAGTCTGCCACCGGCAGCTTCTTACGAATACTTTGTAACAGCAAAAAAGCCCTGATATCATCAAGGCTTTTTTCATGCAGGAGATGGGACTTGAACCCACACGATATTGCTACCACAGGCACCTGAAGCCTGCGCGTCTGCCAATTCCGCCACTCCTGCGAACAAATGATATTTTACCGTTTCAACGGTAATAAGTCAACCCCTATTTTTAATTTTTTCCCTTTTTTTGAAAAAATATATAAAATTGACAAAAATCGAAAAAAGTTAAAAATAAGCATTGACAATTGCCCCGGAATTTGTTACTATTTACAAGTCGTCATGAGACGTAAGTTCATACGGTATGCGGAAGTGTCGGAACTGGCAGACGAGCAAGACTAAGGATCTTGTAAGCATTGCGCTTGTGTGGGTTCAAGTCCCATCTTCCGCATTATTTAATGGAACGGGAAGCTTGATAAATCAAGGCTTCCTGTTTTTTTGCTTATAACCAGATTTTAGTTACAGCATGTATCTACGCTTTAAAAATATTATGCAAAAAGCTTCTTTCGCCAGCCAAATGCAGCTCTGGAAAAAGAAGCTTTTACTTTCTTTTCTACTCTTTTATTTTTGCATACACAACCTTCAACAGCTTATTGTGTGGATTCTCAATCGGGTTTAATTCAATGCTCCTAAACTTCTTTAAGAAAGTAGAAAGTTTACTGCACTGGTAATTTCGTGGGTCAAAGCCCGGAATACGTTTGCTCAGATTGATTCCAAGCTCAGAAATATTAATCCAGCCATTTTCCTCTGCATTGCTCCGGATAATGGAGATTACCTCCTTTTCAATATCCGAAAGCTTCGGAAGGTTGTCATTGTCCCCGGCATCCTTTTCCGAAGATGCATTCGTATTTCTTCTTGTGGTGGCTGTGCGCTGTTTTTCCTCTGCTTCTTCCTTATTGTAAAGTAAATCAAGATACTTGAAATTCTCGCAGGCATTTACAAAGGACTTCGGTGTCTTCTCCTCTCCCATTCCGATTACCATCATACCGGCTTCCTTTAAGCGCATGGCAAGTTTGGTAAAATCACTGTCTGACGACACCAGGCAGAAACCGCTGACTTTGCCGGAATAAAGAATATCCATGGCATCTATAATCAATGCCGAATCTGAAGCACTTTTCCCCGCAGTATAATTGCACTGCAATTCCGGTGTCAGAGCATACTCCTGCATATTTTTCATCCATGCAGATACGCTCGGATTCGAATAATCTCCATAAACCCGCTTATAAGTAGCCACCCCGTAATTGCTGACCTCATCCATAATTAGTTTCACATATTTATTGGATACATTTTCTGCATCAATCAGTACTGCTAATTTCGGTTGTTCATTCATACCATCTGCGCTCCTATTTCTTTAAGTGTCCCGTAACTACTACACGAATCAGATTGGTGGTACCGGAAATACCCAATGGAATTCCAGCTGTAATAACCGCCAGATCTCCATGCTGTACATATCCATGCTGTTCTGCGGATTCCATTGCATTATTAAACAATGCTTCTGTATCCGTCTCTTCCTGTATCATAAGTGGTGTTACGCCCCAGGAAAGATTCATCTGATAATAACTCTTTTCCGATGGGGTACAGCCGATAATTGCACATTTCGGACGATATCTTGAAATCATGCGGGCAGTCTTGCCGGATTTGGTTACCGTAACAATTGCTGCCGCATTGATGTCAATGGCAGTCATACAGGTTGCATGGGAAATGGCATCGGTTACATCCGGATTATCAATCTTCTCCAGCTGGCGGAAACGTTTCTCATAATCAATATCATTTTCTGTATATTCCGCAATCTCTGTCATGGTTTTTAATGCCTCCACCGGATATTTCCCGGCAGCAGTCTCACCAGACAGCATAATTGCACTGGTTCCATCATAAATAGCATTGGCAACATCTGTTGCTTCTGCTCTGGTCGGGCGTGGATTCTTCATCATGGAATCCAGCATCTGGGTTGCCGTAATAACAACCTTTTCTGCATGGTAAACCTTTTTTATAATTTTCTTCTGAATTGCCGGAACTTCACGAATCGGAATCTCCACTCCCATGTCTCCTCTGGCAACCATAATGCCATCTGACACTGCCAGAATCTCATCAATATTATCTACACCCTGACGGTTTTCGATTTTAGAGATAATCTTAATGTCATTGCAGCCCTGCTCTGCCATAATTTTCCGTAACTGCAGCACATCATCTGCACAGCGTACAAAAGATGCTGCAATAAAATCTACACCCTGCTCAATTCCAAATAGAATATCGGAGCGGTCTTTCGGGCTGATATAAGGCATGGACAGGTTTACATTCGGTACATTAATTCCTTTGCGGTCTGAAATCACACCACCATTTTCTACTTTACAGGTAATCTCAGTTTCTGTCACATTGGTTACCAGCATTTCAATCAGTCCATCATCAATCAGAATTCTGGTTCCGGCTTTGACATCATGTACCAGATTTTTGTAAGTAATAGAGACCCGCTCTTTATTTCCCATAATATCATTGGTAGTAAGCTTAAAGGTATCTCCCGGAAGCAGCTCTGCTCTGCCGCCCTCCAGCTGTCCAATCCGAATTTCCGGTCCACTGGTATCAAGGAGAATTCCAACCGGTCTGCCCAGTTCCTTACGCATCTTTTTTACACGATCCATGGTTACTTTATGTTCTGCCTGTGAGCCGTGGGAAAAGTTAATTCTCGCCACGTCCATTCCATTTTCCATCAACTGTTTTAATACTTCATCATCCTTTGTTGCCGGTCCTAATGTACATATAATTTTTGTCTTTCTCATATTCTGTCCTTTCCTGCTACAAGCCCTCTATCTTCTTTTATTCCTTTATACTTCTTTCGTCTTTTCCTGTTCCTCTTTAGAAGAAGTCTCATCTTCTCTGCCATGATGCTCATACCACCAGCATGCAGCAACTGCTGCCGCTACCATAACGCCCATAAGCGCTACTACAATATCCTGTGCCATATTTTATTATCCTCCTATCACAGTTATGACCTGATATTGTACGCAAAGAAACCTATGCTCCTCTGCGCACAGGTAAATTGCTTCTAACTTGTGATAGTCAGCCCTTCGCTCCATCCTGATGATGGATATAGCCTATAATGACACGCCTGCTGTCCAAAACATCCTTTGATTTCCGTAATTCAAAGTTCCAGCCGTCTTTTGCCTGATTTTCAGGCAATACTGCTTCCAGTGATAATGCGGCTCCTTCCAAATCGCTGTTTTTCTCCGACAGTCTGCGGTATCCCGCTGCAATCCTGCCGGTCTCCCGAGTTCCCAAAAGTTCTTCGGTACAGCTCTCTGATGGTCTGGATAAATGTGCTACCTGTGTGAAATTCTGGTTCGCAGTATCTTCACATGCAAAGGAAGAATCTATGTTGATATTTTCAACATACATTCCTGAAACCGTCATAATAACAGCCACTATGAGACTTATCAGCTTTTTCTTTAAACCTGTTATCCTCATTGTATTCTCCCTGCTTACTGCGTAACTGCGAAAACACGCTTTACAGGAAAGCAATTTCCTGTAAAGTAAAAAACTGGCAGGAGTAACTCCTGCCAGTTGCGTTGCTACCCGTCTGCTTACGCTCATTATAAGCATTTCGCTATTGAAATGCAAGAAACGAATAGACAATTATTCTTTTTTTACATAATCTTTACTTATTAACTACCGGATACGACACCAAGTTCCAAAAGCCTTCTTTTTGCCTGCTGCTGATTCTGAAACTGTATGCCTGTAATGCCAAGCTTTTCTGCTGCCTCTATGTTTTCCGGACGGTCGTCTATGAATACACATTCCTGTGGCACTAAATGGTATCTGTCCAGCAATAGCTTATAAATTTCCACTTCCGGCTTGATGCACTTCACCTGATAGGAAAAGATTGCTCCGGTAGTCTCCTTTTCAAAAGAAAGTTCTTCTGTTGCTTTTTCATAAGTGCTCTTTGGAAAATTAGATAATATATAGGTATGATATCCATTTTTCTCAAGGCTTCGTATCCACCGCACCGTATATGGATAAGTACGAATCGTCTCTCCTGCATGGTCATAAAAGAGTCTTATTTCTCTTTCATAATCCGGTGCTTCCTTGATGCATGCAGCAATAATCTCTTCATCCGGCTTTGCTCCCCGGTCGAATTCATTCCAGGTTACGGAACGGACGGTAGCATCCGCTACATGTTCAAAGATTTCACCTTCAAAACCGAGCTTATGAAATACTTCTTCCCAGCAAAAGTCTACCAGTACATTTCCTACGTCAAAGATTACATTTTTTATCATCACAATCTGCCTTTATTCTTAACGATAAATGATATCATTTCTTCCCGGTCCGTTAGAAACCATGGTAATCGGATATCCAATCTGTTCTTCAATGAATTCTACATATTTACGGCAGTTTTCCGGAAGGTCTTCGTATTTCTTAATTCCACGGATATCTGTCTTCCAGCCCGGAAGTTTCTTTAATACAGGTTTTGCTTTTTCAAGCTTTGTTGTTACAGGGAAGTCTGTGGTTACTTCTCCGTCGATTTCATATCCTACGCAAACCGGAATCTCATCTAAATATCCTAAAACATCTAACACGGTAAATGCTACATCGGTAGTTCCCTGCATGCGGCAGCCATATTTACTTGCCACACAGTCAAACCATCCCATACGTCTTGGACGTCCTGTGGTTGCACCGAATTCTCCGCCGTCTCCACCGCGTTTTCTTAATTCATCTGCTTCTTCGCCAAAGATTTCGCTGACGAATGCGCCTGCACCAACAGCAGAAGAATATGCTTTACATACAGTAACAATTTTCTTAATCTCATATGGTGGGATTCCTGCTCCGATTGCACCATATGCAGCCAATGTAGAAGAAGATGTTACCATTGGATAAATTCCGTGATCCGGGTCTTTTAAGGTTCCAAGCTGTCCCTCTAAGAGAATGTTCTTTCCTTCTTTGATTGCCTTATCAAGATATAAAGAAACATCACAGACATACGGAGCTACCATATCACGGTACTCATGTAATGTATTTAACAGCTCTGCCTTGTCCAGTAATGGTTTGTGGTACATATGCTCTAACATAATATTTTTCATTTCACAGATACGGTCTACCTTTTCAGTTAAAGTATCTTCATCGAAAAGTTCACTTACCTGGAAACCGATTTTTGCATATTTATCTGAATAAAATGGTGCAATACCTGACTTGGTAGAACCGAATGATTTCTTGCCAAGACGCTCCTCTTCGTACTGATCAAAAAGCACATGATACGGCATAACAATCTGTGCACGGTCAGAAACCAAAAGCTTAGGTGCCGGTACATTACGGTCTGTAATAGACTTCATCTCATTGAAAAGCTTCGGGATATCAAGTGCAACACCATTTCCGATAATACTTGTGGTATGTCCGTAGAACACTCCTGATGGAAGGGTATGTAATGCAAATTTTCCGTAATCATTTACGATAGTATGTCCTGCATTTGCACCACCCTGGAAACGGATAATAATATCTGCTTCCTTTGCAAGCATATCAGTAATCTTGCCTTTTCCTTCATCTCCCCAGTTTGCACCAACTACTGCTGTAACCATTTTTATTTCCTCCTTATAATAAGAAATATGTTCTTCTCGCTGCTCGCGTAACTATGAGAAACACGCTTTACGAGCTACTCGCGGAGCGTTTTTTACTTTACAGGAAAGCAATTTCCTGTAAAGCAAAAAAGAACCGGTGTAAAAACCAGTTCTCTGCTTCTTACTTTCTGATTATACCGAATCAGATATTATAAGTAAAGTCAATATTCCTTATACTCGATATAAGTTTTACTTATGTTGTAATAATTTCAACAATTTTTCTGCTGCCGCAGTCAACGGAACCCTGTCATCCGAAACAATACAGAACTGTCTGGCAGGAATCTTCTTATTAAATGTAATCTGAAACAGTTCCCCCTTATCAATTTCTTCCTGGGCAAAGTCCCTGACCACATTTGCTATGCCAAGGCTCCTTTTTGCAAACTGTATCAGCATATCGCTGGTGGCAAGTTCTATCTCCGGATGAATCACAACGCCTTCTCCCAGCAGAAATTCCTCTACATATTTTCTGGTAGAGGTATTTCCCTCCAGGCACATAACCGGCAGATGTTCCAATTCTTTATAGCTTAATTTACCGCCCTTTAAATATTCAAATTTTCGTCCTGCCACAAAGACATCTTCTATCTCACGCACCGGAATCACATGCATATTCTTCGTTGTCTCCATGGGCGTGCTGACTACACCAAAATCAATTCTGCCGCTCTGCAGATATTTCAGTGTCTCCGGTGTCGGTGCATTGGTAACTGTAATTCTGATTTTCGGATACTGCTCATGAAACTGTTCCAGATAAGAAAGCAGATAAAACTGCAGTGTCATATCGCTGGCTCCGATACATACTTCTCCGCTGGTCAGCTCCTGCATTTCAAGGAATTTGCGTTCGCCTTCCCGGATGGTCTCATAGCCCCGCTGCACATAGCCGTAAAGTGTCTGCCCCTCTGCAGTCAGACGCACCCCTCTGGATGTCCGCATGAAAAGGGTGGTTCCCAGTTCCCGCTCCAAATTACGGATTGCCTGGGACACTGCCGGCTGTGAAACATTCAGTTCTTCTGCTGCCAATGTAATACTGTGAAGTTTTCCTACATAATAAAAAAATTTGTAATATTCTAAATTCGTATTCATGAGCGAATTATACCATAATTAAATTGATTTTTACATTGTCATTTTTATTTTACCAATGTATACTAATCCCGTTTCCAAAGAATATAGTACTTTTTTCTCATATAGTGCAGAACATTTCTGCAAAAAATTATGAAAGGAGCTTATAATTATGACAAAAGATATGACAACCGGAAATCCACTGAAATTAATTCTTTTCTTCTCACTTCCTGTATTGTTCGGAAATCTGTTCCAGCAGTTCTACAGTATGGTAGATACCATCATTGTAGGACAGTTTTTGGGAGAAGATGCCCTGGCTGCTGTAGGTGCAACCGGTTCTATTATGTTTCTGGTACTTGGTTTTGCATCCGGACTTGCCCAGGGATTCGGTGTTATGGTATCACAGGCTTTCGGTGCAAAGGATGAAAGCCGTTTAAAGCATATTGTTGCTTTATCCTTCCTCTTAACCATAATCATTTCCGTGGTTCTTACCGCATTGACTGTTACTACTTCCCGGGAGCTTTTAATCTTTATGAACACACCGGATAATATTCTTGATATGGCAGACTCTTATATCCGGGTTATCTTCTGGGGTATCATTACCAGTATGATGTACAATGTTGTTTCCGGAATTTTAAGAGGTGTTGGTGACAGCAAGACTCCATTATACTTCCTGCTGTTTTCCTCCGCTCTTAATATTGTGCTGGATTTATTCTGTATTGTAACTTTAAAATTAAATGTTGCAGGTGCTGCATATGCCACCGTAATCTCACAGGGTATTTCCGCTGTTCTCTGTCTTATTTATATGTACCGTAAATTCACGATTCTCCGCACCAGAAAAAGTGATTACTACATCGACCGCGTGACAACCGCCCAGATGATGGGACTTGGTATCCCGATGGCTTTGAACTACTCTCTGATAGCTGTTGGTTCCATGATTCTTCAGTCTGCAGTAAATGTATTTGGTTCCAGTGCTGTTGCAGCCTTTACTGCTGCATCCAAGGTAGAACAAATTTCTACCCAGCCAATGCCAGCTCTTGGAACCACAATGTCTACTTACTGTGGTCAGAACTTAGGTGCCGGAAAATACGAACGCATCTTCGATGGCATGAAGAAGGCCTTTGGAATCGCCCTTGGAACTGTTGCAATTGCTGCATTCATCTGTACTGTATTTGGCCGTTCCATTGTTTCCCTTTTCTTAAGCGAACCGACGGAAGCCATTTACAGTTATGCCACACAGTACTTAAATACCATCAGCTGCTTTTTCTTCTTTCTTGCTCTTATTTACCTTTATCGTACTTCTTTGCAGGGACTTGGAAAAGGTATCATGCCTATGGTCAGCGGTATCTTTGAAATGATTTGCCGTGTCGGTGTCGTATGGCTCCTTTTAAATCCATATGGATACTGGTCAGTCCGTCTGGCAAGCCCGGTAGCATGGATTGGTGCCGGTGTACCACTTATGATTTCCTATCTTGTTTGGAAGAACCGGAAAAAGAAACAGCTCCGCAGTCAGGCTGTATAAAATCCTGAGTCTGCAATGCTGCAGCACGCAGAAAAGAAGCCCCATCCTCTGAATAATCAGACGATGGGGCTTCTACTTTACTTATTACTTATTTCATATTCCAGTTTATGCAACCGGATTTCCGCACTTGGTACAAAACTTATTTCCAGCTACAAGCGGAGCACCACATTTACTGCATACCGGCTGTACTGGCTGCTGTGGCTGTACTGGCTGGCTCTGGAACTGCCCCTGCTGTGGCGGCATTGGCTGTCCCTGGAACTGTCCCTGCTGCTGTGGTGGCATTGGCTGTCCCTGGAACTGTCCCTGCTGCTGTGGCGGCATTGGCTGTCCCTGGAACTGTCCCTGCTGTGGTGGTACATTTCCATACATGTTCTGCTGTGGCATTCCCTGATATCCGTTCATCATTTTCTGTCTGATTAATGGTTTCTCAGCCTGAAGTACGTTGATAATAATCAACAGATCCAACACTACAATTGCCAGAATAAATAAGATATTAAATATAAATCCGGCTGTAACTTTTGCTGTACAGTAATTATCTGTTGCTTCCTTATTTACTCCGACGCAAAGTGCAATCCAGAAAATAAAGTCAACAACTGCACAGCTTCCGGATGCGATTGCAGCAATTTTGTCTTTTAATACGCTCTTTAAGCACCAGAGAGCCAGCATAGCGATTGGAAGCAGCAGCATTATAATGCAGATTACTTTTGGATCTGTTACACTTTCGCCTTCTATCTTAATACCTGTCATAGCTTTAAAAGCACTAATTTTAATATTTCCATATCCAGCACAGGATACCATAAATGATGGCACAAAGAAAAATACCATTAATAAAATAGATAACAAACGAATGATATTTTTCACATGAATGTGCTTTGTAAAATCATTTCCAGAATTCATTTTCTTCTCCTTTAGTTTCCAAACTGAGTTAAATTGTCAGTTACTTCGTAAGTATAATCAACTTTCTGTGTTACAACCAGATCATTAAACATCTGTGCCCCATCTGTATAACCCTCAACATTATACCATCCATCATCATACTCTAATTCAGTATATCCTTCGATATCACCGTATGTATTGAAACTCTGGCTTCCATCAGATAATGCCATAATATTTGTATATTTTACCGGGAAGTATACAACAGTTGGCTCAAATGCACTTTCTGCACTGGTTACAGTTGTTGAAAATACCAGATAAAGGACGTTCGTATCACCCCATGTATCACTGTTTTTTGCAACCAGATAATAAGAACCTTCATAACTGAATCCAGAATTTCCAATATAGGAATTGTTATTTGCAAAATATGCATCTAACGCATCTGTTGCTTCATTTTTCATGGAATCCAGATTGTCTGCTGAAATATCTGCAGCAGATGTTACATAAGAATCTACTCCGGATACAATATATTCTTTTGATGTCTGTGTGAATTTGTAACCATTTGCCAATGCATTCTCTTCTGATTCATCAACTGTTAAAGTTACAGTATCTCCGACATCAAGACTGTCATAATCTTCAAAGTTGAACCACAGATAACGTAAGTAATCATCATCTGAATTATTGGTCCAGTCTGGATATACATAAGGTGGTGTTCCTGAGAAGGTTACCTCGATATCTTCAAACGGATCAACTTCTTTTACTTCTTCCAGTCCTTCTACTGTAAATTCCTGTTCTTTGGAAAGAATTTTAACTCCTGCTTTTTTCTCATAATCTTCATTCCATGAAGCAGTAACGGTTACCACATCACCATTTGACAGGTCTGAATCCGGTTTCACATCAAAAGTAATACTGTCAATCAAATCCCAGTTACTACTTCCCATCAAATCTGTGAGGTCACTCCAGTCAAGGTCATCAAGAGATTTTACATTTTTAAGTTTCTTTCCCTGTGCCTTGATAACAGCTTCACTGAATCCGGTCTCGTCAAAATCAACATATGCTGTTCCTGCTGTTTCATAGCCGTTATACTCTACAGAAATATAATCGTTGATATTTACTTTCTTTTTCTGATTCTTCACTACCACAAGTGCAACAATTGCAACTACTACAACTGCAATGACTGCAATAAGCAATGCCCATAACTGTTTCGTCATCTTAAATGGTTTCTTAGGCGGGCGTGCCTGCTGTGGCTGTCCCTGGAACTGTCCCTGCTGCGGCTGTCCCTGGAACTGTCCCTGCTGTGGTCTTCCCTGGAACTGTCCCTGCTGTGGTCTTCCCTGAAACTGTCCCTGCTGCGGCTGTCCCTGGAACTGTCCCTGCTGTGGTCTTCCCTGAAACTGTCCCTGCTGCGGCTGACTCTGGAACTGTCCCTGCTGCGGCTGACTCTGGAACTGTCCCTGCTGCGGCTGACTCTGGAACTGTCCCTGCTGTGGCTGCTCCTGTGCCGGTGTTTTCTGTTCTGCCGGCTGTTCCTGTACCGGTGTTTCCTGCTCTGCCGGCTGTTCCTGTACCGGTGTTTCCTGCTCTGCCGGCTGTTCCATCTCCCCTTTTAATTTCTGGCCACAATTCGGGCAAAAATCTGCATCATCACCCACTTGTGTGCCACAATTTCCACAAAATGCCATTTTCATTTTCCTCCTTGGTTTTACCATGATATGTTACTTGCTTTTATGCATTAACAAGTTAAACTATTTCAATTCTACACAATATTTTGTGGTTGGTCAATCAATTTTACCGAGAATTTACACTTTAAATCTTATAATTTTCTTGCACAGGCAAGTGCTAATGCTCCCGGTCCGATATGGCAGGATACATTTAAAGAAAGCGGATCCATCATAATGTCTGTAATCCCAAATTCTGCTTCCACTTCTTTGCGGAATTCCATCGCTGCACTTATATCTCCAGTGTATGCAATACAAAGCTGCATCTCATCCTGACACTCCTTAAAGCGGGATGCATAGTCATCTTTTACTGCTTTTATCATAATGCTTTTTGCCTGCTTTACCGTTCTGGCTTTTGCAAAAGCATCCAGCTTTTCACCCTGAATCTGTAATACCGGTTTTAATTTCAACAATGTTCCCAGTGCTGCTGCTGCCGGTGTAATTCTTCCACCTTTTTTCAGATAGTAAAGGGTATCTACCATGATATAAATGCTGGACTGGAATTTTGCATCCTCTAAAATATCTTTAATCTCTTTTCCGCTCTTGCCACTCTCTGACAGCCTGATTGCATCAAATACGGACTGTTTCTGTGTTACAGAAATTCTCTGATTGTTTACTACAAAAACCTTGCCCTCATACTCTTCATCTGAAGATAATGCTGTTGCTGTCTCACAGGAACTGCTCAATCCACTGGATAAAGGAATGTATACTATTTCATCATATTCTTTTAAAAGCTCATCCCAACGGTCTGTAAGGTCTCCTACTGCCGGCATGGATGTTGAAATCTCAGCTCCATCTGTTAGATGCTCATAAAATGTATCCTGTGTCAGATTGATATCCTCAAACAGTGTTTCACCATTTATAAAAAAAGGCATTGGTAATACGCTAATCCCTAACTGCTGCGCTTCTGCCTGACGAATTCCACTGGAACTGTCTGTAAGAATAACTACCTTTCCCATTTTTCTTCCTCCTTGCTATTCAGACTTCATGTTACACAATGAAATAATTGTAACATATTTTGCAAATCAAAACAACTGCCCCCCAAAAACTAACATCAGGAAAAAAACTGCATAGCAAAACTCCTGACTGCATTATCCGCAGCCAGGAGCTCTCTATCCTTACTTTTCAGTAATATATTTTATTTTCTTATTACATCATTCCCATACCTGGGTTTCCTGCCGGCATTGCAGGAGCATCTTCTTTGATATTTGCTACAACAGATTCCGTTGTAAGTAATGTAGATGCTACAGATGTTGCATTCTGCAAAGCACTTCTTGTAACCTTAACCGGGTCAAGGATACCAGCTTCTACCATATCTACATATTCTTCTGTTGCTGCATTAAATCCGATACCAGGAGCGGACTCTTTTACTTTATTAATAATAACTGCACCTTCAAGACCTGCATTTGCGGAAATGTAATACAATGGAGACTCCAATGCTTTTAAGATAACCTTTGCACCGGTCTTCTCATCACCTTCCAATGTCTCAGCAAGCTTTGCAACCTCTTTGGATGCATGGATGTATGCAGAACCGCCACCTGCGATGATTCCTTCTTCGACTGCTGCTCTTGTTGCATTCAAAGCATCTTCCATACGAAGTTTTGCTTCTTTCATTTCTGTCTCTGTTGCAGCACCAACACGGATAACTGCTACGCCGCCTGCCAGTTTTGCAAGTCTTTCCTGTAATTTTTCTTTATCAAATTCAGATGTTGTCTCTTCAAGCTGTGCACGAATCTGGCCGATTCTTGCCTGGATTTCTTCTTTATTTCCTTCACCATCAACGATAACGGTGTTCTCTTTCTTAACCTTAACAGATTTTGCACGGCCAAGCTGTGCCATAGTAGCATCTTTTAATTCCAGACCAACTTCTTCTGAAATTACCTGACCACCGGTAAGGATAGCGATATCTTTTAACATTTCTTTTCTTCTGTCGCCATATCCTGGAGCTTTTACTGCTACAACGTTAAATGTTCCACGCAGTTTATTTACAATCAATGTAGTTAAAGCTTCACCCTCGATATCTTCAGCAATGATAAGAAGTCTGGAACCGGACTGAACAATCTGTTCTAACAGTGGAAGGATTTCCTGAATGTTGCTGATTTTCTTATCGGTAATTAAGATGTACGGCTCATCTAAAACTGCTTCCATCTTATCCATATCTGTGCACATATATGCGGAAATGTATCCACGGTCAAACTGCATACCTTCTACCAGGTCAAGCTCTGTCTGCATGGTCTTGCTCTCTTCAATGGTAATAACACCATCATTGGAAACTTTTTCCATTGCATCTGCTACCATGTTGCCAACGCTTTCATCACCTGCGGAAATAGATGCAACTTTTGCAATCTGGTCTTTTCCGGTTACTTTAGAAGACATTGCTGCGATTGTTTCAACTGCTTTTTCAGTTGCTTTCTTCATACCACGTCTTAAAACGATCGGGTTTGCACCAGCCTCTAAGTTCTTCATTCCTTCCTGAATCATTGCCTGTGCAAGAACGGTTGCTGTTGTAGTACCATCACCAGCAACGTCATTGGTCTTGGTTGCTACTTCTTTTACAAGCTGTGCGCCCATATTTTCGAATGCATCTTCCAATTCGATTTCTTTTGCAATGGTAACACCATCATTTGTGATTAATGGAGCGCCATATGATTTATCCAGTACAACGTTTCTTCCTTTTGGTCCGATTGTTACTCTGACTGTATTTGCCAGTTTATCAACTCCAGCCTCTAATGCTGTTCTGGCTTCTGTTCCATATTTGATTTCCTTTGCCATAATCTTTCTTACCTCTTTCTTCTATTTTCCTATTTTATTATTTGTTTTATTTACCAATTATCAATTCGATTATTCTACTACTGCAAGAATATCATTCTGCTTTACGATGATATATTCTTCGCCATCCAGTTTTACTTCTGTTCCGGCATATTTAGAATAAATAACCTTCTGTCCTTCTTTTACCTGCATGGTAACTTCTTTGCCATCTACCACTCCGCCAGGACCAACTGCGATTACTTCTGCTTCCTGTGGTTTCTCCTGTGCAGCACTTGCTAAGATAATTCCGGATTTGGTTTTTTCCTCTGCTTTTAACTGTTTTAATACAACTCTGTCTGATAATGGTACTAATTTCATGATTCATTGCCTCCTTGATTCGGTCTCTTTGTTTTCTTTCTTTTTTATTAGCACTCATTCAAGCCGAGTGCTAACTGATAGTCATATAATAGTTTCTGCGTCTCTTTTTCGCAAGCCTGACCATTTTTTATTTTTCTCTTGTTTCCTTATATTTACTCTTAATATCTCGTTTTTTCTCTCGTTTTCTCACTTTCTGTAATTTGTAACGATTTAATACTTTTTTTAGATTTGTTTATGAAATCAGTCCAAAATGCTCCAATCCCTTATAAATGCCGTCTTCGTGCAATGGTGCTGTGATATAATCCGCTGCTTCTTTTGCTGCTTTGGTACCATTTCCCATGGCAATTCCATGCTGCACATGCTTTAACATTTCCACATCATTGATACTGTCTCCAAATGCATAGGTATCTTCTTTCTCAATACCAAGAAGCTCACAGGTTTTTTCGATGCCGGACGCTTTGGAAAATCCTTTTGGAACAAACTCTGCGCATGCCGCATCATGCACCAGCGGTGTGAAATTCTCTTCCAGATGGGAAAGTACCTTAAGATAAGCATCATCCGGTGTGGAGCAGGAAAACTTACTGATTTCCATAATTGCTTCATTTCCCATTACCGGCAGCAAATCCTCTCCCAATGTCTCTTTTAGTCTCAAGCCATAAGGGTCTTCTTCAAATTCTTCCAGATCCATATACAAATTCTGGCTTCCCTCATATACCGTAGGAATTCCATACTCTTTTAATATATGTATGGTATCCTCTATCAATTCCTGTTCTAATTTTTTATAAAAAAGTGTTTTTCCATCCATCTCTATCCAGGTACCGCAGCCTGCCACAATTCCGTCGAATCCCAGTGCCAGCAATCTTTCATCCTGAATAAATGCTCTGGTTCTTCCGCTGCAGAGAAATGCCAGATGTCCATTTTCCCGCAGCATCCGGATTGCTTCCTTTGTGCTCTCCGGTATCACAAAATGCTCGTCCCACAATGTTCCATCAATATCAAAAAATACTGCTTTCCTGCTCATTCTCTTTATGTCCTTTCGCTGTTTTCTTCTCGCTCTTTTTGTCACAAGGGTTATTTTATGCCCCAAAAGCAGAATGTGTCAACCACGAAAAAGCCGCCTGCCACAGCTCACCTTCCGGCGTCACCATAGTCAGACGACTTTCTTCTATCATTATATTGTAATTTTCATTACTGTATGGAAAGATAAGAATATCCCATCAGACTTTCGTCTACTTCACGGGCTGCTTCTCTTCCTTCACGGATTGCCCATACAACCAAGGACTGTCCACGATGCATATCTCCTGCTGTAAAGACATTTTCCACGTTGGTCTTGTAATGACCGGCTTCTGTTGCCACATTGGTTCTGGCATTTAAGTCTACGCCGAACGCTTTGGCAATGTAATCTTCTGTTCCAAGGAAGCCTGCTGCAATCAGAACCAGATCACAATCTAACTTGCTTTCAGAGCCTGGTACTTCCACCATCTGCATCCGTCCGGTCTTTTCATCCTTTTTGCCCTCTAATTTTACGGTTTTTAATCCGCAGAGCTTACCATTCTTGTCTTTTAAGAACTCTTTTACGGTTGTCTGGTAAATACGAGGGTCGGAACCGAACATGGCAATTGCTTCTTCCTGACCGTAGTCTGTCTTGCAGACTCTTGGCCACTCCGGCCATGGGTTGTTCTCTGCACGCTCATCCGGTGCTTTTGGCATCATTTCAAGCTGGATGACACTGGCTGCGCCGTGACGGATAGAAGTTCCGACACAGTCATTTCCGGTATCTCCACCACCGATGATAACTACTTTCTTTCCCTTGGCAGAAATATATTTGTTATCTTTAAGCTCGGAATCTAAAAGGCTCTTGGTAGTTGCCTTTAAGAAATCTACTGCAAAGTAAATGCCTTCTGCATCTCTGCCCGGAGCTTTGATGTCTCTTGGATTCTTTGCTCCACAGGCTAAGATGACACGGTCATATTCTTTTAAGAGTTTTGCCGGCTTGATGTCTTTTCCAACATTGGTATTGGTAATAAACTCGACACCCTCTTCTTTCATTATATTAATCTTACGGTCAATAACCCATTTTTCCAGCTTCATATTCGGGATTCCATACATCAAAAGTCCACCGACACGGTCATCTCTTTCAAATACGGTAACGGAATGTCCTCTTTTATTCAACTGGTCTGCTGCTGCAAGTCCGGCAGGACCGGAACCGATGATTGCAACCTTCTTTCCGGTACGGACTCTTGGAGGTTTTGCTGCAGCATATCCTTTTTCATAGGCATTTTCAATGATTCCATGCTCATTTGCCTTACAGGTTACCGGGTCTTCCCAGTGTCCACAGGTACAGGCTGCTTCACAAAGTGCCGGACATACTCTTGAGGTAAATTCCGGGAAGTTGTTGGTCTTGGTCAGACGGTTATATGCCTGCTCCCAGTTGTTGGTATACAAAAGGTCATTCCACTCCGGTACCAGATTATGCAGCGGACATCCGCTGGTCATTCCCATGATATTCATACCAGCCTGGCAGAACGGCACGCCGCAGTTCATACAACGTGCTGCCTGTACTCTTTGTTTCTCTTTTGAGAGAGGGGTATGGAACTCGTTAAAGTTCTTGATACGCTCCTTTGGTGCAACCGCTGCTGCATTCTCTCTGTCATATTCCATAAATCCTGTTGGTTTTCCCATTTTGCGTCCCCTCCTTAATTTCTTGTATTCGCATAAAATGCTTCAATCTGTGCCTGTTCGGAAGACAATCCTTTTTCTTCCATCTGAACAATTGCCATTAACATACGGTTATAATCGTATGGAATTACTTTCTTGAACTTCGGCAGATACTCACTGAAGTTATCTAAGATTTCTTTTCCCTTTTCAGAATTGGTCAAAGCTACGTGTTCTTTAATCATATCTTTTAATTCCATAACATCATATTTGTTTCCAACTTCTTCTGAGAATACCATTTCTTTATTCAGTCTGGTATAAAGGTCGTTGTCCTCATCTAATACATAAGCGATACCGCCGCTCATTCCGGCTGCAAAGTTTTTGCCAGTCTTACCAAGGATAACAACACGTCCACCGGTCATGTATTCACAGCCATGGTCACCGACACCTTCTACTACTGCAGATGCTCCGGAATTTCGTACGCAGAAACGTTCTCCTGCCACACCACTGATAAATGCTTTACCACTGGTTGCACCGTAAAGTGCTACGTTACCGATGATGATATTTTCATCTTTCTTATATTTCACACCTGCCGGAGCATATACAACCAGTTTTCCACCGGAAAGTCCTTTTCCGAAGTAATCGTTGGAATCTCCTACCAGCTCTAAGGTAAGTCCCTTTGGAATGAATGCGCCAAAGCTCTGTCCGCCGGCACCGGTACATTTTACGATAAAGGTATCTTCCTCTAAAGTATCGTCATATTTCTTTGTAATCTCGGAACCAAAGATGGTACCAAAGGAACGGTCTGTATTGCTTACTTCTACATCAATGCTTCTCTTCTGTTTCTTATCCAGTGCAGAAGAAAGCTGTTTTAACAGTACAGTTTCGTCCTTGGTCTTCTCCAGTTCGAAATCGTATACATGTTTTGGATCAAATGTAACTTTCTCCTTTGGTCCTGCAAACGGGTTATTCAAAATCTTGGAAAGGTCGATTTCTTTTTCCCGGTCTGTCAAATCCTCTCTTACCCGGAGAAGGTCACTTCTTCCTACCATTTCATCAATGGTACGGCAGCCTAACTTCGCCATGATTTCTCTTAATTCTTCTGCAATAAACCGCATGAAGTTTTCTACATATTCCGGTTTTCCCGCGAAACGTTTCCGAAGCTCCGGATTCTGTGTTGCGATTCCGGCAGGGCAGGTATCCAGATTACATACACGCATCATCACGCATCCCATGGTTACCAGCGGTGCAGTTGCAAATCCGTACTCTTCTGCTCCAAGCAATGCAGCAATTGCTACATCACGGCCGCTCATCAGCTTACCATCTGTCTCGATTCTTACCTTATTACGAAGTCCGTTCATAATCAGAGTCTGGTGTGTCTCTGCAAGTCCAAGTTCCCAAGGAAGTCCTGCATTATGGATAGAACTGCTTGGTGCTGCACCGGTACCACCGTCATATCCGGAAATCAATACTACCTGCGCTCCTGCTTTGGCAACACCGGCTGCGACTGTACCCACACCTGCTTCTGATACCAGTTTTACGGAAATTCTTGCATCACGGTTGGCATTCTTCAAATCATAAATCAACTGCTCCAAATCCTCGATGGAGTAGATATCATGATGAGGTGGCGGCGAAATCAAGGATACACCCGGTGTGGAAAGTCTTGTCTTTGCAATCCAAGGATATACTTTCTTGCCCGGAAGGTGTCCACCTTCACCAGGTTTTGCACCCTGTGCCATCTTAATCTGAATCTCTTCTGCACTGACTAAGTAACGGCTGGTTACACCAAACCGGCCGGACGCTACCTGCTTGATTGCAGAACATCTGTCTAAGCTTGTATGTTTACTTGCGATACGGTCCGGATCTTCTCCACCCTCACCGGTATTGGATTTACCATGTAAATGGTTCATGGCAATTGCCAGTGTTTCATGGGCTTCCTTGGAAATAGAACCATAGGACATCGCACCTGTTTTAAATCTTGTTACAATAGAATCTACGCTTTCTACTTCTTCAATCGGAACACCTTTTTTCGGGAAATTGAAATCCATCAGTCCACGAATATTGGCATCACGTTCTTCACTGTTCACAAGGTCTGTGTACTGTTTGAACAGGTTGTAATCTCCACGTTTGGTTGATTCCTGTAAAAGGTGGATGGTTGCCGGATTATAAAGGTGAACATCTGCGCCACTTCTCATCTTGTGACGTCCCTTGCTGTCTAAAGTAAGGTCTGTCTCTAATCCCAATGGATCATAGGCTGCAGAATGCAGAGTATCTACATCTTTTGCAATGTCTTCCAGTGTAATTCCACCGATACGGCTTACGGTATTTGTGAAATATTTATCAATTACTGCGGAGTCAATACCAATTGCCTCAAAAATCTTAGAACCCTGATAAGACTGAATGGTTGAAATACCCATTTTGGAAGCAATTTTTACGATACCACTGATAATTGCCTGATTGTAATCATGGATTGCTGCATAGTAATCCTTGTCTAACATATGCTCGTCTACTAACTGCTTTACGGTATCCTGTGCCAGATATGGGTTGATTGCACAGGCACCATAACCAAGCAATGTTGCAAAATGATGTACTTCTCTTGGTTCACCGGATTCCAGAATCATGGCAACTGCAGTTCTCTTCTTGGTCTTTACCAGATGCTGCTGCAAACCGGATACTGCCAGAAGGGATGGGATTGCCACATGGTTCTCATCAATGCCACGGTCGGAAAGAATCAGGATATTTGCACCGTCACGGTATGCACGGTCTGCTTCTACAAACAGATGATCCAATGCTTTTTCCAGGCTTGTATTCTTATAATATGTAGTAGGAAGAACCACAACCTTGAATCCTTCTACTTTCATATTTTTAATTTTCATCAAATCTGTGTTGGTAAGAATCGGGTTATCTACCTTTAATACCTGACAGTTAATCGCCTTTTCTTCCAGCAGGTTACCATCTTCTCCGATATATACGGTAGTGGATGTAACCACTTTCTCACGAATGGAATCAATTGGCGGGTTTGTTACCTGTGCAAATAACTGTTTGAAATAATTAAACAGTGGCTGATGGTCTCCTGCCAGTGCTGCCAGCGGAGTATCAATACCCATTGCAGAAGTTCCTTCTCCTCCGTTTAATGCCATCGGAAGGATTGCTTCACGCAGTGATTCGTAAGTATAACCGAATGCTTTCTGCATTCTCTGACGCTCTTCTTTGGTATATTCCGGAACACGCTGATTTGGAATCTTTAAATCCTCCAGTTTAATCAGGTTACGGTCAAGCCATTCACCATAAGGCTGTTTGCTTGCGTAATACTCTTTTAATTCATCATCATTGATGACTCTTCCCTGGATGGTATCTACTAAGAGCATTTTACCCGGGCGAAGTCTTTCTTTTACAACAATCTTGGTCGGATCAATATCAAGTACTCCGACCTCGGAAGAAAGAATCAGCTGGTCATCATCGGTAATATAATATCTGGAAGGTCTTAATCCATTACGGTCAAGAACAGCTCCCATGACATCTCCATCTGAGAAAAGAATGGAGGCTGGTCCATCCCACGGCTCCATCATGGTTGCATAGTACTGATAGAAGTCTTTCTTCTTCTGGGACATGGTATTGTTATTTGCCCATGGCTCCGGAATCATAATCATAACTGCCAGTGGTAAATCCATTCCACTCATTACTAAGAACTCTAAGGTATTATCTAACATTGCTGAGTCAGAACCTTCGGAATTAATAACCGGAAGAACTTTCTGCAGTTCCCCTTTCAGTTCTTCGGACTCCATGGTCTCTTCACGGGCAAGCATCTTATCTGCATTACCTTTGATGGTATTAATCTCTCCGTTATGTACGATGAAACGGTTCGGATGTGCTCTCTCCCAACTTGGATTGGTGTTGGTTGAGAATCTGGAGTGTACGGTTGCAATTGCAGATTCATAATCTTTATCCTGAAGGTCTGCAAAGAACTGACGCAGCTGGTCTACTAAAAACATTCCCTTATATACGATGGTTCGGCTGGAAAGGGATACTACATAAGTGTCATCATTGGACTGCTCGAATACCCGTCTTGCCACATACAGCCGGCGGTCAAAATCAAGTCCCCTGGCTACTTCAGCTGGACGTTTTACAAATCCCTGCATGATATATGGCATACAGTCTACTGCTTTCTGTCCCAGTTTATCCGGGTCAGTCGGAACTTTTCTCCATCCTAAGAATTTCATTCCTTCCTTTTCCACGATAACCTCAAACATTTTCTTTGCCTGATTCCGTTTCAGCTCATCCTGTGGGAAGAAAAACATTCCGACACCGTAATCTCTTTCTCCACCAAGTTCAATATCTGATTCCTTTGCTACTTTAGAGAAAAATTTGTGTGATACCTGAAGCAGAATACCAACACCGTCACCGGTTTTTCCTTCTGCATCTTTACCAGCTCTGTGCTTTAAGTTCTCTACGATTTTTAAAGCATTCTCTACTGTAGCATGGGATTTGATACCTTTGATGTTTACCACAGCTCCGATACCGCAGTTATCATGTTCAAAATTCGGATTATACATACCCTGTGCTACTGCTGTACTTTCATTCCACTGTTCTGTCATAATCGTTCCCTTTCTGCTTTCTCTTTATTTTCTGTCTTACTTTGTTACCTGCACTCTGCTGCTTTAAAGTGCTTCGTTTTCTGAAATAAGTTTACACCCGCCGCAATATACTTTGCAATAGTTTTTTTCTTGCTATTGTCTGATTATTAGATAATTCATTTTATATTCTTTTATTGTATTTATATTTATTATTTTTTTGCATATAAAAAAGGCTTATCAAAACAATTCAACGTGTTTTTTGTTGAAAATATTTTTTCATAAGCCTTTTGAATTTGCCTGATATTTTAAATTGTGTCTGAATTGTTTCTCTGTTATTCTGGAATTTCTTAGGAAGGTTTTGAGTGTATCTGCTCTTTACTTCTCTTTTCCACCACGGAAAGCCAGCACAAGCAACACCACTATCAGCACGCTCTCCACCACGGTGCATATGACGCTTCCCGTCATGGATGCATCCATGAAATGAAACAGCTTTGTCTCGCTTCGAAGTACCGATACCAGATTCGTTACCATATGGGCTGCCATGGCTGCGCCAAGCCCTTCCTGTTCCATGATGACTGCCAGCAAGAGTCCTACCGCTGTGGCATAAAGGAACTGCACCAGATTAAAATGCATGGCTCCAAATATTACTGCCGATAATACAATTGCCGTCTTCACTCCCAAAAACGCTTTCAAACGCTGGTAAACGATGCCACGGTAAAGAAGTTCCTCTAAGAACGGAATTATGATACAGGTTCCAAGGATTTCTAATGCCAGAGTACTGCCGTAAAAAGCAGCACTTACTTCCTGATAGCTCTGCGATGTTTCTTTTAAGCCGGTATATCCGATAAGATTATTTAACACTACGCCAAATAAGCCTGCAGCTGCTGCAAATAAAATGGTTCGTGGCAGATTTGCCATTTTCCCGCCATCCTCTTTCCGATAGAAAGCATAGATAAAGGGAAATGCTATCACCGTTGCAATAATCTGATAAATCATATAATTCTCATTGGTCATTGTATGCATGAGATTTAACACAAACATCACAACATTTGTTACTACAAAATAAATACCGATGGGATAAATCACTTCCCAGATGCGAAGTAGCTTATAATCTTTCAATATATTCTGCCGCCTCCTCGATACTGTCACAGATTGCCTTTGCACCAGCCTCCTGCAACTCTTCTTTCGTTCCGAATCCATAAGTGATACCGATGCAGTCTATATGTGCTTCTTTGGCTCCTGACACATCAAATCTGGTATCTCCAATCAATACTGCTTCGGTGGTATCATAAATATGCATCCGCTTTATCGTTTCCTGCAGCACCTCATATTTGCTGTCTATTCTGCCATCCATTGTGGCTCCCACCACTTCATCAAAATAGGAGAGGATGTGGAAATGCTCCAAAATACGCCGGCAGGATTCTTCCGGCTTGCTGGATGCCAGTCCGATACGATAGCCTTTTCGCTTGAGAGATTTCAAAGCATCCTCAACGCCATCAAAAAGGCTGCATTCAAAGATACCGGTTGGATGATAACGTTCCCGGTACTTGGCTACTGCCGCTACTGCGGTCTCTTCATCCATGCCATAATGTTCCATAAAAGTATTTTTAAGTGGCGGTCCGATAAAGAATTCAAGCTTATCTGCATCCGGTTCATCAATACCATATGCCTTTAGGGCATACTGGGCACACTTTGTTATTCCTTCCTTGGAGTTGGTAATGGTTCCATCTAAATCAAATAAAACAATGTCTTTTCTGCCCTTCAGTTCCTGTTTCATCTGAAGCACCGTCTTTTTTAACACCGGATGCCAGAGATATGGTGCGATTTCACACAGTGGTTCTAACACAAACAGGCGGTTTGCCATATCAATATGCGGAATCGTAAGTTCCGGGGTAGATATCACTTCATCATCATAAAATAAAATATCAAGGTCTATCGTTCTTGAGCCCCAGCGCATCTTACGCTCCCGGTTGCCATGAGCTTCTATGGCATGAAGCTTCTCCAATAATTCTTCCGGTGTATACAGGGTATGAAGTTCCAGACATCCATTAAAAAATGCGCCCTCCGCCACGCCGCCGTATGGTTCTGTCTCGAGGATATCAGATACCTTTCCTACTTTGCAGTCTTCTAAGTTCCGCAGTTCTTCAACGGCATCTTCAATATATTTTCTCCGGTCGCCCATATTGGAACCAAAGGCAAGATATACCTTATGCCAGCCCCGTTCTATTTCCACTGCCACATCTGATAAAGGCAGTCCCACCGGTGCCCATGGTTTATGTATGGAAAATTTTAATTTCTGAATCAATGGAAAATGCAATAGCACTGCCCGTGCTGTCTGCTCTGCTGCAGCTTCAATCAGCTTATAGGTATGTGTCGTCAGAAATTCTGTTACAAAATGGCTGACTTCTCCATAATTTACCGATTCTGTCAAATCATCCGAATATCCTGCTTTTCTGGTTGGTAAATAAAGTTCCATATTGATTAGAAACTTCTGTCCAAGCTTTGTCTCCTCCGGGAACACTCCATGATTTGCAAATAGCTCAAGATTTTCTATGATAATCTTATCCATGTAATCCTCCATCCCTGATTGCTTCTGCCATCTTAATTGCCTCGGCATTGGCACGCACATTGTGTACGCGGACAAATCCGCAATGTGCCCATACGGCATAAGCACTGGTTACTGCTGTGGCTGTATCACGTTCCTTTGCCGGAACATCCAGCGTCAGACCGATTACCGACTTCCGGGATGTGCCAAGCAGCACCGGATAGCCCAGTTCATTCAGTTCTCCCACGCATCGGATAGCTTCTAAATTATTCTCATAAGTCTTGCCAAATCCTACACCCGGGTCTGTCATAATACCATCTTCACGAATCCCCGCTTCCTTTGCAAGACGTAATGTTTCCCGTAAATCATTTTTCATATCTTCCATAAAGTTCTTATAAACTGCTTCGTTGCGGTTGTGCATCAGACAGCATGCGGCATCATATTTTGCAATCACGCCAGCCATTTTATCATCTGCTTTCAGTCCCCAGATGTCATTTAAAAGATGTGCTCCTGCCGCAAGGTTAGCCTCTGCCACCTTACTTTTATAGGTATCTACGGAAACCGGCACATCAAAACGGCTTACAATTGCTTCTACCACCGGAACAGTACGCTCAATTTCTTCTTCATCAGAAATCTTTGTATAACCCGGTCTTGTGGATTCTCCACCCACATCGATGATATCTGCCCCCTGTTCCATCATTTCTTCTACATGCTTTAATGCAAGGTCTAACTGGTTATAACTTCCCCCATCCGAAAAAGAATCCGGTGTTACATTTAAGATTCCCATTACATAAGTATGATTTGCTGTGTCAAATGTCCGATTGCCTATTCTCATTTTTCTTCTCCTTTTATGCTGTCTGTAGAACCTGCTACCAACAGCTTCTTGCGGATGCCTGGCAGCTTAAAACCAGGTCTCCGGTTTATTTTTCTCTTCTTCACTCCACTTGCAGCTGTCTGCTGCTTCACAGGCAAAGCACATACGGGATGCCTTATCCGCCCATTTCATAAGCTGTGTAAATGCTGTCTGCCATAATTTCTCCCCGTGCAGCTCACTGCAGGTCTCCCTGCGGTGAGCCAGAATTGCCTGGCAGATGATAGCTCCTTTTTCCTTCGGATAGCCTATAGTCGCAAAAATCTCTCCTGCAAATTCGGCAGATGCCGCTGCATGAGAGATTCCCTGTTCATATTCTTTCATACGACCGATATCATGAAGCAGGGCATAAAGATATATCATCTCTTCATCCAAACCAAGCTGCTCCTTTAAATTGCGAATCTGTGCCAGCCGTGCCACATCCATAAAATGTTCCATATTATGTCTGCAATAGATTCTGTCCGCTTCCAGACGGGCAATTTTCTTTACGTTTTCCCGGTATTGCTCCTGATGCAAAAGTCTTACTACATATTCCATTTCATCACCATATCTAACGCACCATCTGGAAAAATTTATTTACCAGACGCTCATCCTCATTAAAGATACCACGGGTCACATAAGTAACCGTCCTGCTGCCCGGCTTCTTAATACCACGCATCGTCATACACATATGCTCTGCTTCCATCATGACCATGACACCCTTCGGCTTTAACTGCTCCATCAGTGCATCTGCCACCTGTGCCGTAAGCTGCTCCTGAATCTGAAGCCGTCTTGCATAGATTTCCACGGTTCTTGCCAGCTTGCTGATGCCGACTACTTCTCCATTTGGAATATAAGCAACGTGGGCTTTCCCATAAAATGGAAGCATATGATGCTCACAGGTAGAATAAAAAGTAATATCCTTTTCTACTACCATCTCATTATTGCTGGCATGAAATCTTTTCTTTAAAGGCTCTGCGGCATCCATGTCCATTCCGCCAAAGATTTCTTCATACATCCGTGCAATACGAT
Organism: Roseburia sp. OM04-10BH; assembly: GCF_003462605.1. Lineage (NCBI taxonomy): Bacteria > Bacillati > Bacillota > Clostridia > Lachnospirales > Lachnospiraceae > Roseburia > Roseburia sp. OM04-10BH. The sequence continues at coordinate 58,481 of NZ_QTZI01000002.1, forward strand.
CCGGAGTCTCAAGTAATCCCTCCCGGTTCACATCTTCGCCAATGCCTTCTAATATCAGTCGTACACCTGCTTCCACTTTCTCTTTATCTATCATTCTTCTGTCCTTCCCGATACTGTATGACAGCCTGCTTTGCCTCTGCAAGATATGACAGGGAGCCAAATATCAGCACCACATCTTCTCCCGAGCTCTCAGCAATTGCATGTCTTACCGCATCTTCAATCAAAGGTTCTGTTATTACTGTTTGATAGCCTGCTGCCTTCGCTTCCTCTGCCAGCTTCTCTGCCGGAAGTGCCCTGTCATTATGCGGCGTTACCGCATATACAGTTTCCGAATAAGGACGCATTATCTTTAAAATCTTCTCATGTGCCTTATCAGCAAGCACCCCTATTATATAGGTTATCTTACGATTTGTAAAACAGTTTTCCAGCGTTTTTGCAAGTTGCAGTGCTGCGCCCTCATTATGGGCACCATCCAGAATGCATAATGGTTCCTCTAAAACACGTTCAAAGCGCCCATTCCAGCAGACCTTCTGAAAGCCATTTTGTATCACAGATAAGGTAAGCTGCGGAAATGTTTTCTCTTTCAATACTTCTATTACTTTAAGCGCACAGGCTGCATTGGCTGCCTGATAGGCACCGGTCAACGGGAGTCTTATCTTCCACTGTGAATTATCTTCTCTTACATAATCAAACTGCATTCCATTCATATCATACAAAAGATTTCTTATGGCATCCTTCTTCGGCTGGTACAGCTGTGCTTTAAGCCGCTCTGCCTCCTTGACAAGAACCTCTTTCACAGCATCTTCCTGCCAGGCAGATACCACCGGGCAGTTCTCTTTTATGATTCCAGCCTTTGCAGATGCAATCTCTGATAACGTATTTCCCAGGAACTGCATATGATCCATGCTGATAGAAGTAATGACACTGCAAATGGGATGGGTAATCAGATTGGTTGCATCCTCTCTTCCCCCCATGCCGGTTTCCAATAACACCACATCACAGGCTTCTTCTTTAAAATATAAAAACGCTGCTGCAGTCTCCACCTCAAAGGAGGTCGGATGCGGAAGTCCTTTTTCTGTCAGTGTAAGACAGGCTGTCTTTACTTTTTCCATCAAGGCAGCGTATGCTTCTTCGGAAACTGCTTTTCCGTTTATCTGCCAGATTTCCCGATAGGAAAAGACTGCCGGGGAACTATATCTGCCTACCTTTAAGCCGGCTTCTTCCAATACTGCCTGAAGCATTGCTCCAACGGAACCTTTTCCGTTAGTTCCTGCAATGTGAATAATAGATAAGTCTTCCTGCACATTGCCCAATTCTTTCATCAGTGCCCGGATACTGTCCAGTCCTAATATACTGCCATATTTTTTTGTTTCTTCTACAAATGCAAGTGCCTGCTGATATGTCAATTTATTTCTTTACTCCTTTGGTTGCACGGTTTCCAATATGAAGCCGGTTCAATGCAATTTCTTTATCTTTTACCATGACCACTGGCGGTTCTTCCTCACCCAGTGCATAGATGTTGGTCAGTTCATCCCCTGCTGCAAGCTTCATTCCGCAGACTCCGATTGCTCCCTTCTTCTTCTCAGGAATCGTATCTGCTGCAATCCTAAGGAACATGTCCTTTGCCGACTGCATAACAATAGTCATATTTTCTTCTACCGGTGCTACGAATATAACTGCATCATCATCTGCAAGCTTCGTGGCAGCTGTGGTACGTTTTGCTACGTCAAATTCTTTTCCATCCACCTGTTTTAACATGGCTGTCTTCGTTCCAAATAAAAGCTTCTGCGTACACAGTGCTGCCAGATCCGTGATATAAATCAACTGCTCTTTAGAGCTGTCATAATTACTTACATTATCAATCGGCTGTCCCTTGTCACGGAATTTTCCAAACGGCAAATCGACTACCTTCAGCAGATGCATCTGTCCGGTATTGGTAAAGATGCAGATTTTTCCGGTATTCATACAATGAAGTACATAACGGTTCTCGCTGTCTGCTGCTTCTTTGTTACGCTCATAAGCCGCCACATCAATGGTCTTCGCATAGCCAAAACGATCCATCAAGAAGACTACTTCCATCTCTTCCATCTTCTTTTCTTCATAAACGGCAGCTTCCACATTGTCGATATAGGTACGGCGTTCTCTGGAATAGTTTTTCTTAAGACCATCTAATTCCTTCATAATTACCTTCGCCATTGTACTGCGGTTGGTAAGAATATCTTCGTATTCTGCGATATTCTTTAATGTGGTATTATGCTCATCCATCAATGCTTCCACTTCCAGACCAATCAGCTTATAGAGGCGCATCTCTAAAATTGCTGTTGCCTGACGTTCTGTAAAGTTTAACTTTGAAGCTTTCTTTTCGGATTCTTTTGTCTTGAATTTAATATTTTCTGTTACACCGTTCATCAGGCAGTTTTTCGCATCCTTGATATTACGGCTTCCTCTTAAGATTTCAATAATTAAATCAATGACATCGCAGGCACGGATTAAGCCTTCCTGAATCTCTTTCTTATCCAGTTCTTTTGCCAGTAATGTCTTATATTTTCTGGTAGCAAGCTCATACTGGAACTTTACATGGTGGCGGATAATCGGAACCAGTCCCAGAGTCTCCGGTCTTCCGTCTGCTACTGCCAGCATATTGACACCAAAAGTATCTTCTAATTTTGTCTTCTTATAAAGGAGATTGCAAAGATTCTGTGCATCTGCTCCTTTTCGAAGTTCAATAACAATGCGGATTCCCTCCTTGGATGACTGATTGGAAATATCCACAATATCATTTGTCTTCTTGGTCTCAACCAGACTGTAGACATCATTTAAGAATTTTCCAATATTGGCTCCAATCATGGTGTATGGAATTTCCGTAATAATCAGGCGCTCTTTTCCGCCTTTTACTGCTTCAATCTCTACTTTTCCACGAACCTTAATCTTACCGATTCCAGTCTCATAAATGGAAAGCAGTTCGTCCTGGTTGGTCACAATTCCACCGGTCGGGAAATCCGGTCCCTTGATATATTTCATCATTTCTTCCGTTGTAATATCCGGATTCTTCATATATGCTTTGACACCATCAATAACTTCGCCAAAATTATGTGGTGGAATGCTGGTTGCCATACCAACGGCAATACCCTCTGCTCCGTTTACCAAAAGGTTCGGCACCTTTACCGGAAGTACTTCCGGTTCTTTTTCTGTCTCGTCAAAGTTTGGCACAAAATCTACTACATCTTTATCTAAATCTGCCAGATACGCTTCCTGGGTAATCTTCTGCAGACGCGCCTCGGTATATCGCATCGCAGCCGCTCCGTCTCCTTCAATGGAACCAAAGTTACCATGACCATCTACCAGTGGCAGTCCCTTCTTAAATTCCTGTGCCATTACCACCAGTGCATCATAAATGGAGCTGTCACCATGCGGATGATATTTACCCATGGTATCTCCCACGATACGGGCACATTTACGATAAGGTTTATCATAACGGATGCCAAGTTCGTGCATATCATAAAGTGTTCTTCGCTGTACCGGCTTCAGACCATCTCTGACATCCGGCAGTGCTCTTGCGATAATAACACTCATGGCATAATCGATATAAGATTTCTGCATTACTTCCGAATACTCGGTGCGGATAATCTGCTCTTTCGTTTCCATAATCTATCCAATTCCTTCCTGATTTTCTGCTTCTATCATTTCCCATACATCCATAAAAATATGCTGTCAGCAATTCCTTACGGATTCATAGAAATTTATATGTCAAGTTCTGCGTCCTTTGCATTATCATAGATGAATTTACGACGCGGCGGTACATCTGTTCCCATCAGCATCTCTGTTACATCCGATGCCATTCTGGCATCTTCGATTTCTACCTGTTTTAACATTCTTGTTTCCGGATTTAAGGTTGTCTCCCAAAGCTGCTGTGCGTCCATCTCTCCAAGACCTTTGTAACGCTGCAGTGTAAAGGAGCCTTTGTGCGTCTTACGATAGCGGGCAAGGGCGGCATCATCATAAAGATATTCCTCTTCTCCCTTAGTTGGCATCGCCTTATACAAAGGCGGCATCGCAATATAGACATGTCCTTCGTAAATCAGTTCCGGCATAAACCGGTAAAACAAAGTCAGAAGCAGCGTTGAAATATGTGCTCCATCCACATCCGCATCTGCCATGATAATTATCTTATCATAACGAAGCTTGCTGATATCAAAGTCATTTCCATATCCTTCGGAAAATCCGCAGCCAAATGCATAAATCATGGTTTTTATCTCTGCATTAGCCAATACTTTATCAATACTTGCTTTCTCTACATTTAATATCTTTCCACGAATCGGAAGAATCGCCTGGAACATTCGGTTTCTTGCAGTCTTAGCAGAACCACCCGCAGAATCTCCCTCAACGATAAAGATTTCACATTTGGAGGCATCACGGCTTTCGCAGTTGGCCAGTTTTCCATTGGAATCAAAGGAGAATTTCTGCTTGGTTAAAAGATTGGTTTTCGCTTTCTCTTCTGTCTTACGGATTTTTGCTGCTTTTTCTGCACATCCGATAATTGCCTTTAAAGTATCCAGGTTACGGTCAAAGTACATCTGAATTTCATCATTGGTTACTTTTCCGGTGGCTCTTGCCGCATCCTGGTTATCAAGCTTGGTTTTCGTCTGCCCCTCAAATCTTGGGTCCGGATGTTTCACAGAAATAACAGCAGTCATTCCATTTCTTACGTCTGTTCCGGTAAAATTTGCATCCTTTTCCTTTAAGATGCCAAGCTCTCTTGCATAGGAATTAATCACCTGGGTAAAGGTTGTCTTAAAACCGGTCAGATGGGTTCCGCCCTCTGCATTGTAAATATTATTACAAAAGCCCAGCACATTCTCATGGAATTCTGTTGTATACTGGAATGCCACTTCAACAGAAATGCCCTCAGATTCTCCTTTATAATAAATGACATCATGGAGACATTCATTATTCTGATTCATCTCTTTTACAAATCCAATGATTCCATCCGGCTCATGATATTCAATATGTTCTACTTCTTCCCCGCGTCTATCTTCATAAATAATAGTTAAAGCAGGATTTAAATATGCAGTCTCATGGAGACGGCTCTTTACTTCATCCTCTTTAAATCTTGTCTTTTCAAAGATTTCCGGGTCCGGCAGGAAATTAATCTTTGTTCCGGTCTTTTTCGTCTTTCCAATTGTCGGCAGCAGTCCGTTTACCAGCTCTACCGTTGGCACGCCACGCTCATAGCGGTCATGATGCACATAACCATCTCTGCTTATTTCTACATCCATATAAGTAGAAAGTGCATTCACAACAGAGGAACCTACTCCATGAAGACCACCGCTGGTCTTATATGCTGCATTATCAAATTTTCCGCCGGCATGCAGAGTAGAAAATACCACACGGGCTGCCGATACGCCCTTCTTATGCATTCCCACCGGAATTCCCCGTCCGTTATCTTCTACGGTACAGGAGCCATCTGCCTCTAATGTAACACGGATGGTATCACATACACCAGCAAGATGCTCATCTACCGAGTTATCCACAATTTCATATATTAAATGGTTCAATCCTTTTCTTGAGACACTTCCAATATACATTCCCGGTCTCTTCCGGACAGCTTCCAGTCCTTCCAGTACGGAAATACTGCTCGCATCATATGTTTCCTGTTTCGCCATTGTTCCATTCCTTTCTTTCTAAAAACTGCTTCAAAAGAAGCCCTGCGGCTAGTATAACACATGGAGATTTTTTTGGCAAACATGTGTTTTCTATTTTGTTTGATCAGGAAGGAAATGGGCTTCTCATATATTTTATTTGGCAAATTGGTCAAAAGCATATCTATTTGTTCCACTGTATGCAAATAAGATGTTCTAAATGTACCTGATTAAATATAGAAATATCACGCAACCGTCCTAAACGAGCCATCCGGGCTCTTTAGGACTCATTCTGACATCCATGTCAGAATGTTGCTGTATCATGGCAGGTACATTAAGAACTTCTAATTTGCTTCCAAAGTCACAAATAGATATGTTTTTGTACAATTTTGCCATATCCAAAATTTGATTTCTCCATTTGGCACCTGATCTTTCAAAAAAAACAACTACCGGGTGAACCGGTAGTTGTCTGAAATCTCTTTTATAAAATTGTCCTGTCTTATTTAATTGAACAGATTCTTAAAGAAATCTGCAATAGAGGAAAACAGGTTGGAGAAAAAGCTTCCTATCTTATCAAAGATGCCGTCTGCACCAAGGTTTTCAATCTTGTCATAAATGGATTTCGCCTGATTTACAAGGCTGTCTACATCAAGATCCAGATTGCCAATCTTCTTTAACAGGTCTAATAACTGCTCTTTCTGCTCTTCTGTCAGTGCAACATCAAATTTATCTGCTGCTTCATCAATGGCATCACGGATACTTGCATCATCCGTAAGATTGTTTTCTGCCATCTGCTGTTTTAAGTATGCAACCAGTCCTTCTACGGATTCTGCATCTGCACCAGTGCTGCTCTCTAACTGTCCGGTTAAAACCAGCTCATTTAATGCAGTATCTACATTTTCCTGTGGAAGCTCTTTACCAGTCATTTCCTGATATGCTTTAAATACACCAACCAACGCAGCGGTTCCGGAAATATTTTTCGGTCCTGCTACAATGATATCTGCATCTTCAATCCCTGCTGTTACCAGTGCATTTTTATACATACCAACGGTACAATAAGAAATATTCTTTGTGGAAATGTTGATTCCATTTCCTTTATCTTTCTTTACGATTACTACAGAAGACCAGGATTTACTTCCAATCTGTGAAGATGGAATATATGCATCCAGATACTGGTGTTCTTCGGAATTGTTTACTGTAACTACATCATAATTATCAAGCTGTGCAGGATCAATGCCCATCAGACTTAATACTGTATTCTTCTGCTCCTCAGACAGATCAGCACCCAGTGCCAGATATGGTTTATCGCTTTCTTTGATCACGACATTGTCATCTGCCTTATCTTCTGCCGCTGCCGGATTATCTGCAGCTGCTCCACTTTCCGGAGTGCCGGCTGCTGCTCCACTTTCCGGAGTGCCGGCTGCTGCTCCATTATCTGTATTGGCTGCTGCATCGGAACCGTTGTTCTCTCCGCCTGCTGCAGTACCATTTTCCGATGATGTCTCTGTAGACAGTGTTCCTGTCACTTCTGCTGCGGATGCCTGAAATGGTACTCCAAGAAACAGCATACATGCCAATCCCATTCCCATTATTTTTTTGATATGTTTTTTCATTTTTTCCTCCTTTTTCAGGCAAGATGAACATTCATCCATGCCAGAATATCATGATATACAACATCACGGTCTGTCTCATTTAAGATTTCGTGACGGTCGTTGTCATATAATTTCCAGGTAATATCCTCTTTGCCGGCTGCGTCAAATTTATTATATACCTTCTTTACGCCGCTGCCGCAGCCGCCCACCGGATCCATTGCTCCCGACACAAAGAATAACGGAAGACTCTTTGGAACTGCTTCAATATTTTCCTGCTGGTTGTCAAATAGAACTGCCTCAAACAGTCCCATATAAGCATTTACCGTAAATACAAACGTGCATTTCGGGTCTGCATAATAGGTTTTTACTATTTCTTCATCCTTGGTCAGCCAGCTATTGGAAGCATCTTTTCCTGTCAGGTCAAACTGATGATAGTATTTATCATAAGATAATTTCTGTAATAATTTACTTCTGTGATGCCAGCCGAAAAATGCTGCCTGCAGCTTTGCAATAAACATGGCAAGCTTTGTGGTATTGTCCGGAATACAGCCGGTTCCCATAATTATAGCACCGGTAAGCCCCTCTCCATGTATCGCAAGATATTTCCGAAGCATATACGAACCCATGCTGTGTCCCAACATAAAATAAGGCACACCCGGATGCTCTTTCTGCGTCATCTCCCGGAGTGTATGCATATCAGCAACCACCGTATCGCTGGGATGCTCTGCAAAAAATCCCCATTCATCCTTAGATACAACGGATTCGCCGTGTCCGATATGATCATGACCTACCACCAGAAAACCATTGTCATTTAAAAATTCTGCAAAAGCCCGGTAGCGCTCAATATATTCCACCATACCATGTGTTATCTGTAAAACTGCACGATACTTTCCATCTTCCGGAGTCCATCGTACTGCATGAACTGTGGTTCGCCCATCTGCGGAAGGGAAAGAAAACACTTCCTCTTTCGTCATATAATATACCCCCTGTATGTTATAAATCCCTTATATTTTACAATGATTCTGCACTTTTTACAACCGAAGCGTCCTGCAAAAACCATAATACTCTATTAAATTTTTCTTAAATCCCTAAAGTTTTACCTAAAACGCCGTATTATTGCCTGTACACTTTCTCTTCCACTGTAAGTGTCCACTGCCGGCTCATAAACGGCTGCAAACTGTATGCTGTTTTCTTTTCCATGCATAGCTGCATCCACTTCTTCACTGCCAAACTTTTCACTGAGAAATGTAAGAAATTTTTCCACTTCTCCAAAATAGACTCCTGCCACCGGATTCCCCTTTGAATCCAACAAATGAAGCTTTAACACATTCCGGTTTACGCCCACTATACCGGCTCTCGTAATCTTAATATTACGGTCTGCAAATACCGGTTTGGTATTGGACTTTCCGCAAGGCTCCAGCACACTTAACTGCCGGATGGTATCTACCGTAAAATAGGACATCGGAAGCACCGCATCCAGCCTTACCACCTCTGCCATATCTTCTTCAGAAAGTTCTGCCTTCTGATTAAGCTGTTCCCGCAATTTATCAATATCTTCTTCCCGCATGGAAAGTCCTGCTGCCATAGGATGTCCGCCATATTTTGTAAACAGCTCCGCCACTTCCGTCATTTTATCAAACATGGAATAGGCTTCGATGGAACGACCGGAGCCTTTGACTCCTTCTTCTCCTCTGGTCAGTACAAATACCGGTCTCTGATAGGCTTCCCGGATTCTTCCGGCAATGATTCCCGCAAGACTCTCATGGCATTCCGGAAGGTAAACCACTAATACTTTATCTTTTTCCCTGCCTTCCTTTCCAATCTGTTCCAATGCCTTCTGTGTCTCCTGCTGTGTCATATATTTCCGGCTTTCGTTAAGCTCCACCAATTCGTCTGCCAGTGCGGAAGCCTTTACTTCATCCCGCTCAAGCAGCAGCTCCAGGGAACGTTTTGCCGTATCCAGTCTGCCGCTGGCATTGATACATGGTCCCAATACAAAGCCGATATGATATGCACTCAACGGCTTGTCAGAAAGCTTGTTTTTTGCAATCAACGCTTTCATTCCGGGATTCTTCGTATGCTCTAACGCTTTTAACCCAAGCTTTACCAAAATACGGTTCTCTCCGGTTAAGTCCATGACATCCCCCACCGTTGCAAAGCCTGCATTTTCAATAAAAATATCCGCTTCTTCCACCGGAATATCCATTCTCTCATAAAGCACCTGCACCAGCTTCCACGCCACTACTGCTCCGCAGATTCCTTTGCAGGGATACGGACAATCCGCCTGCTTGGGATTTACAATGGCATCCGCATTGCTCCGTAGAAATTCCTTTCCCTGTTCTGTATTACGATAAGGAATCTCATGGTGGTCTGTTACCACAACGGTCATTCCTTTTTCCTTTGCAAAATTAATCTCGTTGATTGCAGCAATTCCATTGTCACAGGTAATCAAAAGTTCTTTTCCATCGGACAATGCCTGCTCGATTAAATGCTCATTGATTCCATAACCATCTTTCATCCGGTCCGGGATTGCAGCATCCACATTGCCGCCGCACCGGCGGATTCCCTCTAACAAAATATAGGTTGCATTGACACCATCAATATCATAATCACCAATGATACGCATGGCCTTTTTCCCTGCAATGCCCTCTGCAATAATTTCTGCAGCTTTATCCGCATCCTTTAATAAATGTGGATTATGTAATGCCTCTTTTCCACCATACAAATATTCTGTAATTTCTTTTTCATCTGTTATATCCCGGTTTCTTATAATCCGGGCAATCAGCGGGTCAATTCCATATTTCTTTGCCATTTCCATGAAATTGCCGCCTTTTCTGATTTCAATCCATTTCTCCATGAAGCTTTCTCTGCCTTATCTATTCGTATTCTACATTCACAAGCACCAGTCCCTTTGCTGCTGCCATTGTTCCTGCCAGACTGCGGTTTCTGCCCTCTAATATTTCTTTCATCTCACAAACTTCCTGCTTTCCCGTTCCAACTTCTAACAGTGTTCCAGTAAGGATACGCACCATATTCTGTAAAAATCCATTTCCGGTAAAATATATGTCAAGTTCATCCGTTTTCTCTTCCAAGCGAATCTCATAAATCGTCCGCACTGCCGATTTTTTGAAATGACGGTTGCCACAAAACGAAGTAAAATCATGCGTTCCAAGCAACACTTCAGCTGCTGCCTTCATTTTGTTAATATCCAGGTTTTCTGCCACCGGTGTTACATATTTTCTCCGAAATACATCCGGCTTCTCTCCTAAGAAAATGCGATAACAATAAGTCTTTTTTATAGCGTTTAATCTGCTGTGAAACCGGAGCGGTACTTCGGATACCTCCAATACCACAATATCCTCCGGCAGATACTGGTTGCAATACCTCTTTATCTCTTCCGGTTCATATGCACTCTGAAGTTTAAAATTTGCCACCTGTCCCATGGCATGCACGCCCGCATCCGTTCTTCCGGAGCCATGTATCTCTATTTCTTCCCCTGTCATTTTCTCCAATACCGACTGCAGCTTTCCCTGAATGGTCTGCTCTGTATTTCCCTGCACCTGCCATCCGCTGTATCTGCTGCCATCGTATTGCAATATCATTTTATAATTTATCATGTTTTCTCTCCATTCATTCTGCAACAGTATAACACGTTTTCCCGCTTTCCGGCATATACTTTATGGAATAAATATCATGAGGTTTCCATATGTCAAACCTTTCTTATATGCAAAAAACCACGGACATGGGGCAACTGCGGATTCATGTCACCACAGAGCATGGCTTTTTCCCTATTAAAGATGCCTCCATCCGTCTTTCCTATACGGGAAATCCTACTGAAATCATTGAAGAACTATCAACTGACATTTCCGGTCAGACTGCAGCAGTTGAACTGCCGGCTCCCCCCTTAGAATATAGCATGGAACCTTCTGAATTCCAGCCTTACTCGGAATATACCATTCAGGTAAATGCGTCCGGCTACCGTCCCATCAACATTTCCGGAATCTCCGTTCTGCCGGATAAAACTTCCATCCAAAATGTCCGGATGGAAACTGCCACCGTGGAAAATCCTCCGGAACGAAATATTGTTATTACTGCCAACACTCTCTATGGGAATTTTCCGCCGAAAATCCCAGAGGATGAAATCAAGCCGATGAATGAAAGCGGCGAAATTGTCTTAAGCCGTGTTGTCATCCCGGAATATGTCATTGTCCATGACGGACCGCCAAGCGATTCTTCCGCCAACGACTACTATGTCCGCTACAGGGATTACATCAAAAATGTTGCCTCCAGCGAAATCTATGCTACCTGGCCGGATGCAGCTCTCCGTGCAAATATTTTAGCCATTATGTCCTTTACCCTGAACCGGGTGTATACGGAGTGGTACCGGAACAAAGGCTATGATTTTACCATTACTTCTTCCACCGCCTTTGACCACAAATTTGTCTACGGCAGAAACATCTTTTCCAACATTTCCAATATCGTCGATGAGATGTTTAATAGCTACCTTTCCCGCCCGAACGTCCGCCAGCCGATTCTGACCCAGTACTGTGACGGGCAGCGGGTAAGCTGCCCGAACTGGATGACACAGTGGGGTTCGAAATACTTAGCAGACCAGGGGTATTCCACCATTGAGATTCTGCGCTACTATTACGGCAGCAGTATGTATATCAACACGGCGGATGAAATCAGTGGTGTACCTGCTTCCTGGCCGGGCAGCAACCTTGAGATTGGTTCTACCGGGGATAAGGTGCGGATGCTGCAGGAGCAGCTGAACCGGATTGCACGTAACTATCCTGCGCTTCCGACTATTACCGTGGATGGCATTTATGGTCCTGCCACCAAAGCTGCCGTAGAAAAATTCCAGTCCATCTTTGGGCTTCCAGTTACCGGAATTGTGGATTTCCGTACCTGGTACCGTATTTCCGAAATTTATGTGGCAGTTTCCAGAATTGCAGAATTGTATCAATAAATTTCATAACTTAAACCTTTTCTGGAATTCTTTTTACCGCAAACCCATAGTAATTATAAAAATACAATGCTATACTAAATGCATATTACGAATTTACTGGAGGGAAAAATAATGCATACATTTCAACCATATCCAATTGACCTTATGGAAATGAATCCATTTACTAAAATCGGCAAAGAATGGATGTTAATCACAGCAGGTGATGAGAAGAAAGCAAATACAATGACTGCAAGCTGGGGCGGTGTTGGTGTCCTCTGGGGCAAAAATGTTGTCTACATCTTTGTAAGAGATACACGCTATACCAAAGAATTTATTGATAATGGAGAGACATTTTCACTGACCTTTTTAGATGAGTCCAATAAAGGAGCTTTAAAATATCTTGGAGCTGTTTCCGGACGTGATGAAAATAAAATTGAAAATGCAAGAATGCATCTTGATTACTGCAAGGACACACCTTATATTGACGAAGGAAATCTGGTATTTATCTGTCGTAAATTATCTGCTACAAAGATGACTCCGGACCAGTTTATTGATTCTTCTATCGAAAGCAGCTGGTATGCCGATGGCAACCTTCACACCATGTATGTAGGTGAAATCTTAGAAGTACTTGCCCGCTAAGCTACTTGCGTAAATAGCCCGGCGGCGGTTCTTTTCAGACTCATCTAAAAAGGAACCACTGCCGGGCATTTTTTTACCATCATTTTACTTATGAATAATATCATAATGTGCCTGTACGGCAGCATCGATTTTTCTCTGATCTCCCGTTTCGATTGCTTCTGCAATTTCTACATGAAGCTTCCACATTTTTTCAAATTTCTCGGCATCTGCATTTTCCCAGCCTTTTCGGATACTTTCCTTATAAATTTCTGAAAATACCTGCATAATCGTAATCATGAAACGGTTGCCGGAACCTAATATTAATTTCTGATGGAACTCCCGGTCAATCTCATAACTTCTCTGCTGGTCAGCATTCTGCATAGATTCTGCCAGTGCTTTTAACTCCGCAATATCCTGTTTACTCATATTTTTAGCTGCCAGAAGACCTATCCCATGTTCTAAAAGGCAGCGTGCCTCTGCAAGCTCATCCTTATCTATCTGCTGCAATAGCAGCATCATATTAATTACTTCTGAAAGGCTTTTTTCCATGTTGCAGCAGATATAATTGCCGGAGCCCTGCTGGCTTTCAATCAAACCAATATTCTCCATACTCTTTAATGCTTCCCGGATAGATGGACGTGACATACCAAGTGTTTCTGCCATTTCACGTTCTGTTGGCAACTTACTGCCTACCCGAAACTCCCCGCTCCGTATTCCATCTTTTACGAATGCCATTACCCTCTTATACTCTCTGTCCTTCATCTGAATCTCCTTTCATCCCTTGCAAAATTATTGCATCATAGATACATCAATAAAAATTAGCAAATACAGTTGCTGCTGCTACCGTCAGAAGTCCTGCTACTGCAATGGCAAGACTGCTCATTGCTCCTTCTACTTCTCCCATTTCCATGGCACGGGCGGTTCCGATTGCATGGGCGGAAGTACCGAGTGCCAGTCCCTTTGCCACCGGCTCTTCTATATGAAATACACGGCATACCACTTCTGCAATCATATTTCCCAAGACTCCGGTAATGATAATTACTGCCACCGTAATCGTTACGATTCCTCCAAGTTCTTCAGATACTCCCATTCCAATTGCTGTGGTAATGGATTTTGGCAGAAGGGTTACATATTCCTCATGATTCAGATGGAATATCACCGCAAAAAGAAGCACACTTCCCATACTTGCAATGACACCGGATATAATTCCTGCTACAATGGCACTTTTATGTTTCTTTAACAATTCCAGCTGCTCATACAACGGAACAGCAAGACATACCGTTGCCGGGGTTAAAAGATAGCTTAAATACTTTGCTCCTTCATAATAACTGTCATAGTCAATCCTGCCTACACTTAATACAACCATAACAAAAATAATAGAAATCAAAAGTGGATTAAACAGCGCCAGCTTTAATTTACGCTTTAATAGTGCTCCGATTTCATATCCAATGAGACTGATTACTACACCAAAGAAAAGGGTATCTCCTGCAAAATTATTCATTTTCTTCTTTCTCCCTTCCCTTTCGTATCACATTCTGTGTCACTCTTCCGGTCACGACCATAACAATAATCGTCGTAAGTACTGTAATGACAATCACCGGCACAATAGTCGGACGCAGAACGCTCCAGGAGTCCAGAAGTCCTACTGCTGCCGGAATAAACATCACCGGCATAATTTCAATTAAGAATACCGCAGTGTCCTTCACCTGTTCTATCTTAACGATACCCGTTACCAGAGCAAGCAGCATTAACACCAGTCCGTAAATGCTTGCAGGAACCGGTAATGGCAGCACCATATGCAGAATTTCTCCAGCAAAAGAAATTGCCAGAATTAAAAAAAACTGTCTAAAATACTTCATTTCTAAATCCTCCGATTGGTATTACCAATCAAAGAGTATAATACAAAAGAAGTAAAAAGACAAGTTTTATTTAAGAATTTTTTCTAAGAATTAGAACCAGCGATTAACTCATCCAGAGTACCAAAATGGTAGCCCATCTCTTCCCACTTTGTAAGTAGTTCATCTAATATTTCACCATTGGTCTTTGAAGTATTGTGCAGCAGCACAACAGCTCCCGGATGAATACGTCCGGTGAGTTTTTCAAAGGCCTCTTCTTTTGTTGGCTGATTATCCGGATCCCAGTCCACATAGGCAAGACTCCAGAAAAAAGTATAATAACCTAATTCTTTTGCCATTTTCAGATTTGATTCACTGTATTTCCCCTGAGGCGGCCGGTAAAATTTAACCATCTCCTTGTCTGTAATCTCTTCATAAAGTAACTTGACATCTTCAACTTCCTTTTGAAATGACGATACATCTGCAATTTCTGACATATCCGGATGATGATAAGTATGGTTTCCTACGGTATGACCTTCTTCCACCATTTTCCTTACCAGATCCGGACTGGTCTCTAAGAAATGCCCTACTACAAAGAAGGTTGCCTTTACATCATGCTTTTTCAATGCTTCCAGTATCTTCTCCGTATTTCCATTCTCATAGCCGCAGTCAAAGGTCAGGTAAATCACCTTATCATCACCATTACCAATAAAATATGTATTATATTTCCGCAATTCTTCCGGTGTAGCATTTCCGGTTGGCTGTGTCCCCGATTCACCAAATCCAAGTCCCCAGTTCTCTGTTGTAGATGCCACTGCATTTACTCCCAGTAAGCCGCCATTCTGCCAGCTTTTTACCAGCACTGCACTCCCACGGCCTGCGCAAAATACCAATGCCAGCATTACCGCCACTGCCAGTATCCTTTTCCATTTTTTCATAAAAAAGCCTCATATACTCTTTCTAAAGTATATGAGACTTCTTTTATCTCATGCTTTTCATTTTAGTTCTTTCAGTCATTTACTCTACTGCCTTGAATGCTTCCTCTAAGTCTTCAATAATATCGTCGATATTTTCTGTTCCGATAGAAAGGCGGATGGTATTCGGTTTGATTCCCTGCTCTTCTAATTCTTCTGCACTAAGCTGGGAATGCGTGGTTGATGCTGGATGAATCACCAGAGATTTTACATCTGCAACATTTGCCAGTAAGGAGAAGATTTCCAGATTGTCGATGAAATCTTTTGCCTTTCTGTCATCACCTTTGATTTCAAAGGTAAAGATAGAACCGCCACCGTTCGGGAAATATTTCTTATATAATTCCTGCTGCTTTGGATCTGTACTTACTGCAGGATGATTTACACGCTCCACCTGTGGATGGTTATTTAAGAACTCTACTACCTTCAATGCATTCTGTACATGACGTTCTACTCTTAAGGATAATGTCTCTAATCCCTGTAAGAAGATAAATGCATGGAACGGAGATAAAGTTGCTCCGGTATCACGAAGTAAGATTGCACGAATCTTGGTTACAAACGCTGCCGGTCCTACTGCCTTGGTAAAGCTGATGCCATGATAACTTGGATTTGGCTCAGTTAAAGATGCAAATTTTCCACTTGCCTCCCAGTCAAATTTTCCGCTGTCTACGATAACTCCACCAATTGTTGTTCCGTGTCCACCAATGAATTTTGTTGCAGAATGTACCACGATGTCTGCGCCATACTCAATCGGACGAACCAGATAAGGTGTTGCAAAAGTGTTATCTACGACTAATGGAATCTTGTGTGCATGTGCTACTTTTGCGATGGCTTCAATATCAGCTACGTCTGAGTTAGGATTTCCTAATGTCTCAATATATAAAGCTTTTGTATTGTCTTTGATTGCTGCTTCAAATGCTTCCGGCTCCGGCTCAACGAAGGTTGTTGTAATGCCGTACTGTGGAAGTGTATGCTCCAACAGGTTATAAGAACCACCATAGATATTCTTTGCAGCTACAATATGGTCACCATTCTGTGCAAGATTTTCAATCGTATAAGTAATTGCTGCTGCTCCGGATGCTACTGCCAACGCTGCAACTCCACCCTCTAATGCTGCAATTCTCTTCTCAAATACATCTTCTGTCGGATTCGTAAGTCTTCCATAAATATTTCCTGCATCTGCAAGACCAAATCTTGCTTCCGCATGGTCGCTGTTGCGGAATACATAGGATGATGTCTGATAAATAGGTACTGCTCTTGCATCTGTCACCGGATCCGGATTTTCCTGTCCTACATGTAACTGTAAAGTTTCAAATTTTAAATTACGTTCTGCTCTGCTTTTCTTTGTGCTCATCTTCTTTTTCTCCGTTCTGTTATTTATTTCTGTCACTCTGATGTTACATCAGATTTTTTCTATTCTACTGCAAATTACTCTGTAAATAAAGCTGTTGAATAATATCTGTCTCCATTATCCGGTAATAAAGCTACAATTGTTTTTCCTTTATTTTCAGGTCTCTTTGCCAGTTCAATTGCTGCATAAGCTGCTGCTCCGGAAGAAATTCCTACTAATACGCCCTCTTTGTGTGCAATTTCTTTTGCCACACGGAAAGCCTCTTCGTTCTCTACCGGAAATACCTCATCATATACTTTGGTGTTTAATACATCCGGTACGAATCCTGCACCAATACCCTGAATCTTATGTGCTCCACTCTTACCTTCGGATAATACCGGTGAAGATGCCGGCTCTACTGCTACAACTTTAACATCTGCTTTCTGCTCTTTTAAGTATTCACCGGTTCCTGTTACGGTTCCACCTGTACCAACTCCTGCTACGAAGATGTCTACTGCTCCGTCCGTATCTTTCCAGATTTCCGGTCCTGTTGTCTCTTTGTGTACTTTTGGATTCGCAGGGTTTACAAACTGTCCAGGGATAAAGCTGTTTGGAATCTCTTTTGCAAGTTCATCCGCTTTTGCAATTGCACCTTTCATTCCTTTGCTTGCTTCTGTCAGAACAATTTCTGCACCGTAAGCCTTTAAGATGTTTCTACGTTCAACACTCATGGATTCCGGCATAGTAAGAATGATACGGTATCCCTTGGCTGCCGCAAGTGCTGCAAGACCAATTCCTGTATTTCCGGATGTCGGCTCGATAATAACAGAACCTTCTTTTAACTGTCCTTTTGCTTCTGCATCTTCAATCATTGCTTTTGCGATACGGTCCTTTACGCTTCCTGCCGGATTGAAATATTCCAGTTTGAAAAGTAATTTTGCTTCTAAGTTATACGCCTTTTCTAAATTAACTGCCTCGATTAATGGTGTATTTCCAATCAGTCCTAATGTTCCTTTATAAATGTTTGCCATGATAATAATCTCCTTTTCCCTAAATTCATATATTTCCTATCTGTTTGATATGGATTAAGTATAATATAAAACGATGTGTACCAATTGTCAAGACTTTTTTCAAATAAATTATTTAAAATATTTTGTTTCATTGGTACACATCGACCTCGTCCATTTAAATGACATAATCGCTGCTGATATCCTGCTGCCATTCCATCAAATCCTCTAACGTATACTTGTCTACTACACTCTTAATCGCATCGTTTAATTCTTTCCAGATACGAAGTGTTACACATTCTGACTGACGCTCACAGGTGTTCACCTCATCCTCAAGACACGATACCGGTGCAAGACTTCCTTCTACCTGACGTAATATCATCCCTATCGTATATTCCTTCGGTGTCTTTGATAAACGATATCCTCCCTGGGGGCCTCTGATGCTCTTAACAAACCCTGCCCGTACCAGTGTAGAAATAATCTGTTCCAAGTATTTCATGGAAATATCCTGACGTTCCGCAACATCTTTAAGACGTACCGGTTCAACTTCATCATTCATTGCTATATCAAGAAGAAGTCGGACAGCATAACGTCCCTTTGTTGAAATCTTCATACTGTACCTCCATTTCTATTTGTCTATGGGTACAGTATATTCCTTTTTTCCTACTATGTCAATAGGAATATGTTGTTTTTAATATTCTTCCTCTTCTTCACCCTCAGAGATGTCGTTCTTCGGCTTCTTTAAGCCTTCAATGACAATGCCATTCTTCTCAGCATAATCCCAAAGTGCAGCATGAATACCTTCTTCTGCCAGAAGGGAACAATGCACTTTAACCGGTGGAAGTCCGTCTAATGCTTCCATTACTGCTTTATTGGTTACAAGTAATGCTTCCTGTACGGTCTTTCCCTTTACCAGTTCTGTTGCCATACTGCTGGTTGCAACTGCAGCACCACAGCCAAAGGTCTTAAACTTGCAGTCCTGAATCACACCATTATCATCAATATCAAGATAGATTCGCATAATATCACCGCATTTTGCATTTCCTACCGTTCCTACTCCGCTGGCATTTTCAATCTCTCCTACATTTCTCGGATTCTGAAAATGATCCATAACTTTTTCACTATACATAATCGTTACTCCTTTTCTTCTCTATTACTGCTGGTTCTTTACAAAATCTTCGTATAACGGTGACATGCTGCGTAAATGTGCAACAATCTCTTTGATTGCGTCTACCGTGGTGTCAATCTGCTCTTTGGTGGTATCTGCGCCTAAAGTCAGGCGGAGTGAGCCATGTGCAATCTCATGTGGCAGACCAATTGCCAGCAATACATGAGACGGGTCTAAGGAACCGGAAGTACATGCTGAACCGGAGGATGCACAAATCCCCTTCATATCTAACATAATCAGCATGGATTCTCCCTCCACAAAACGGAAACATGCATTGACATTATTGGCAAGACGATGCTCTCTGTCTCCATTGATTTTCACATATGGGATTTCCTTTTCAAAACGGGAAATCATATAATCTCTCAATTCTCTTTCTCTTGCAGTACGCTCTTCCATGGAAGCAAATGCCAGTTCTGCAGCTTTACCGAAGCCTACGATTCCCGGTACATTTTCCGTTCCGGCTCTTCTCTTTCTCTCCTGTGCACCACCATGTACAAAGGAGCGGATTTTTACACCTTTTCTGATATAGAGGAAACCGATTCCCTTTGGTCCGTTTAATTTATGTCCACTGCTGCTTAACATATCAATATTCATTTCATCTACCTGGATTGGCTCCTGACCAAATGCCTGTACTGCATCAGTATGGAATAAGACTCCATGTGCCTTGGCAATTGCACCAATCTCTGCAATCGGCTCAATGGTGCCAATCTCATTATTAGCAAACATAATAGAAATCAGAATGGTATCCGGACGGATTGCAGCTTCTACATCTGCCGGATTGATACGTCCATTCTCATCCACATCAAGATAAGTTACCTCAAAGCCCTGTCTTTCCAACCATTCACAGGTATGAAGAATTGCATGATGCTCAATCTTACTGGTGATGATATGTTTTCCTTTTTCTTTATAAGCTTCTGCTGTTGCTTTCAGTGCCCAGTTATCAGATTCACTTCCACCTGCCGTAAAATATATTTCTTCCGGTTTCGCACCGATTCCTGCTGCAATAATATCTCTGGCCCTTGTTACTGCCTTGCGGCTTTCCTCACCTAATGCATAAATGGTAGATGCATTTCCATAATACTGGGTAAAATAAGGAAGCATTGCCTCCACTACCCGCTCGTCCGTTCTTGTTGTTGCCGCATTGTCCAGATAGATTAATTCCATCGGTTTTCCTCCTTTATCAATTTGCTTTATCAGCTATTTTCGTCCTATTTCCAAGTAATTCAGTCGGAACTAAGAATAACACCTTAAGAATAGTATGTCAATCTTCTGCCTGGATTTATTCCTTTTGTACTTTTATTTATCCAAGAGGGTTAAAAGGGGAAAGGGCAGCTTTCGCTGCCCTTTCCATCTATCCTCTTATTTCAGACGATATACATTATAAAAACTAAACTCTCCTGTTTGCAGTTTTGCTCTGCTTAGACTCTTTTACGTCTTCTGTAAAGTACAACTACCGCTGCTCCTGCAACGAATAACAATACTACCATGCATGCAATCGGAGTATTATCTCCTGTCTTAACCTGCTTCTCTGCTGTTACAACAGGTGTTGCATTCGGAGTTGTAGATGCTGCTGGTTTCATATCTGTATTGCTAAGTACAATAACATACTCAGATGCATGTGAGAATTTGAAATCAACGGTTCCGTCTGCATTTACCTTTACAGCCTGAACATATTCTAATGCTCCGGTCTTTTCATTATAATAGTAAAGGTTTGCATATTTTCCACTGTTCTCTGCACCAACGTTGACACGAAGTGTAGCATCAAATCCAAATGCTCCGTCATGTGCCAGTGAAAGTTCAATGGTCTTGTTGTCTCCAGCTAATGCTTTAATCTTATCAGCCGGAATGCTGCTCTTACCTACGGTTACACCGAGGTCTATTGCATCTTTTAATTTACTTACAATGTTCTTTCCGTTTACAATCCAGCTTACGTTGTCGTTCAGCTTGAAGGTAATGGTAATATCTTTTCCAATCATACCATTGAATACTTCTGCCGGAACTTTTGTGGTATCTGGCATTGTAACATTAATCTTTGCTGTATCTCCCACAGCATCAATGGTATCAATTACTTCCTGGAAATCTTTACCCGGAACAGTAATGTCAAGATTAATCTTTTTATCTGCTCTCAGCACTACAGTACCGCCATCCTTTGCTGCCGGAATGGTAACTGTTACTGTCTTATCAGAAGAAACAGTATATGTTTTACCATCATAAAGATTTACAACTGTATTTCCTGCATTTGCATTAACCGGAACTTTTACTTCTTTTGCGGTATCCTTGATATTCATACCAACATATAAGGTTGTTCCTCCATAGGATCTTGAAACTACATCATAGCCTTCCTCATCAGAACTTGCCACAACCTTTCTGCTTCCTCTTGCAAATACATCTGTGTATGCATTACGGATGCTCAGCAGATTCTTATAATGCTGATATGTGACATTGTCCTCTGTTGCCAGTGAGAAATCCATGTCATATCTATTAGTCTGGTATGGATAATTATTTAATCCACTTAAACCAACTTCTTCACCATAATAGATCACCGGAATACCCTTTGCAGTAAGCTGTAAGGTAGCTGCAACTAACGCTGCTGATGTTGCCTCATCCTCGGTATATCCTTTTCCGTTCATTAAGGACGCCTTAAATCCATCTTCATCATGACTGCTTAAGAACTGACCTGTCATGTATGCGTTATTAAGTGCTGTATTTCTGGAAGAAAGGAAGCTTTCTACAGAAGAAATATTACCACTGACAAAGCTTGTTGCCTGATCATTAAAATCGAAATCAAGGTCTGCATCCATCTGGCCACTACCTAAGGTATTACCATTTGCTGCATATCCAGCACCATAATATTCTCCAATCATCTTGAAAGACGGATTTACTTCTGTTGTAGAATTTTTAAGTGCTGCCCATGTTGTGCTGTCAACATGCTTTACTGTATCTACACGGAAATAGTCAACACCATAATCCTTCATCCATGATGTCTGCCATTCTACTAATTTTGCTCTGACATCTGCCTTCTCTGTTGCAAAATCCGGCAAGCCAGACTGCCATGATTTAATATCGCCTTCACTGACACTCTTATCCCTTAGCATATCAGCAAATGTTGATTCTGTACCATATCCGGCATGGTTTACAACAATATCAACCATAATACGCATGCCACGATTATGTGCTTCGCTAATCATAGTTTCAAATTCTTCTGTTGTACCAAGTGTAGGATTCAATTTTGTAAAATCACTTGCCCAGTATCCATGGTATGCTGCATTATAAGGAACATCTTCTGAACCTTCATCTGTTACAGCTACACCTTTCACATTCTCTACTATTGGTGTAATCCAGATTGTATTTACACCTAAATCCTGTAAGTAATCTAACTTAGCTGTTACACCTGCAAAATCTCCACCATGATACAGTCCCGGATTGTCTCCATATGTATCTGCACCACTTGCTGTATTATTAGATTCATTACCATCAAAGAAACGGTCTGTCACCATAAAGTAGACAACAGATTCATCCCAGTCGAAATCATTTTTGTTTTCCTTCACACGGTCTGTAATTTCAACATCCACTGTAGTACTGAATTTATTACCGTACTGGTCTGTTACAGTAATTGGTAATGTCTTAATTCCTAATGTTGTATCTGTTGTAGCAGAAATGGTAACTGCCTGCAATTCCGGTTCAATCGGCATTGCATTGCTTCCGCCAAGGGAAGAAACATCGATACTAGCACTAGCTACTTCTAATGTTTTCGTATCTGAACTATCCTGTTCAACCTTAAACTTAACAACATCATTTTCGTTGTAGTTAAAGGATTTATTCATAACTTCTGCTGTAACTGTTGCATTTAATTTATAGTATTCAAAATATGAGTAATCTGCATTATTGTACTTTTCGCTGTTTGAATTGAATGCATCTACAGCATAAGTTCCATTTGCTTTGTAACGATAATGTGTTTTGCCATCTGTTAAACCACTCTTTACATACTCAAAACGCTTTGTTGTATCATTGTATGTCATTGGATACTCTGTTCCGTTTACGTCAACAGCTACAGTCATATCCTTTAAGGTGCCATCTACAAATGCAGCATCATCACGATAGTAATATGATACCTGTTGATTTTCTGCATCTACTTCATAGCCAGTATTATATGGCATAGCAATTTCCGGCTCACTGCCGGCTTTCATGCTGGCGTATATAACCTTCTGGTCAGAAGGGAATGTAACGGAATGGTCTCCACCATCTTTAATCCACGGATCAACTGTTGAATCTAATGCGATACAAAAATCAACCTTTGTACAGGATGGTTTTGCTGGAATTGTTATTGTCCATTTATCTCCACCTACGTATGTAAAATCGGTTAATGCTGAAGCATATCCTGATGACCATGTATAGAACTGTGGTGTAATTCCTTTTTCTTTTAATCCTGGATTCTCATAATCCAATACAAGGTATCTCTTTTCCATTGGTACGATTACAGGCTTCTCATGAACCGGATCTGAACCATCCACATAATATAATACTTCATTCTCATCACCGCTTATTGTAAAAGAACGGTCTGCGGTATCAGAGCCGCCATCCCATCCCTGTGTTATGTCATAACGTGCCTTTAATCCTACTGTTTTTCCCACATTACTGCCGGCAACTGTAATGGTCTTTTTAAACCATGTCACATTATTTGCAGCATCATATTCTGTTTCATCAAAAACATATGATCCATTTAATCCGGCATTCCACATCCACATATCAACTTTTCCCATGTCTGTGTCTGTTGATAAATCTTCATTGTAATAATACATTGTAAATGTATGGTCTGGAACCGGTGCCTCCCAGCTGTCCGGTGCTGTTTTATATACAGTTGTATCACCACCAGCTTTGGTTCCGGTAACCCAGAGCTCAGTACTTGTTGATGTTACAGAGACATCAATATTATCCGTCTGTGCCCCACTGTTATTATTGAAAATGCAGCTGAAATTCTGTTTTACATCCTGTGTATATACTACATCATACCATCCTGAATGGTCAGCATTTTCTGAAATCTGTCCGCCCGGCCATTCTTTTCCAACACCGGCTCCTGTTGCAGAGACATCTGCTCCCCACATATGATTGTAAATAGTGCTTCCCATTCCTGATGCAAGATAATGAATGGTTGTAACATATTTCCAATCAGCAGGTTTTGTCTCTGACAAAGAACCATCGAACCAGTACTCTGCTTCTGCCTTTCCTTTTGTAGAAAGTGTTACTCCGTCTAACTGGTTTCCATGTCCATCATCATTTAAAATGAGATCATAATCTGTGCTGTTATCTAATGTCAGATGCATTGTATACCAGCCTTCATGACCTTCTGCTGCAGTCATGGTTTTTCCCGGCCATTCACCTGCCGGCTTATTGGTCTCATGATATATATATGCAGCAACATCATTGCCTAATGTGCTCTTATAATTAATAGTCAGATCACATTCTGTTGGTACAGACTCTGGAATCAATGTTTCATTCTTTGAAGAATCCTTATACCACTGATATTTTCCCTTATCATCCAATAAACAATAAATGCTTGTATCAGAAGTAAAAGTCTTAATCTGCTCAATTGCAGCTCCTTCTGTCTTTATCTCCGGTGCAGCCTTCTCAGTAGAACCTGCATCAACAAACTGAAAACCTGTCCACTCACTGCTCTGTACATCTACATAATAGAGTCCAGAACTTTCCTCATATGCAAGCTTTGGTTTTTCCTGATCCCCCCATTGTGAAATGGCGGCATTCCCTGCGCCATGGTTATCTACCGTAGCACCGGCAGCCCAGACATTGACAACCGGTGTATTCCATGTACTTGGTTTGTCCAGGTACAACCGGATTGTCGGGCTCGCAGCATATGCAGTGGTTGCACCACCGATTGCCGGAACCATGGTCACAATCATGGCAAGTGCAAGTATCATACTGAAGATTCTGCTTACAATACCATGTTTCCTGTGAAAGCGTTCTTTTAACTTTCTCATCTTTCCCTCTCCTTTTCGTCGTTTCATTTTATATTTTCCTGCGATTACGTTTTCCCTCTGAATACGTTTTCGCAGTTTTTCGATAATTAATTATATTCTAATTTTTTTACTTTCGCTATCCGCAAATAAACTAAAAAAGAAATTCTTTTTTGTGCATTTTAACTAATTTCTGTCTTGAAGCTCATTTTTACAATTCATTTTACACAATTTCCGCATGATAATTTTTTCGAAAAAAGGACAGCACCGATTGGTACTGTCCCATATAATTTACATAATTGAATTTTCATAGTTCTGCAAAACAAGGCCGCTAATTCTGGTAATCCATATGTGCAATGACCATCATGGCAATCTTAAAAGTCATGGCATCCTCGAATTTGCGGATATCAAGTCCAATCATCTTTTCCAGACGTTCTAAACGGTATACCAGCGTATTCCGGTGGATGTACAGCTGCCTTGCTGTTTCTGAAATATTCAGGCTGTTCTCAAAAAATTTCTGGATTGTCACCATCGTTTCATCATCTAAATCAATATTCCGCTCACCAAAAATCTCTTTGATAAACATTTCGCAAAGGCTCATCGGAAGCTGGTAAATCAGTCTGCCGATGCCAAGCTTTCCGTAGGAAATGGTTTCCTCTTCTACATTAAAGATTCTTCCTACTTCCAGTGCCATCTTGGCTTCCTGATAAGATTTGGCAATATCCTGCAGGGTATTTACCGTATTGCCATAACCCACGCGGACACGCACCATCGCTTCTGCATGCAGATTGTCTACAATTGTTTTCGCCAGATTCAGTGTTTCCTCTTCTGTTTTCAAATCTGTTGCATCCTTAATCAGGATAATGTTCTGCTCGTCTAACTCTGTCACAAAATCCCGGTTGCGGTCTGCAAAAAGATTCTTCACCATTTCTACAATAACAGAATCTTTTCTGCCATCCACTTCTATGACATAAACCAGACGCTTTGCCTGCTCAATATGCAGCTTTTTTGCCTTATTATACATATCTACAACCAGCATATTTCCAAGAAGGATATTCTGCATAAAATTGTTCTTATCCGACTGTTCCCGGTTAGAGGCAATCAGATTCCGAATCTGGCATACTGCAAGTCTTCCCACCATATATGCTTCATCATTAGTGGAACGTGCCAGAAGAATATATTCTACTTCCTGTTCTGCAATTACTTTAAAGAAATGATAGCCCGTCAACATCTGGCTTTCTGCCATGGATGCTGCAAAATTCACAACCTCTGCACGCATATCTGTTTCAATCTGAAATGTTGCTGCAACCTGCTTCCCGTTTTCGTCATAAAGGGCAAGTCCGATTTTGGATATATCACTGATTTCTTCTAATGTTGTCTGTAGCTTATGATTTGAAAGCATTCTGCGCACTCCTTACTTATATATAATGTGAGAAAAGACTTTTACTGAGAACAAAGAATGTGCCTTGGCACATTCTCGCGCCTGCGGCGGTCGCTTGCGACATCTACCTTATACGCCGCAGTGCGCATCCTCGCGGAGCGTGTTTTACTTTACAGGAAATTACTTTCCTGTAAAGTAAAACACCCGGATGCATATAGCACCCGGGTTATTGCACTATATTCAGTTCGATTGTACCGAATTAGTTAGTAATTGTCAATTCAGTCTCTTTGTCGAATACATGAACCTTCTCAGGATCGATAGCAAGTTTGATATGGTCGCCTAAACGAGCCGGTGTTCTGGAATCAACCTTAGCTGTCATCTGAACTCCTGCAGCTTCGAAGTATAATAATACTTCAGAACCAAGTAACTCATATCCGGTTACATCTGTCTCAATGATGCTGTCTTTGAAGGTTTCGATTGTAATCTGGGAATCATCGATATCTTCTGGTCTGACACCCATAACAACTGTTTTTCCGTTGTAGTTGCCTTCGATTAATTTCTTAGCTTTTGCTGGTGGTAATACAACAGTTGTATTGTCAAATGTAAGGGAAACTTTCTCTCCTTCAATATTACATTTAGCATCTACGAAGTTCATCTGTGGGGATCCGATGAATCCAGCTACAAATAAGTTATCTGGCTCATTGTATAATTTCTGTGGAGAATCAACCTGCATGATAACACCATCTTTTAATACAACGATTCTGGTTCCTAATGTCATAGCCTCTGTCTGGTCATGTGTTACATAGATGATTGTAGCACCTAATCTATGATGCAGAGCGGAAATTTCGGAACGCATCTGTACTCTTAATTTTGCATCCAGGTTTGATAAAGGCTCGTCCATAAGGAATACCTTAGGATTACGAACGATTGCACGACCCATAGCAACACGCTGTCTCTGTCCACCGGAAAGAGCCTTTGGTTTACGGTCTAATAATTTCTCAAGGTCAAGAATCTTAGCTGCTTCTTCAACTTTTCTCTTGATTTCATCCTTCGGAACTTTTCTTAATTTTAATCCGAATGCCATATTGTCAAATACAGTCATATGTGGATACAGAGCGTAGTTCTGGAATACCATTGCGATATCTCTGTCTTTTGGCTCTACGTCGTTAACGAGTTTTCCGTCGATGTATAATTCTCCGGAAGAAATCTCCTCAAGACCTGCAATCATACGAAGTGTAGTAGATTTACCACATCCAGATGGTCCTACGAAGATGATGAATTCCTTATCTGCTACTTCAAGGTTGAAATCCTTAACAGCTTCAAAGCCGTTTGGATATACTTTACAAATGTTTTTTAATGATAAACTTGCCATTGGTTTAACCTCCTAATGTTTTGTTCGTTTTTAACTGTCCTTATCATACATGATATTGCGCACTTTGGCTATGCGAGGATTCCACAAAGATTTTTCTTTTTTTTGTATGTTCTGACTGATATTCTGTGCATTTTTTTATCTCTTCGTCAGAGTGACGAAAACCCATCTCTTTCTTGTACAATCCGACGAAAGAAATGGGTTTTCACTTTAGAAAATGTTTATCTTTTCTTTATAATTTAGAGTATCCGTAACCATTTACCATGGCCTCTAACTTCATGCCTTTTGCACAATACGGACAGTCATGCTGCTCATACGCCTGATAGCCCGGTACATCTTTCTCGGTAAAGAGACTTTCTACTCTGTGACCGTCTACTTCCTTAACAGTGGAGAAAATTGCTACTACATCTTCAATAATTCCACCGTAATACCGGATGCACTCTAAGCATCTTCTGATTGTCTCACCGGTTGTTGTTGTATCCAGCAAAAGCACGATATGTTTTCCGGTAATCATATTTTTGGTATTATCACGGAAAATCATCTGACCGCTGCTGTTCATCTCCGGAGAAATAACATAAATAGTCTCATGCAGATTGGTTGACATAAAATCTCCCTGTTCAAAACGTTCTGCTAAAAATCCGCCAATCATTTCTGTTCTGTCCATACATACAACGGTATCTACATAGGATGGATTACCGGTCTTCTGGTAAAGCACTTTTGCAGCTTCTTTTGCCTCTTTCACGCGGGCTTTCATACTGGTTACATCAATATAGTAATTGATGTGCGAATGACTGGTGGCAAAATGCCCCGGTATTGCATGTAATGCAAGATTGTTGTTTTCCTTTGAATAAAATTTGACCATACGTTCTTCCATTTGATTTACCCCCTGTTTGATAATTTACTGGATTCCGGTACTTCCGAAACCACCTCTGTCCTGGTTGCCCAGGCTTTCTACTTCTTCAAAATGAATCTGCGGCTGATTCTCTACAATACGGAACTGTGCGATACGGTCATTAACATGAATCACGGTATCACGCATTGCAATTGCAGGCAGTCTCCACATATCATTGTCTCCACAGTAGGAACCGTCTACGATTCCGCAGCTGTTTGCCTGAATAATTCCGAAATTCTTATAAGTAGAACTTCTTGGCATAATGTGTGCTTCATATCCCTTTGGCAGCTCCATTGCCACACCAAGAGGAATCAGTTTAAATTCTCCTGCTTTCATTTCGACTTCTTCGGATGCACGAAGATCAATCCAGTCGGATTTGCCATCGATATATGTAAGCTTTTCGATTTTATCTGTAAAATATTTGATACGAATCTTTTCCATTCTGCTAAAAACTCCTTTTCTCCTACTGCCATTCCAGGTCGTCATGCTCTACCTTTTTATCTCTGAGCATCAGTTCTTTTACTGCATCTTTCGCAGGTTTATTTTCAAATAATACTTCATTGACCTGTTCAATAATCGGCATATCTACATGATATTTCTTCGCTAAAGCAATTGCTGCTTTGGCAGAATAGACACCCTCAACTACCATCTTTACTTCATCCATTGCCTGCTGCATGGTATATCCCTGCCCCATCAGATATCCGGCACGACGGTTTCTGCTGTGCTTGCTGGCACAGGTTACGATTAAATCACCCATTCCGGTCAGTCCGCTTAAGGTCTCATATTTCGCTCCCATGGCAAGGGCAAGTCTTCCCATCTCTGAAATTCCACGGGTAATCAGTGCTGCCTTGGTATTATCTCCATAACCAAGTCCGTCTGCCATACCTGCTGCCAGTGCAATGACATTCTTTAAGGATGCTCCGATTTCCATCCCCAGTACATCCGGGCTGGTATAAACACGTAATACTTCACTCATAAAGGTGTTCTGGACCAGTTCTGCTGTGGCACGCTTCTTTGCTCCTGCTACCAGACTGGTCGGAATTTCTTTTCCTACTTCTTCCGCATGGCTTGGTCCGCATAAAACCGCCACCTCACATTGTGGAATCTCTTCCATAATGATTTCAGATAAAGTCATTAACGTATTCTCTTCAATTCCCTTTGCCACGCTGACAATAAGCTGTCCCTCTGCTACGAACGGGCTCATTGCTTTTGCTGTGCTTCTGGTAAATGGAGAAGGCACTGCTAAGACGAGCATGTCTTTTCCCCCGATTGCTTCTTTTAAATCTGTTGTGAACATAATATCATCCGGTAAAATAACGCCCGGAAGTTTTTCTGCCTGCTCATGCTTTTCCTTTAACATTTCAATTTCCGGTGCAAGTGCAGACCAGATTGTAATCTTATGACCGTTTTTATGTAATACCACCGATAAAGCAGTTCCCCAGCTTCCGGCTCCAATGATACTGATATCCGACATTTGTTTTTTCCTTTCCTATGCTTCCTGTTTCTTTGAATGGAAACTAAATTTGTTCTCGGTTCCCTTAAGAAGTCTTCCGATGTTGGCATGATGTAAAATGATTGCCAGTCCCGCCACAAAACCGAATACAATATACACCTCTGTCAGATACTGCTCCGGTACGGAAAGCAGTCCCATCTGGCCAAATACGATAATCTGTATTTCAAGACTGATTACACCAAGTATGGAACCTAAGGAAACATACCGTGTGATTGCTACCACAAGAATAAAAATTCCAAGACTGATTGGCACTGCCAGCGGACAGAAGCCAATCAGAAGTCCACCGGTACAGGCAATTCCCTTTCCGCCTTTAAATTTCATATAAGCCGGAAAATCATGACCTAAGATGCAGCCCACACCAGCATAAAGCTCTAAGACCTTCACACTGTCCGGATAACGGTTCCGGAAAATGAGCCATACAATGACCATTGCCATAAATACCTTGCACACATCACCAATCAAGGTAAGAATGCCTGCCTTCACGCCGAGGTTACGCATGGTGTTGGTAGTTCCTACATTTCCACTGCCCACCTTACGTAAATCCACATTTTCTTTCTTTCCATATAAGAAGCCGGATAAAAACATACCGCATAAATATCCGATTCCTACTGATATTACACGTCCGAATAACATTTTATTAATCTTCCTTTCTTTCCCTTATAATGAATTTCAGGGAAGTACCCTTAAAGCCAAATGCTTCCCGAATCTTATTTTCCAGATATCTTGTATAGGAAAAATGCATCAGGTTCTTGTCATTTACAAAGATAACAAAAGTTGGCGGTTTTACCGCTGCCTGTGTAATATAATATAATTTTAAGCGTTTTCCCTTATCCGTTGGTGGCTGCTGCATGGCAACTGCCTCTGCCATAATCTCATTTAATACACCGGTTGCCACACGCATGCTGTTATTTTCAAGCACTACATCAATGGTCTCAAAAATCCTGCCGGTACGCTGTCCGGTCTTGGCTGAAATAAATAAAATCTCTGCATATGGCATGAAGCTTAAAATCTGACGGATTTTCTCTGTATGCTTGTAAATGGTCTTATCATCCTTTTCAATGGCATCCCATTTATTCACTGCAATGATAATTCCTTTGCCTCTTTCATGGGCAATTCCAGCAATCTTGGCATCCTGCTCCGTTACGCCTTCTGTAGCATCAATTACAATAATGACCACATCTGCACGTTCCACTGCTGTTACTGCCCGGATGATACTGTAACGCTCTAATTCTTCTTTAATCTTATTCTTTCTCCGGAGTCCTGCCGTATCAATAAATACATATTCTCTGCCATTATATTTTATATCGGTATCAATGGCATCTCTTGTAGTTCCGGCAATATCAGAAACAATCACACGGTTTTCACCGGTCAGCTTGTTAATCAGTGATGACTTACCTACGTTCGGCTTACCTACAATGGCAATGCGCGGTCTGTCATCTTCTGCTTCTTCTAACATTTCCTGGGTAAAATGCTTTGCCACTTCATCTAACAAATCACCGATTCCAAGTCTGGATGCTGCAGATACCGGAACCGGGTCACCAATTCCAAGATTATAAAATTCATAAACATCCGGCATATATTTCTTAAAATCATCTACTTTATTTACTGCAAGAATAACCGGCTTCTTGGAACGGCGCAGCATATCCGCTACTTTCTGGTCTGCATCTACAAGCCCCTGTCTTACATCCGTAATAAAAATAATGACATCTGCGGTATCAATGGCTATCTGTGCCTGCTCCCGCATCTGGGATAAAATAATATCTCCGCTGTCCGGCTCAATACCGCCGGTATCAATTAAGGTAAAGTTATAGTCAAGCCAGGATACTTCGGCATATATACGGTCACGGGTTACCCCCGGTGTATCCTGTACGATAGAAATTCTTTCACCTGCCAACACGTTAAAAAGTGTTGATTTTCCTACGTTTGGTCTGCCTACAATAGCTACTACTGGTTTACTCATTCTGTCTCCTTCCAAGGACTGCATTCAGCAAATCCTGCCCGCTTGATTTTACAATATCTGCCTGTACTTGTAAAGTTCTTTTCAGCTCCGTCAATGTGATGTCATCTAAGAAAACATCCTCTCCCATACGCAATACATTGCATGGCAGCAGTATCTCATCTCCCAAATCTTCGTCCTTAAGCTGTGCGATAATATCCTGTCCGGTCAGAAGTCCTGCAACGGTAATCCGTTCTCCGAAGAAATCGTTTCGGATCACACGGACCCGTATCTTTACATTCGGAAACTTCTCCTTCATTTCTCCTGTCAGTTCCTCCAAAATCGGTCCTGCCAGCTTTCCGGTTACCAGCGTAACTGTCCTTTTCAGATTGGCATCACCTTTTTCTGCTGCAAGTGCCTCCCGGAATTCATCCCGCAGCAGTGTAATCATTCCCACACCATTTTCCAGCTGGATATACCCATCATAGTTTTCTGCAGACGGAAGAGGCTGCTCTGCCAGAAGATACCACTCGTCTCCTCCATGCACAAAGTGTGTACCGAAATGCTCCATGCAATAATCCTGCCAGCGGTGAATCTGCTCTAAGACTTTTCCTGCATCCTCTTTTTCAAAAGCTTCCAAAGGATATAAGCCCTCCCGGTATTTTGTCAGGCCGACCGGTACAATAGAAAGGCTCTGCATATTTGGAATGTATTCTGTCAGATCACGGATGGTCCGCTCTAACTCTTCGCCATCATTGACGCCCTTGCAGAGTACAACCTGTCCATTCATTTCAATTCCGGCATCTGATAAGCGTTTGATTTTCTTTAAGGCTTCTCCAGCGAAACGGTTGTGCAACATGGTACAGCGAAGCTTCGGATTCGTGGTATGCACCGACACATTAATCGGTCCAAGATTGTAGTATATGATACGTTCAATATCCTTATCCTTCATATTGGTCAGCGTTACATAATTCCCCTGTAAGAAGGAAAGTCTGGAATCATCATCTTTAAAATAAAGTGTCTCACGCATGCCCGGCGGCATCTGATCAATAAAACAGAACATACACTTATTGGAACAGGATTTGTAATCGTCCATCAGCCCATTTTCAAATTCGATTCCAAGGTCTTCATCATAATCTTTTTCAATTTCCAGTTCCCACTCTTCGCCATTATTCTTTCTTACTACCACCAAAAGATACTCGTCCTCTGTCAGGAACTGGTAGTCAAATACATCTTCTATTTCTTTGCCATTAATGGAAATCAGCTCATCTCCCGGCTCCAGCTCAAGCTCCATGGCAATGCTGTCCGGTTTTACTCCACTGATGACATGTTTCTTTGTATGCATAAATTATTTTCTCAATCTTTCTATATTATAATACCTCTCTAGTTTACAATAAAAAGGGCAGAATAACAACAGTTATTCCACCCTTCCACTTATTCCTGCTCCATACTCATGCTTCTGTCTTCCATTTCCTGTAATGTCATCAGTTCATCCTCTGACTCAATGATATGTAACTCCAGCAGTTTGTTAATCGTGTATACACAACGATCATTCAAATTCAAATTGAAATAATAATCTTTACTGTTTTCCATTCCCCACATCCGTTGTTCTCTCCTGGTAAGCTGGATTCCCTGACTGTTATAGACATGCAGATACAGTCCATTGATATACGTATGTTTATAGTAGTTATCATTTACTGTATTCAGATAAATATGTCCTGCCCGGATGTCCTTAAGATAAGCATCATATATTTCCTGTGCCCGCTCATCAGGTATATTAATGCTGCCATATTCTAAATTCTGGTCATAGGTATCAAACTCCATTGAAATAATATGATTATTCGGATCATCATAATTCACCATCAGATTCCCCTTGAGATAATTCTCTGGATCCATAGACATAGCATAAATTCTTGAAACAACCGAATCTGCATTTTCATAATAATTTTTAGCAGCCGGTACATCATAGCTTCTTACCATAACGCTTCCGTCCGCAAGCTGATAATCAATCTCCACCCACTGCAATGCCTTATCTAAATCAGACGAGCCCTGATATGCCTGAAATTCCTTCTTTGAATCAATAATCTGCTGATGAATACTCATAATTTCATCAATTCCGCTTTCTGAATTTTCTTCTATATCAAAATAGCAGTTAATATTTGCTGCGACAATTTCCTTCTTATCCGGGATTTTATTTTCCAGTCCGAAAGCATTCCATTTGATGCAAAAAAGAAATACGACTGAAATTCCTAACATGACGCCGCATTCTAATAATCTCTTTTTGGTCACTACACGCAGCTTCTTCGTCAAAATCATTTCCGCAATGAAAAATGCCAGAAAACCTGCAATCAATGTTGTAAATAAAACCATCAGGAAATTGCCCAGTGATGTATGTACCAGCACGCCAAACAGTCCGCTCAGCAGAATTGCAGTAAGAAAAGCCACACAAAAAGCCATTCCCCAGCGGAACACCGGGCGGGTTGCCGGAATTGTAAGCACATCTCCCGTGGTTTCCAGTTTACGTTTCTGATAAAGCATGCAGGATATTACTATCAGCACCACACCCACCAGCACATAGATCCCTACAACCGAAAGGCCAAACATATGGTATTCTATCCTGTCCTCTAAATAGTCATACTCTACTCCCACCTTATTTGAAAGATATATCACCGGTGATAAAATACTATTCATACGGTCAGCATAAGAATTCGCCATACCATAGCCAATTGTACTAATCATACATGTAATCACATAGCGGCATCCTATATATAATACGTTCAGAATAATCGTGAATACCGGCATTGCCAATAACTGACCGGTAAACATGCCAACGAAAATTGCCATACTGTAGAAGAAAAAGCCCTCTCCCGTCAACATCAGTGCCCACGCCAGCAGATACTGCAGACTTGTAATTCCCTGCATAATGCAGCATACTGTTCCAATAATAAACGCCAATAGTACAGGAACCACAATCATGCAGAATCCTGACAGGAAATTACTGATAAAAAGTTCTGTTCTTTTCAATGGCAGTGAATGAAACAGATGTGAGCTTCTGTTATTATAAAGATAATAAAATACTGCCATTGCTACAATAATTCCAATTGCCAGACTAAGGAGTGCAATAAGCGCACCGCTTCCATCTGAAAACAGAATCTGCATAAAATTATTCATTTTTATTTCTTTAATTTCCTGTGCTGAATAACCTTCATAAGAAATCCCGGAATTCACTAACAGCCGCAGAGGAACCATACATAGCAGCAATATCGTATAAATCAGCCAGACAGGCCAGAAATGCGTAATATTTTTCCAAAATACCGTCTTATTAAAGTAAGATGTCTTTGACCGCATAATCCGCACCTCCTAATTCGTAAATAAAAATTTCTTCCAATGTCAGAGGCAGCACATCAATCAGCATCGGCGAAGTCTGTTCTAACCGCAGCTTTGCCTCTTTGGGATTGCCTTTTACAATCATGGTATATACCCTTCCTGTACTGGACATATGTAACACTTCAAAATCAGCCGGAAGCTTCGGCATTCTTTCCTGATATGCCACCTGAATCTTACAGACACTTCCCTGTAGTTCGCTTAAGGAACGTTCCAGCATTACTTTTCCATGATGCATAATGCCCACATGGTCACAGACATCCTCCAGCTCTCTTAAGTTATGGGAAGATACTAACACCGTAGTTCCATGTTCTGCCACATCAGACATGATAATGCTCCAGATCTGCCTTCTCATTACCGGGTCTAGTCCATCTACCGGCTCATCTAAAATCATAAGCTCCGGTCTGCAGCTGATTGCCAGCCAGAAAGCCGCCTGCTTCTGCATTCCCTTTGACATTCTCCGAATGGTCATCTTCGGATCAATGTTGGAAAATGCATCCCGGATCCGGAAAAACAAATCTTCATCAAAAGTCTTATAGATTCCCTTATAAAAGCGTTTCATTTCCATGACATCTGCCTGCTGGAAATAGAAAAGATCATCCGGAATATATGCAAATCTGGCCTTTGCCTGAGGATTCTCATACACCGGCATCCCGGCTATTTCTATGTTGCCGGCATCCGGCTTATAGATTCCGGTAATATGTCTTATTATCGTAGATTTCCCGGCTCCGTTTGGTCCTACCAGTCCATAAATTGCCCCATCCTTTACATGCAGGTTTACACCGTCTAACGCCCGGAAATCTCCAAATGTCTTCACTACATTATTTACCCGTATCATGAATATATTCTCCTCCTTCCAGTTCCGTTATCCGATGTTTTAACTGCTCCGGCTCTACTGCCAGATACAGTAATTCTGATACGATTTCATCAAAATGTCCTTTTAATTCCACAGTTCTTGCATCCTTTACATGCTTCTGGGCAGCCACAAATGTGCCTTTCCCGGAAATGGTATAGACATATCCTTCTTTCTCCAGATCCCGGTATGCCCGCTGGATGGTATTCGGATTAATTGCCAGTGTTGCTGCCAGTTCACGCACAGATGGCAGTTTTTCATCCGCTGTCAATGCATTGGAAATCACAAGATGACGCATTCCATCTTTAATCTGTTCGTAAATAGGCTTTGCATCCCTGTAATTAAGCTGTATCACTTCGCTTCCTCCTTTTGGAATATCGTAGGTGTATTATCCGTATTACTTCAATTGATACGCACACTATAACATCCCAGCAGATGAGACACAAGAAAAATATCTGTATGATTTTATTAATAATTCCTTAATGCTGTTCGCGGAGCGTTTTTTACTTTACAGGAAAGCAATTTCCTGTAAAGCAAAAAAAACGAAACCAGTTTACACTGATTCCGTCTCTTTACACTACTCTATCTTCCTTTCATCAGGAAATATTATTCACATTTCTCTATTGCTGCAATTACTTCATTTAACTTCTGTAATTCATCTTTGATTTCGCGGTTGTTATTACCAAAGTCTGTAGCCAGTGCAGATACATTGGTTGCAACAATTGCGAATCCTTTTCCAGCCTCTCCTGCACGGGCAGCCTCAATAGAAGCGTTTAATGCAAGAATCTTCTGGTTCTTTTCAATCTTGTCCAGCTGTTTGGTAATATCATTAATCTTCTGGATGTATTCTGAAGTCTTCTGTACGTTCTCATGAATATCAGAATTCTTCTTCTCTTCATCCATTCTCTTCTCTTCAGATGCTGCAAGCTGTGTCAGAACGATAGTCAGAGCTGCTATCTTAGATTTAGCTTCGTTTTCATCCTCTGCGTCTTCCTTCTTCGCATAAGAAAGATATCCAGCAATTTCAATTCCGGCTTTGATCACATCTCTGTATTCAGATGCTTCACCTTCCCCGATTGCTACACTTCCATCAGAATCCAGAAGTAATGGTTTTACTCCTGTTACGTTTTCCCATTGTGCAAAAAGTACCTCTATATCTTCTGCATTAAATATCTCATTCAACTGCATATTTCTG
Source organism: Roseburia sp. OM04-10BH (assembly GCF_003462605.1). Classification (NCBI taxonomy): domain Bacteria; kingdom Bacillati; phylum Bacillota; class Clostridia; order Lachnospirales; family Lachnospiraceae; genus Roseburia; species Roseburia sp. OM04-10BH. Next base: position 96,081 of record NZ_QTZI01000002.1, read on the forward strand.
TCCTCCTAAATTATTTATCCTAATTATATCACATGTTTGCTTTGTGAACAAAAAAATTTTTCATTTTTTGACATTTTTCTATTTAATGCACAAAAATGCCCCAAGATTTCCTCTTCTTCCATGACTTGCTCTGTGCGAAAATAACAGTTCACTGTTACAGCAGGTACACACATTCGGCAAGATTAGTTTTTCCGGCAGGATTCCCGCATCTAAAAGCACTCTTTCATTGGCTTTCCAGAGATTTAACTGATACTTTCCATTTTCTTTCCGGTACATAATTTCACTGCCATGACCGGAAAACTCCTGCTCAAATTCCAGTGCCACATCTTCACTTACTTCATAACAGTCCTGGCAGATAGATGGGCCTATCGCACACCATACATCCTCCGGTACTGTTCCATATGCTTCTGCCATTGCTTTCAGCGTGGCTCTTCCCATTCTGTTAACCGTGCCCCTCCAGCCGGAATGGCTCAGTCCGATTGCCTTATGCTTTGTATCCACAAAGTAAAGCGGCACACAGTCTGCATAAAAGGTTGCAAGCATCAGCCCCGGCACATCGGTAATCAATCCATCCACATCATGATACGGCCGTTCCTTTGTCAGTCCGCTTCCTGCATCCTCTGCTGTTACTTTTCTTACATTGGTGGTATGGGTCTGGTCAGAGCAGACAATCTGCCCTGCCGGAACTTCCATTGCCTCAGCTACCCTGCGGAAATTTTCCTTTACTGCCTCTATGTCATCTCCACGGTTAAAGCTTAAATCCAGCGAAGAAAATTCATTCTTACTTACTCCACCCATTCTTGTGGTAAAGCAGTGTTTTACCATATCAAGTGCCTGCAACTGTGGATACTGCAGTAACACTAATTCTTTTTTCCCCGCATGGGAAAATACGGACGGTATCATGGTTCGTCCATCCTCTTTTATCTGAAATTCTGTCATTTTTCTTTTCCTGTTCTTATTTTTCCAGTTCCAACTCCATGCTGTAACGGATTCCATGCTGTAACTGGTTCAATTCTCCAGCATTCTTTTTCCTGTATCAAGTCTCATCTGTCACTAATAAGGCTCTATATAGGGGAAAGCATCCTTCAGCCACTGTATGTCCTCTCCTAATATTGCAATCACATCAAACCTGCAGGGCAGTCCCATCATATGTTTACACATCAGGTAATAATCTGCCACTCTTGATATTTTCCTTTGTTTGCGGTAATCTACCGCTTCCTGTGGAAGTCCCTTTCCGGTATCACTGCGGTATTTTACTTCTGCAAAAACAAGATATTTTCCATCTCTTGCAATCATATCAATTTCTCCGAACCTGCAGCGGTAATTCATCTCACAGATGCTGCAGCCGGATGCCTTTAAATACTCTGCCGCCTTTTTTTCATACTCACTGCCCATGCTGCGTTTATTTTCCATCTCTGCTCCCCTTTCTGTTATTCCTACTATTTGGATTTCCACTATCCCGTTTGCCGTTACAGCTATTTTTATTCCAATTTACTGCGCAGCTTATCCATATCATCGACAAAGACAAGTATCTCTGCCACTACTTCATATAATTCCGGCGGAATCATATCTCCAATTTCAAGCCTGGATAAGGTATTTGCCAGCTGATTATCCTGATACAGCGGAACGTCTTCCTCTTTGGCTTTCTCAATAATTTTATCCGCAAGATACCCCTTGCCGGTTGCCAGTATCTTTGGTGCCCTCTCTCCCGGCTCATATGCGATAGCAACTGCTGTTTTTTCTTTTGTTTTCTCTTCTCCGGCATTTTTCCCATCAAAGTCTGCCGGATGCCAGATTCCATTTTTCATAAATTACGCCCTCATATCAAAGGAATACCGATGCAGGATTCCGGCTGACGGATGCTCCTGCTGCATAAAATCTTCAACCAGATTTTTCTTTCCGGACTGGTTCTCCACCTGTACCGCACAGGAATATCCTTTCTCCTGCAGCCGCTGCATCAGCTCAGCCATATGTTCTTCGATTAAATCATAGGATTTCTCATCCTCCAGATAAAAATTCGTATGCACCTTTCTATCCTTCATCCGCACAGACACATCCGTTGCACCAAGGTTATCCATATCAAGATGTAAAAAAGCACTCAGTTCGCCATCCGGTCTGTCCACACCACTCTTATTAGTATAGACAAATAAATCTCCGTGGGCATTCTGATTTGACATCCGAAGGGGAATCTGCACATAATGATAGGCATTATTAATCTGATTCATAAATTCAATATTCCCCTGCAGATTACTTACTGCTTTCGCAAGGGAAGTATTGCTCTGACCGGATTCCTGCACCAGCTCCTGCATCTTCTGCATCTGATTTTCCATTTTCTCATAAAGATGCTTAACAGCATCCCCTTTGATTTCTTCCGGTTTTAGTGTCCACTGCTGTTTTACCTCATATTCCAGCACTTTCTGATACTCTTTACCGGAAAACAGTTTCTTTGCAGAACCTCCGGTTAAACCCATTATCTCATCCAGTGCCTGATGCAGTTCTTTTAGAAATGCACCTGTAGAAAGATTTCCGTTTAAAGTCCCCTCTGCGGTAAATAATTTACTGCCTGCAAGCTGTGGAAATTCTTTCAGAAGATTTGAGAAATCCTTCATCTGCCCCTCTGTAAACAATGCACCGACACTGCCCCTGGCATAATACTGCACGCCATCTAATGTTTCTTCTATGGTTCCTGCTATCGTTTCAGCTTCTGCTAATTCCGTTCCTGTGATTTCTGTGGCAGCAAATTCTGATGCTCCATCCAGTATGGCTCCTTCCTGAAGTTCCACCGGACTCCAGCTGCCTTTCTGTACTCCCTCTTTTACAATTACAGACATATCCAAAGAACCATCCTGCTTCAACACCTGATAGATTCGGCTTCCCAGTTCCAATGCCTCTGTCTCGGAAAGGTTTTCGTTCTGATATAATTTTCCGATGCTTTCCAAGACATCATCAAACTGTGAAGTGATTGCCGCCTGATCAGATTTATAATTTTCAAACTGCCGGATAAATTCTTCTGACATCGGAATGTCAAGCTTATGCATCAATACCAGTGACTTAATATCCGCATCCGGATATGCAGAAATACTGCGTGCCATATCCATCAGGCTTTCCCTGCCAATGGACATCTGCTCTTCCATCATGGAATTGACCATATCTATCATTCTTGGTTCTGCCGGAATGCCTGCTGCATCCAGTGCCTTTAACAACGTCGGATTATTGAGATTTCCATTGGTGTAAGGTCGAATTTCAACGGTAGTTCCATCATTGGATTTCACCTGGAAAAACATCGCCTGACCAACGGCTAACTGTACGCCTGCTGCTATTCTCGCCTGAACAGTCTGACCATTTGCCAGTCCAAGCGTAACCGTTCCGTTTTTGATATCATTTACGGTTCCTTCAAATACATTTCCTACCGTCATTTCCCGTACGGCTGATACCAGCTGCTGAACCCCTTGCTGCGGGGCTGTTGCTGTAGCTCCGGTAGCCGAACTTCTGTTGTATTGTGCTAACATGTCTGAAATCTGCATATCAATCACTCCACTCTGCATCGCCAATTTCTTTGGAATTATTCACTGTAAAAATTCTTAATAAAGGTTCTCCGGTGAATTGGTGTTGGTCCATATTCTTTGATTGCTGCAATATGGGCTGCGGAGCCATAACCCTTGTTATCCGCAAATCCATATTCCGGCATAATTTTCGCATATTCTTCCATCATGCGATCCCTTGTTACCTTTGCAATGATACTGGCTGCTCCAATGGAAATGCTCTTTGCATCTCCTTTGATAATCGGAACCTGACGGATATCTACTCCCGGTATTGTCACCGCATCATTTAATAATATATCGGGTTTTACTTTCAAATTCGTTATAGCCTGCCGCATAGCTTCATAAGTAGCCTGCAAAATATTAATTTCATCAATCCGCCCCGGACCTGCCATTCCAATTCCTGTTGCCACTGCCTTCTCCATAATTTCATCATAGAGTTTTTCACGCATGGATGCACTGAGTTTCTTGGAATCATTGATATATAAAATGTCACAATCCTTTGGCAGAATCACAGCTCCTGCCACAACCGGCCCCGCCAGCGGACCTCTTCCCACTTCATCTATACCGCAGATATAACCGGCATCCGCATATTCTTTTTCATACTTTTTCAGATTTTCAATCCGGGCATACTCTGCCTCAAGCTTCTGTATCCGCTTTCCTGCTTTTTCCACAAGGCTCTTTACGCCGCTTCGTTCATCTTTTTCATATCTTGCTATAAAATCAGGCAGCATACTGTCTTCTGCTGCCTGTAACTCTTCTTTGATTGCTCCGATTTTCTTCTCTTCTGCCATAATCACTTTACCCTCTAACTGCTCTTCCGATTTTATTACTGGTGCCGGATAAATCCAATTTTATCAAATGGATAGATTCTAAGCCATGCTTTTCCTATGATATCCGCCCGCTTGATATTTCCAACATCCGGGAACCTGCTGTCCTTGCTGTAATTGCGGTTATCTCCCATCACAAAATATTCATCCTCACCTAATGTAATCGGGTCTGATGCAAGTCCCGGGTCTTTAATAACCTCTCTTCCATAAGATTCCACCAGTTCTTCTCCGTTAATCAATATCTCTCCCTTATCGGTAATCTGTACCGTTTCTCCCGGCATTCCGATAATCCGTTTGATAAAATAAGTGTCTTCCTTATACTGATACGGAAATACAATAATATCAAAACGTTCCGGTTCATGAAACCGATAGGATATCTTATCTACAATCAGATTATCTCCATTGGTAAGGGTATTTTCCATGGACGAACCATCCACTCTGGTCCGCTGTCCAACATAACGTATCATCAAAAATGTCAGTACCACAATCACAATGAGATATAGTATGAAACTGACACTTTCCCTTACCGCCTTCCCTCTTTTGCCGCGTTCTTCTTCCTTCATATCTCGGTCTTGCTCCAACTCTTTTTGATTCCTATTCTTATTTTTATCTTATGCTTCCACTTCCGGTTTTTCAAGTGAAATTTTACCGAGCTTTCCAGTACGGAATTCATCCAGCACCAGTGCAGCGGCTTTGGCATAATCTACTTCATTTCCTTTTTTGATACAGCCACGGTTTAAGGCAATTTTCTCCAACATCTCTGCCGGTGTTCCCTCTTCTTCCATTCCATATCTTTCCTTTAATACACCCGGATACTCTTCCCGCAGAATCTGAATCAGTTCCAGTGAAAGTTCATCAATATTTAAAATATCATCTTTGATAGAACCTATCAGTGCCAGTCTTAACCCAACGCTCTGGTCTTCAAACTTTGGCCATAAAATACCCGGTGTATCCAAAAGTTCTACATTCTTATTCAGACGAATCCACTGCTTGCCCTTGGTTACACCCGGCTTATTTCCGGTCTTGGCGCAGGCTTTTCCTGCAAAAGTATTGATAAAGGTGGATTTTCCCACATTCGGGATTCCCACTACCATAGCCCGCACCGGACGGTTCTTGATTCCTCTTCGTAAATCACGCTCCGTCTTTTCCTTGCAGGCTTCTGCTATAATTGCAGACACCTGCTTCATGCTTCCTTTATTTCTGGCATCCATGCGTACTACATAATAGCCCTTTTTCTTAAAAAACTCTGTCCAGCCTTCATTTTTTCTTTCATCTGCAAGGTCAGATTTGTTCAACAAAATCAGACGGGCTTTTCCTTTTCCCAGGGTATCTATATCCGGATTTCTGCTGCTCACCGGAATTCTTGCATCCACCAGCTCTATTACTAAATCTACCAGTTTTATATCTTCCTGCATCTGACGTTTTGCTTTCGTCATATGTCCCGGATACCATTGAAACTGCATCTTATTTTCCTCTCTTCCCTTACTGTTCTTCTATTTGATAAAACCGATTTTCCGGAGCGGAGAAATCCGGAACCATGCTTTTCCTATAATATATTCCCGTTTTACATTTCCAATATTGGCATAACGGCTGTCCTCACTACTGTTGCGGTTATCTCCCAATACAAAATACTCATCTTCCCCTACCGTAATCTCTTCGGATGCCAGTCCTGCATCTTCAATGGCAGCTGTATCTACTTTTTCATCAAACAGCTCTCCATTTACATAGACTGCTCCATTCTTTATCTGTATCTTATCTCCCGGCACCCCAATGACACGCTTTACATAATAATGCGACTTTTCATTTCCATTTGGAAGAAATACAATAACATCATTTGCTTTTGGTTTCTTCAGTTTATAAACAAAACGATTAACCAGAATCTCTTCTCCGTTCTCTATCGTAGGGTTCATGGACTGTCCTACCACAGTGGTCCGAAGTCCGATAAAATATACAAATACAAATGAAATCACCAGGACAATTGCAATCTCAATTACCCAGGTGCCGATTTCCTTCAGCAGTGGTACATTTATTTTCTTTCTGCGTCTGCCAAAATTCAGACCACGAACGCTTCCTCTACGCATAATCTTATGTTCTCCTTCTTACCTGAATATCATTCGATATATCTGCAGAAACTGCCACCGGCAGCTTCTTACGAATACGTGGTAACTACAAGAAACACGCTTTGCGAGTTTCTCGAGTTATCGCGGTGCTCGCCAAATCTGCATGCAAGCATGCGATTTCTCTCGCTACTCGCGTAAATACAACAAGAGGGACGATACACATTGGCACGTCCCTCTGACAGATTCTTATTTTACTAACTCTTTTACTTTTGCTTTCTTACCGATACGACCTCTTAAGTAATTCAGCTTAGCTCTTCTTACTTTACCAGCTCTTACTACTTCAACCTTCTCTACGTTAGGAGAATGTAATGGCCAGGTCTTCTCTACGCCAACACCATTAGAGAATTTACGAACGGTAAATGTCTCACGGTTGCTTCCGCCCTGTTTCTTTAATACAACACCTTCGAAAACCTGAATTCTTTCACGGTTTCCTTCTTTAATTTTCGCATAAACCTTAACGGTATCTCCTACACGAAACTCTGGTGCATCTGCCTTTAACTGCTCTGCTTCAATGTTCTTAATAATTTCACTTGCGTTCATTTTGTGACCTCCTGTATATTTTGATGTTCTTAATGCATTCATTTGCAACAGAGGACCATCGCCTATTCACAACTGTTGTATTGTATCATGTTCTCTATGCCTCGTCAAGCTATTTTTATAAGCGTTTCTGTAACATTTCCGGATTGGATGCATAAACCAGTGCTGTCTCTTTTGTAATCTTTCCTTCCTGATACAATTTCAAAAGACTGCTGTCCATAGATATCATATCTTCCCGGTTCGAGGAATATACAACGCCGTCAATCTGTGGCACTTTATTCTCACGAATCATATTGCGGATTGCCGGTGTCACAGTCATAATTTCAAATGCCGGGATTACATTGCCATTCACATCCGGCACAAGCTGCTGGGAAACAATCGCCTGCAGCACCATGGAAAGCTGTACTGCAATCTGCCGCTGCTGATTTGCCGGGAACACATCAATGATACGGTCAATGGTATTAGCCGCTCCTATGGTATGTAAGGTGGATATAATAAGATGTCCTGTCTCTGCCGCTGTCATGGCAACACCAATCGTCTCGTAATCACGCATTTCTCCAAGAAGAATCACATCCGGACTCTGCCGCAGGGATGCACGTAATGCCGTTACATAATTTTCAGTATCTACATTTATCTCACGCTGGCTGATAATTCCATGCTGATGGCTGTGCAGATATTCAATCGGATCCTCTAACGTAATAATATGCTTGGCACACCGGCGGTTCAGTGCATCTACCATGCAGGCTAACGTGGTAGACTTACCACTTCCTGCCGGTCCTGTTACTAATACCATTCCCTTTGGCTGCAGACCAAGGTCAATGATATTCTGTGGAATTCCAATGTCCTCCGGCTTCGGCAAATCAAAGGTAATCACACGAACCACTGCTGATAAAGCACCTCTTTGTTTATAAGCACTGACACGGAATCTTGACAGTCCCTGCACCGCAAAAGAGAAATCATCATCCCCATGCTTTAACAACCGGTCAATATCACGATGGTCCGCAAGTTCATATATCTGCTCTAAATAATTTTCTGTCTCAGGAGGCATCAACCGCTCCCCCTCTTCTTTTATAATTACATTATTCGAACGATATGATATCGGAAGTCCGGCTATAATAAATATATCTGATGCGTGTTCCTCTACTGCTTTTCGTAATACTTCTTTTACATCCATAATTTTCCCACCAATCTCTTTATTTCTGCTGCTCCATCAACGGAAGTCTGGTTTCCTCCTGTCTTACATCAGTAGCAGTTTCTTTCCATTCTAATATGCTCCATTCCAGCATTTTTCCTGTCTCTCTATCCGTCTCTTCCGTAATTGAAAGCTTTACACGTAACTCCTGGGTGTCCGTCTCCGGCACACAAAAGCTTATGGTATCAGCTGCATCCTTCACCTCCGGCAATCCGGAAATTTCCTGCAGTGCCATTTCTTTATTTTCGGATTCTTCCAGAATAGCATCTATCTCTGCTAAGACATCATTTGCCTTGTTACATGCTTCATAATAGGCACTCATCTTATCTGCCGCCCGTTTACTGTATTTATAATCCCGCAGGGACGAAGATAATGACAACACTGCGAATAATAAAAAAGTCAGAATCAATACTACCACTAACAAAAAAGAGTATCCAAAAGGACTGGCTATACGCGGTCTGCGTTTTTCTTCGTATAATGCACTCTTACTCATCTTCTGCCGCCTCTCTCTGACTGATTACTCTCTTTAGTTCCACTTCATAAATAATCTTATCTTTCTCCCCGTCCTTCTGCTTTACTGCAAAATGACCGACCATCCGCTGCTTCGCTTCACCCAGTGTAATCCACAGGGTATATTCCGCATCTTTCGTCTTACAGTTCTCCCAGTCAGCAGCAAAGGATACCAAAAATGTATTATCCTCTTTCTCATAATAAGAATACTCTTCCTTCAGATAATCTTCCATATCTGTTCCGGAGCGGAATACTTCTGCTGCCGCTGCAGCCTTATGTACTGCCATATTCATATTTCCTGCATCTTCACTGATGCAATGGGATTTTACAAATAGCTGCAATCCCACCGCTGCAGCAATACAGAAAAATAAAATCGATATCATAAGTTCCAGTAAAAATACCCCGGAACGTCTTGCCTGCCCTTCTATCATATGCCTTCCTCTATTCCTGCCTTCTGCCGACAACAGCCACCACAGTATCCATTTTTCTCCCATCTTCCGACGTACAGGAAAAATGCAATAATCCATTTTCCAAAGCTTCCATCTTAAAATCTTCAACCGGAATGACTGCCTTTCCATCCGCTGTACTTACAGCAGTTCCGGACCGGACAAAAAGCTCTTTCAACATGCCATCCTCTTCAAAAATATAGGTGCAATATTCTTCTCCATCATAATCCTGACGGATGATAAGACTGTCTGTTCCATCTACCGAACCAATAGTAACTGTCCCATTATCATTCTGATGAATCTTCTCCGTAAGATAAGACAATACTGTTCTGCTTTCATAATTTTCATCTGCCATAGTCGTCGTATCCTGATAAATATCTGCTGCCAGGATAAGCACCAGAAGTCCGCAGATTGCCAGCAGCCCAAACAATGCCCATGGAAATAATATATCAATTGTATGTTTTCTGGCGGTACTCTCTGCCATATTCATCCCTCTTCACTCTAATTCTTGCGCTCAATTACTGTCACATCCGGCATAATGTTTGCTCCAAGCAGCTGGTAGTCCACAAAAAACTGCTCCTTATCATAGGAAAAACCATACTGTTCTTCCAGATACGAAAGACTGTCCGGGTAATGTCCTTCCAGCACATAACACTGCACGATTTCCCTCTGCAGAGCCTCTTCTAAAGAACGTTTTTCCTCCTCTTTACTATCCGCCATCAATCGGTTCAATCCATGGCAGGTCAATAAAATAATACAACAGGAAATGGCCACCGTAAATAATATCTTTGCCCAGACAGAATGCCTTTTTTCATGAAAAAAAAGCCTCTTTCGACGAAATCCTTCCATATGCATCTCCTTCTTACAGTCCTGCCATAATTCCCATCAACGGAAGAATCACGGATAACAGTATCATTCCGACAATAACAGACAAAATAATTACAAGTGTCGGTTCTAATATCGCAATATAAGAAGACATTCTCTGATCAATTTCTCTTTCATACTGTCTTGCTATCGTCTCTAATGTTTCATCGGTCTCTCCGGTTTTTCCGGAAATCACCAGCATCCTCTCATACAAGCCCTCAAATATTCCGGCACCGCCTACTGCTGCTGCAAAATCCTCGCCCTCTTCCATTTTCTGGCTGCATTTCTTAATCTTCTTTGAAAAATTCTTATCTGCAATCAATTCGTCTGCAAATTCCAGTCCCTTTTGCGGATTTTGTCCACTCTTTAAAGTCAGATACAGGCTGTCTGCGAAACGGCATGCTGCGATTTTATCGTATAAACCATGAAACAAGTGCATTTTTCTGCTAAAACCGGCAAACGCTCTTCGTCCTCTGCTGCTCTTTACAAAATAAACAAATACTCCAACGATTACCGTCGCTATTGCAATGAATACAATTGCATAATTCGAAATTGTTTTTCCCAATGCCAGCATACCACCGGAAAATCCGGTCATCTGTCTGCCTAACTGGTGAAATACCTGTTCAAATACCGGCATTACTTTTGTCAAAAGTATCACAATTACAGCTATCATCATAGCAACCATAATCAAAGGATATGTAAGTGCACTTTTAATACTCTTCTCTATCTCATCCTCACGCTCGTAATGGTGAGTCAGCCCATTCATAACATCATCCAATGTACCTGTTTCTTCTCCTATCTTAACCATCTGAAGAAGATAATCCGGAAATACACCGGTCTTTTCCAGTGCCGGATATAACAGTCCTGTATTTATCATTTCATCATACATTACCTGAAGTATTGCCTTTTCCTGCACATCCTTTGCATCTTCCAGTAATAATGACACCCCCTCAACTGCCGGAAAGCCTGCATGCAGAACCATTGTCATCTGGCTGCAAAAAGATGCACATTCAAGATTTGACAGCTTTTGCTGTTTTTTACTTTTTCCCATACTTTTCTTCCTCTCTTAATATGTGTACTTTATAATATAACGGCTTCCATCGCCAATATAATCTTTTACGGTATCATCATCATTATTGGCTGCCAGGGTCGGATCCATAAGAGACCAGTCCTTTCCATCAAAAGATATTATATTATCTACCCAGCCTATCTCATCCACATAACAGCTGATCCACGCATGATAAGCCTCACCCGCATATCCTACCTGAAGTTTGGTTGGAATTCTCTGCGAACGAAGCATCGCTGCCATCAATGCTGCATAATCAAAACAGATTCCTTTTCCGGACGAAAGTGTTTCATCTACATCCGGCACATATCCATATGCAACATTCTCTGCTTTTTCTTCATCATATGTAATATTTTCAATTACATAATGATAAATGTTGGTTACTACATCAAGGTCACTGCCGCAGCCTGCTGCCAGTTCTTCCCCTTTCTTTACCGCCTTGGAATTCTCATCAAAATCCACATAGCAGTTAGGTGCCAGAAATGGGACAAATTCATCCGTAATGGTAACATCAATACTCTTGGTAAATGCTGTTGCATACAAATTTTCTTCTACTGATGCAGCTTCATATAAGGTCAACTGGTAAGTACCGCTTCCCTGTGTCAGTGGATATACAATATACGTTCCATTCTTTGTCACCAGATAGGTATATGCTTCCCCTTCCGGTGTCTCTATCTGGAATTTCACTTTTTCATTGGTTCCGGTATAATTAAGCATCACATAACCATCGGATGCATGCGATGCATCAATGGCAATCTGATCTGTCCCATAAGCCACTTCCCCAGAAGCCTCCGGATGTAATACTTCTGCTGTCGCATCACGATTTCCCTTTGCGGTATCATTGCTGCTTTGTTCCGGAGAATTCTTCTCTCCGCCGCAGCCTCCCAATGCACAGCTCATCAGCAATATCCCTGCGGTCATCCATACTATCAGGTAATATTTCTTACTGTGCCGGCTCTTCTGCCTCTGCATGACAACACACCTATTCCTTTTCCTGTATATTCCTGCTATCTGTACCTATATATAATAAAATTGCCGCCAGTAATACAACTGAGACGATTACAATTTTACCGTAAAAGGTTACCATAGCTGCAAATATCCCTCCTAATACCGGAATGGTCAGGGTTACTTTTCCAATTACCTGTGCATAGGAAACCGGGGAAATATCCTCCGCTTCATTTGCATCTCCTTTGGTAATCAGCTGACCGGACACCACCTGATTCTTCACCACACGATGGGTAATGATAATTCCCGCATCTGTATCGCTCCGATATGCCACAACTTCACCTTCCATAAGTTCTGCCGGTGCTTCTTCCCTGACATAAATAAGACTTCCTACCGGAATCGCCGGTTCCATGCTTCCGGTTACAACTGTATAAATATCAAACCCTGTAAGCCTTGGTAATGTCAATGGTATGCAAATCAGAATCACCAATATCAGAAGAGATACTCCTATCATACTACAGATTCTGGCTATTGTCCTCTTTTTTCTTTTTGTTTTTCCCATTCGTTAATGCCTCTGCTCTGACATTCATTTTCTTTCTTCGTAATGCAAAAGCAGTAAGAGCCACAAGTCCTGCAACTGCCGCTGATGCTACACCAATCAGCAATGGCATATTTCCTGCCGGTCTTTTGGTCTTCTCAACCTTTTGCTGCATATCTGCTAACGGAGTTTCCTCATCATCAAGATTTACCAGTTCCTGCGGAGTCTCTTCATCCGGAATATTTACATTTCCATCTGCCCCTTGATTATTATCCGCATTGGCATCATCTGCTGCATTCGCATTGTTTGCTGCATTTGCATTGTTTGCTGCATTTGCATTGTTTGCTGCATTTGCATTGTTTGCCGCATTTGCATCATTTCCGGCATTTGCACTGTTTGCCGCACTCTGTGTATCCGCCGTGTATACAAACGTAAAAATGTTTTCCGCTTCATTGCTGTTTAAGGTTTTCGTCAGATTATATGCCTGCGGACGATAATTTTCAAAATATTTAAACGCCACCACCGGCTGGTCACCCACTGCACCATAGAAGGTCTCACTGTCTGAAAGTGCATTTCCATTGGCATCCTGATAATTCACAGTATATGCTACCATATTTCCCGCAATTGCATATGCTGCTACATACTCCTGATCAGATTCTACCACAAAGGCAGATTTTCCAACAGTACTATTATCCCTTCCGCTCTCCCGGATTCCACCAATATAATATTTTCCATCTTCCTTTAGCTGAATACAGGACTGTGCCCGAATCATAACCCGGTCACCATATTTCAGTCCACTGATTTTTATTTTTTCTCCCTGGCTTTCCTTTTCAATCTGATAAGAAGAACCTGTTATATGATTGTCTACTGTAATTCCATTCGTATCTGAAAAATATCCCTGATTTCCAGAGCATAACGTTACTGTATAGGTATATTCTGTTTCATTTCCACCAACTTTTGCCCATGCCTGTACCGGAAATGCCAGTGTAAGTAATGTTGTAAATAAAATACTTCCGCGAAGAATACGTTCCATTCTTTCTTTTATTTTATTCTTCATCCCTTACTCCTCCTTTTCCAACTGATTTTCAGCTGCCTCATCCTCTTTTCGTGTCCTCTTCACTCTCACAGCAAAAAGGACGACTAAAACAAGTCCTGCCGCCAGAGCAAGTGCCGAAAAAAGAAGCACCTGATTATTATCACCCGTTTTAATAACGACATGATTCGACAATGGTGTTGAACCACTGGATAATAATTCTACCGCAAAATTCATCTGCAATTTTGCCAGGGTATCCTGATAGGTATTTCCCTGTGTCTCACCTTCCAGCTTTACGGTTAGTGCAATCTCTGCTTTTTCACCTTTCGTAAGCTCATCCAGATAGAAATAATCTTTCATTGCATTGGTTGCCTGGTGAAGACCTTCACCACTTTCTCCTACCGTATCTCCACCTACATTTTCACTGCTGTATAAAATACGGTTACTTCCATCCGGAGCCGTAAAAGAAAGTATGTACGAATATGCTCCTCCGGAAGCCACACTCTGTGAATCCTCAAGGCTCTGTAATACCTGATTTGTCATATACCACTGCGTATCCCCATCATAGGTATTCTTTAACTCCAGTCTGATATTTACCGTATCTCCCGGCTGAAGCTGATATATCGCATCATCAATATCTGCATTTTTAAATGTGCTGTTTAATTTTTCTCCATCAAACGTTACGTTCCAGTCATCACCGCCGGAAAACTCTTCTGCCTGTACCTGAACAGGGGCTGCTGCAACCAGAGCCAGAGCTGCCATGATACCAATCCATTTTCTCTTCATCTCAGTCTCCTCCTTACTACAGTAATGTCAGATTTCCATTGGAATCAACAGAAACATCAACTCCCCAGGCACTCTTAATCGCATCCTGCGCATTGTGTGTCTGTACGGCATCCACTTCTGCCTCTACATGAAAGGAAACCCCATTATAATTAAATGTTGTAGTAGTGGTCTTAAGTCCATTTTCCTCCGTTGTATGCTCCGTTACCTTTGACGTAATGGAATTATCAATCTTTAAAGTATCAGAAAATGCCGGTGTACTCTCACCCACCTTCAATACCGATGGCCAGTAAAGAACAGTTCTCTCCTCCGTAGATGCATTTTCATCCACAATCCAGCCATTCTGGGTCAGGTTTAATTCAATCAAACTCGGAGCAAGTGTTGTTTCCTTGCTTCCATCCTCATTCTTCCAGCTCTTATAAATTCTCACACGGACATATTCATCAATATTGCCACTGTTTTTTACGGAAAGTGCTTCCTTATAATTTCTTCCGACTACCAGCTTTCCATCGGTCTCATCAAGCATATCTGTAAGAAGTGCTCCCTGATTTTGTTTCCAGGCATCATCACTTCCTGCATAATCACGGCTGCTGATATTCTTAGAACCCTTGGCAGATTCTTCCACCAGAGTCACTCCGATATCATACATTTCCATCTGTGCAGTATAATTCTCACTATAGTAAGTAAGTGCTGCTCTCGCACTTCCAACCGCACTTCCTGCCAGAAGAAGTACTGCTGCACCCAATAATAAAAAGGTTCCTTTTCTTCCCTTCATTACTTTTTTCAATCGGCTCATTCTTCACCAGCCTCCCTTGCATCTGCAGTTCCTATATCTGTCCTGGTATCTGCAATCCGGTTCCAGTCTGCATATGGTGTTCCATCCTCTTCATAGAGAACTGATGTACACTCCTGAACGACCACTACATTAAAACTCTCTTTATATTCCTCCGGTATTGCTATTTTGGCTAAAAGTTCTTCTGTATTGCCACTTACCGGAACAATATCACTATAATACCAATAGCCATCTTCGCCCTGATTCCATGACGAGCCGGACATAGTTAATGTAATCTGACTTCCTGCGAATACCTTTACTCTGACAAAGCAATCACTTTCTCCTGTATTTGTAAGTACGATATGCTTCTCCATATTTTCAACTTTTTCTTCTATTGTAGTTTCATTACCAAGTGTAATCGGATATCCTCCTTCCGCTTCCACATAAGTTGTAAAATACGCCATTGCCGGTGGCACTGCTGCCCCTGCAAGGAATACCAATGCTGCTGCAGTCAGCCAGAACACTTTTGTTTTTTTCTTCATCATCTTATATTCCAGCCTCCTTTATTCTTCCTTTACACTATTATCCGGTAATTGTGTCCACTGCCATCCCTCATCTTCATCATAATCGAAATGATTGGTCACTCCGTAACCCGGATTCAATCCATGGTCATATGTATTATCAAACTCCACTGTTACGATTTCATCCGCACTGATTTCTGCTGTCTGCTGTGGCTCACTTACCAGTCTATAACCAGCCCCACTATATACCTCTGTCACAGTAACTTTTGCACCTGCCGGAATATGATCTGCAATTGCCGCTTTCGTTCCTGCCGATGAATGTGTGGTCGATACTACATTACTGTATACCGTATTACCATTTTCATCTACTGCTTCTATCGAAAATACAAAGGTTACCTCTTTCATTGTCTCATTATAGTTATCAAGATTTTTCTGTATAAGAAGACTTCCATACCGTGGAGAACGTTCCGGTTTTAGATTTGCTGTAACCTCATAAATCCATTTGTTTTCTGCGCCTGCAGAATGAAATGCCTGATTATCCGGCAACGCAATCAGACCTGGATTAAAATTATACTCATAAAAACCGGTTGATGCAGATTCAACCACAACAAGATATATCCCAGAATTCAGTTCTTTCTCTCCTGTTCCATCCGTAATCGTGCATTCTGTATCCGGGGTTTTATCCGAAGCGAGCTCCGCTGCCTTCGCTGTCATCTCTTCCCATGTAACATCTCCATTTACCGCATCTTTTAAAGAGAGGGATTTAAATTCTGATGTTTCGCTGTACTCTCCTGCTGCATCCACAGTCGCTACCTGATATATTTTAGCATGCAGTTCCATCCCATTCAGTTCTTCCGTATATTCTTCGCCCTTCGGCACAGATAAAGTCAAAGTACAAGGTTCTGCCGGATCTATTACATTGGTGGCATATGCAGATGCCACATGTAATCCTGCCGCTGCCAAAAACAACGTCAGTAATCCCGCAATATACCCTTTCTTTATTTTTAACTTTTTCATTTTCCACCCTCCTTAGAACCTCTTGAAGCTTTTCTATCTCGAATAATCTTTATCAAAACTGTAATCAGAATTGCTGCTGCAACTGCCAGTATTGCATATAACATATAATAATCTTTCACCGTCTGAAGCATAGATTCATTGGCTATTGCCTTCTCATCATCCTCTCCATTATACGGGACACTGTGACCACGCACCAGCAGTCTATGGCTGTTTACACCATATGGGGTGCAGGTGAAAAGTGTTACATAATCTTCCCCTTCGACCTTCTTCATTGCATCTGTCAAAGTATCCGTATCATCCTTTTCTACCATCGGCAGAATCTGATTCACTTCATATGCAAGCACCTTATCCAATACATGCACATAGAATTTATCACCTTTTACAAGCTGGTCAATATCGGTAAAAAGTTTCGCACTTGGCAGTCCGCGGTGTGCTGCCAGTACACTATGTTTTCCCTCACCACCAACCGGAAGACTGGTTCCGGACATATGACCTGCGCCAATCTGTAATACTGCCTCCGAAGTTCCATGATAAATCGGAAGTCTCTGTTCTATTTTCGGGATGGAAATATATCCCATTATCCCATTATCTCCCGGATTTAATACGGACCAGTATTTACTTCCTCTCATATTCTGTTCTTCCTGCGAAAACGCATCCCCATCGAAGGTATTATTACCTATCTGGGAATTATATTCCTCTGCCATCTCCCAAAGCTTCTGATAGTCTACTTCATCCATATCTGCAACAGTTTCTTCATAACTGGCAATCGCCCTGCTCTGATGGTATTTATTCCATTGATCTGCCACAGTCGGATATGCAAAGATTCCCAGTCCGACCAGGAAAACCAGTCCAAGCAGAATTCCAGGTAATTTCTGCTTCCATTTCTGTTTCATTCCCTACTCCTTTTTCCTCTTCCAACTAAACCGCTGCCAAATCAAAAGTCCCAGTAAAATCCAGAACAGTAATATAATCGCAACTACAATTGCAACTGCAGAAGTATTAACAAGATATCCAT
The DNA here is from genome assembly GCF_003462605.1 of Roseburia sp. OM04-10BH. Taxonomy (NCBI): domain Bacteria; kingdom Bacillati; phylum Bacillota; class Clostridia; order Lachnospirales; family Lachnospiraceae; genus Roseburia; species Roseburia sp. OM04-10BH. Next base: position 113,809 of record NZ_QTZI01000002.1, read on the forward strand.
CTGCCGTCACAAAGTTACCGCTTTCCTCCTGTGAAATCCGCTCACCCCTTACCAGCAGCCGATGAGAATTGATTCCATATGGAGTGCAGGTCATTAATGTACAATAATCTTTTCCCTCTTCAATTGTAAGATTATTAATTTCCTGTGGTTCTACAATTCTAATCTGATTCACCTGATAAGTCAGTTTACGATCCAATACGGTAACGGTAAAGGTATCTCCTGCTTCCATTTTATCCAGATTTGTAAAAAGTCTTGCAGACGGAAGTCCTCTGTGTGCAGAAAGAACACTATGTGTGCCTTCTCCTCCAACCGGCAAACTACTGCCCTCTAAATGGCCTGCTGCAACCTGTAATACTCCTTCCGAAGTTCCATGATAAATCGGGAGTTCCACACCTAACTTTTCAATTGTAACATAACCCATGATGCCGGTGCCGGAAATATCAAGAATGCTGTTATAATCGCCAGCCTCTGCATAATTCAGAAATGGCCGGTTCACATCCTTTAATTTTTCATTGTAGGTATCAGCTTTTTTTAACATTGTGTCTTTTTCTTCTTCTGTCAGTGATTTTACGGCATTACTATAAGACGCAACGGCTCTTGACTGGACTTTTGAATTCCAGTAAGAACTAATTGGCGGATACAGCATCACGGAGAGACCTATGATAAAAACAAACACTAACATTACATTCAGTTTATCTTTCTTAAATAATTTCTTTAATGTCCTCTTCATAGATTTCTCCCTAATGCTGTCAAAGTCCCAGCGAGCGGGAATTTTCTTCCAGTCTCGTTCGTGTATAAACCGGCGGTTCACCGGAAATTCCCGGTGAATTACCGCCGTTCATCTTAAAATTCTAGTTTTTTGCAGTACGTTTTCTTGCGATTAACAATACAGCTGCTACAATCATGATAATTGCACCTACGGTATAGAAAATCTTAGTACCGATACCGCCGGTTGCAGGAAGTTCAGTTCCACTTAAGTTCTGTACATCCGTGGATACAGCACCTGTTCTTAAAGTTGCTGTAAAGATTGCTTCTGTTCCTTCTGAAACAACCTTTCCAGAAGCATCCTTTACTACTAATGTCTTTAATTCCGGATTATCTGATGTTGTATCATAGGTTGCTTCTACTGAAAATACAAGATCATCTGCTTTATTGTATCCTGCCGGAACAGTTGTCTCAACCAATTTATACTGGCCTGCATCTACACCTTTGAAATAGAAGGTTGTTACTCCTGTAATCTCATTTCCAACTGCAACATAATCACCTGTAGTGCTGTCTAATTTGTAAAGGGTAAATCCTGCACCCTCAAGAGGAGCATTGTTACCGTCTACCTTATTTGCAATTAAATTATATGTAAATACAATAACTTTATCTTCCGGAGTTACACCTGTGCCATCCCCATAAGGATTGTTGCTGTATTCCAGTTTGGATACGTTGGTGTTTCCACCTTCACCGATTACTGCATTTTCATTCAGTTTTGCGGTGTAATTTACAACTACTTTACTTCCAGCTTTTACTGCTTTGATATTCTTTAAATCTGCAAAACGAACTTCAAAAGTGCAGCTATCATCTAAATCTTCTGTAACTACTTCATAGCCGGTTGTTACTGCTGTTCCGTCCACTGTTACAGTTACAGAATCTGCATTGAAAGTAAGTCCGTCAGACATGGTATCATGGAATGCATAATAATAGCTTCCATAGTTATCGTATTTTGCATCTACAGTACCGGTTAACTGGAACGGTACATCATCTCCGATATCGTAATCTGCTGCATCCTGCCAGTCACTTTCTGCACCGGTAGAGTCATTTTTCTCTTTTACTTTCTTTTCAAGTTCCGGTCTGTCTTCCTTTGTTGTTACAGTTACGCTGTCATTTCCAGCTGTGTCTAACATAACAAGGGAATAGGTATCACCTTCATCACCTGTTTTTGTTTCTGCAATCAGGTAATAACCCTGATCAACACCGCTAAATTTATCATCGGATGTTTTTGCTTCCGGCTCTAATGTCTTGATTTTTGCAAATACTGCATCTGCAAATGCACGGATGCCATCTGCATCAAGTTCTGAAATATAACTAATAACTTCTTTATCATCTGTTTTTCCTGTTACTTCTTTTAATGCTGATGCATACTTATCATTTAATGTGTATGCAAATTTTCCGTCGCCACCATCTGTAGCATTCAACAGCTTATAAGCTGCATACTCAGAACCGTTTGCACCGTTCGTAATTGTAATATCTGCTGCATAAACAGTAACACCCATTGCGAATGCCATAACCATTGCAACCATTGCTGCAAAAAGTTTTTTCAATTTTTTCATTTTTGTTCTCCTTCTCTAACTTTTAATTATATTTGATACCTGAAACGGATTTTCTCAAAAGGGGACTTATACGCCTGCCCCCCCTTCTCTTTTCCGTCGCATCCGGTATCCATACAATAGGAATGCCGCCAGCATAATTGCTGCACCGCCTATAGTATAAACAGTAGTACCAGTTCCTCCCGTTGCCGGAAGTTCATAACCATATTCCTGATTCTTAACCTGAATCGAAATACTATCAAGATTATCATAATAGGTAAAGGTATATTTATTTTCTTTGCTTAATTCTGTACCCTTCTGACCTATTCCAACTAACTCATAACCATTTACCAGTTTTTCTTTTACCGTGTAGACCTGACCATCTTCCAACGCCTTATTGCCATTCTGGTCTGTAATGGTCTTCAATGCAACCGATCCACCCTGGCATACGGTAAATTCTGTAATATAATCAGATTCCTCCATTGAATCACCCTTATATAATGCAAAAGTAAAGGTTTTTGTCTGATCATACGGAAGTTCATTTCCATACGCATCCAGAACGTCTTTCTCAATTACCGGTTTCTTATAAATCTTTACTCCGACCTTTGGAGGCTCTGCCCGCAGTGTTTTTTCATTTCCGTTTACTTCTGCCGTATACTGGTATGCGAAGCTGTTCCATGCAGTCTCACCCGGGTTTGCATTCTCTCCTACTACTCCATTATATTTCATGGTAAGAATACAGCCCTTCTTTAATACAAAGGTATCTGCCATCTTTATACGGAAGGACACATCATCTGACTGCCAGAAGGAATGCCACTGTTCTGTTGAAGTACCCGACATATCAGCTTCAGTAAAGCTTACCAGATTTGAAAATTCCACAAAATAATCCACGCCTTCTTCCAGCTGCCGTTTTGTGCCACTCTCCTCCGTTACCAAGAGTTCCAGTCCTTCGGCATATGCAACAGAGAATTCACTTCCTCGTTTTTCTTTCTGGTTCAGTACTCCGGTATCATTTATATGTGGCATACTGTCTACAATAACCATCTGTGTAAAGGAGTTATTGCTGACATTTTCAATATTGTTGGTGTAAACCACATCTTTTCCATCTTCATCCAGATAAATGTAATTCTTTCCTTCCAGTCCAAGATAGCCGCTTCCCCGGTTATCTGAATTACCGGTTTCCTCTACCGTTTTCCATGAGAATGAACCGTAATCACCCAATGCATAAACGCAATCAGAAGCTTTTACTCCAATATATTTTCCACTGTCATCCGTCACCAGTTCTCCCGTTTTTACACTGTTATCATCAAACGGATCATCCGGCAGGAGATATGCAGTATTTTCATAAATCCTGTTCTCATATACTGTATTTCTGGTATATACCGTAAACTCCGCTTTTCCACCTGCAGGAATCTGATATTCTTTTCCCTCCAGATATAGTGAAAACTCGTGGGTCGCATTATCCGGTATCAGCTTCCATACTTCTTCAGACAAATCATACTTATGAAGTACATTATCATCCTCATCATAAATGGTCAGTACAAAAGCATTTTTGTCAAGTCCCAGGTGAAGGGTTTTATTGGTTGCCTCTTCTTTCGACAATATATGGAACGGAGACTGAACAGAATCTTTAATTGTATAATCGCAGATCGGAATGGTTCCATCGTTGCGTAACTCCAACAGCCACTTTGTCGTTACATTCGGCTGTATATTGTCCTTCTCTTCCAATTCAACAGCATCTTCCACATTTTTACCAGATGGTATATAGGACACTGCTTTCTTGGTAATTCCCGGAACAATTACATCCTTCGGTGTTATCATTACAGATGACGAAATAACACGCTTTTCTCCTACAATTCCTTTATCTTCCGATGTGCCGTTATTCTGTCTGGAATCATCTCTGGTTCCTCTCATTGTAATGTCATTCGGATTCTCACGATATTCCACATCCTTATCTACCAGTAAATCCACGGTATTGGTAATTGGAACATCTAATTCCACGTCTTTACTTACCTTGCACATCACAAAGAATGAAAGATTCTTTCCTGCCGGCAAATCATAACCTTTGCCATCGTCTCCAATCGTAAAGGTAACCATATGGTTTTCCTTATCATCATTGGTCATTGCAATGGTAACATCCCTTACCAGACTTCTGCCATCGATATTAGTTACCTGCGCCATGTTCCAGTCGTTTGACTTAATCGGTTCACTATAGCTCTTTTCAATCTGAACCGGAAGCGTATATCCCAGGCTCGGACGTATTCCAATATATTCCAACCCATCCGCCATATGATCTTCCAATGTATCAATATGAACCGGATCTTCTCCTGTATTTGTTACTGTAATATTGTAAATCACATAATTTCCGAGATAATTTCCTTCATTTACACTCTTAGAGAATATGGACTTATCTTTTAACTGGCTGGTCTTCCACTGATGGAACTGATCCAGAATTGCCCACACACTCTTCTGCACATCTACCGCCTGATCCAGCTCCTGTTTTCCTTCCGGTTCCCCTTTTACCGTTACTGTATCCTTCATTCCGTTTACGGTTGCACTATTGGTATAAGTAAAAGTTCCCGTCTGTTCATTCTCTTTATCATCCATATAAATGTAAGCATTGAATTCTTTTTCAATTACTTCACCCGGTGACATGGTGCCAATCCTCCAGATTAAACGGATTCCTTTATGTGCACTGATATTCATTCCATTGCTCTTGCCAATCCAGTATCTCCTTATCTGCACATATTCACCATTTATCTTTGTATAATAAGTTCCCCAGTCAGATGTATTTTCTACATACTCTTTCCAGCTGATACCAGCCTCTACCAGTTCCTCATCATTTTTTGGATATCTGGAATTTAACGTTCCTGCCTGCTTTGCCTTATAAATCTTGTATTCATCCGAAGGAAAAACATGATATGGCATATCATCTGTCAATGACAGTCCGTCTTTCTTATATGCGGCATCTCCATCAGCGTTTGTAATCGTTATGCTGTATTTAAATAATTCCTCTGCTTTAAAGGTTTCTCCACCTTCCCCGCCATTTACCTTCTTATCTACTGTAATCGGATTTTCAGTCTCAATTACAATTTCAGAATTCTCACCGGTTGAAGTACTCTCTACATAATTCTTAAAATGATAATCAGAAGCCTCCGGCAGTTCATTAACATCAACCTTACATACATACTTAATGGTCACCTTCTCCTTTGCATTCAGCCTGCCAAGAGAAAATGTCAATATTTTATCATTTATCTTTAAGCCAACATTGCGGCATCCACCGGTCGCATTGGTTGACTCTGCCACAAAATCCGTCTCGCCCTCCGGAACCTGTGCTCCATTCTTATCTATAACATACTGGAAAACAAGCCCCTTTGGCAGAGTATCCTCTATCGTCTGTTCAATGGTCTTATAATCTTCCATATTTTCAATCGTTATCTTATAAGTAACTAAATCACCATTTTTTACATTCTTCTTATCACCGCTCTTTTCAATAATGAGTTCCGGCTTTTTATAAATAACCGTTATTGTTGAACTCTTATCTTTATAAGAAGCTTTATTATGAATGGAAGTATTATTTTTATACTTTGCCATTTCTTCCTGGCTTTTTACATTAGCTGCAAAAGTAAATGAGACCTTTTCACCGGCTTTTAATGTACCAGGTGTAAAACTTATTGTTCTGGCTGCTTCGTCATACTCTGCTCCTTTATCACGGATTGCCTGTATCTGCTCCGATGTCAACGTCAGATGCTCTGGCAATTTATCTGTCACCTTATAAACGCTTCCATCTGAAGCTTCTCCTTTAATCGGATTGTTTCCCGTATTTTCTACCGTAATCGTATAATTAATGGTATCACCGGCAATTACTTCTTTCTTATCCGCCGTCTTAACAATTTTAAAGTCCTCTTTTATTTCTGGTCTTGACTTTACATCTGCAGACAATTTTGTATGTTCATATTCTTTATAAGGAACAGATTCAAAATCAACATGATTTGTAATTACATCCTCTTTTACTTTTTCTGCAGCTGCTGTAATATAATTATCTGTTAATACTAATTTTGATACATTCAGACTTGCACTTACATTCAGATGCTCCTGTTCTCTTGTTGGCACACCATTTGTCATATACTGGTTCGGCACACTAATCTTATATGTAACAGTTTTTCCATCCAATGTCAGGTTTGTAACGGTTCCTCCCTGAAGATCAGTAAACTGGAAAATCACATTTCCATTGCTATCCACAATGGAAACACCATCTTCACTGACCTTGGTTCCTTCCGGAAAGCTGATTCCATCCGGTAATGTCAATACATCACTCAACTCTACATGATCTGTCCAGATTGCTCCCGTATCACCAACTCCGCATGGATTCATACTGTTTGCAGTGATTCTATAATCTAATGTTCCTTCCAGCGTATTTGCCTTTCCATTCACCGGAATAATTTCCTTGCTGACAGTTTTTTTCAAATCCTGCCAGAGATTTGTTCCATGCCAGATTAATTCTGCCGGTTCAGAAATCACATCATTGTCTTTCTGATCCGGAATCTCCGGTGTCAATGTTACCTTGGAATCCTTTTCCATAATTCCATTTAAGGAATTAAACTGCAAATCGAAGGAAACGGTTGAACCTGCAGGTGGTTCAAACTCTATGTAGGTCTCATCATCCTCTTCTACCAGTTTTACTTCCAGTGTTTCTTCTGTTGTTTCACTGACCGCTTTATAAGTAACCTGCATAACATCACTTTCTTCAAAACCGGTCAATGTAACTCCTTCCGGCAAATCACTAATCCGGATACGAACCGGTACCAGATCTGTATCTGTCGGATTTGAGTTGGTTGCACTAACGGTTGCATACAGAATCTGTCCATTTTTCCCATCATCCGGACTCTTCTGTGAAACGCTCAAGTTAATACGCTCACTAATCGTGCCTCCGACTGATGTCTGCTCTGTTTCCTTATTTCCTGTTGCTGCAAGTCCCGGAAGAATCAGTCCCCAGACTACACCCACCGCCACAAGAACACAGCATATCCCCAGTAAAATTTTTGTTCTTCTGCGGATTTTTCTCTTTTCTTCTGCTTTCTTTACATGTTTTCTTACATTTTCCTGCATATCCCTATCTCTCCCTATTTAAGGAATCCCATTTTACTCAATGGCCAGAATCGAAAAGCCACCTTTCCAATTATCTGATCTTCTGCCACACACCCAATAGCTGAACTCCGGCTGTCAACCGATACCGAACGATGGTCTCCCATCACAAAATATTTGCCTTCCGGCACCTGATAAGGAAAATCAATATCACATTCCCCTAAATCTTTCTTTATTGCATATGGTTCATCTAATTTTTCACCATTTACATATACATTGCCGTCTTCGTCTATATCTATGTAATCACCTGCAGTTCCTATGACCCTTTTTACAAGAATCTTACTCTGATAGTAAAAGCCGATGATATCTCCCTGTTTGATTTTTGTAGTCTTCTTTATTACTACCAGTTCACCATTCTCTAATGCCGGTTCCATGCTCTTGCCCGAAACCTGCAATACTGGTACTAATCTCGTTGCAATCAATACTGAAATTGCTGCCACCACAAGCAGTATTCCGAGTGCACTGAAAAGATGCTGCTTCTTCTCTCTGCGAGCCTGTTCCGCCCGTATACTTTGAAGTGCCACATCTAATTCTATTTTCTTGTCCTTATTCCCGTCATTTTCTTCTGTAGTTTCCTGCAAATCCTTCTGGAGTCCCTCTATAATTTCAATCAACTCCCAGCGCTTCAGCTTGCGGAAATCCTTATCTGCCACAAACTGCACCCCCTGTTATTCTTTTGCTGCCCTTATTATGACCTTCCCCTGTCTTTTCATGCATGTGATTTTTCTTTTGTGTTGAATGTAAGTATATATTTTTTTTGTATAGAATTATGTCATATTCTGGCATATAGATTTGATTTTTTCTAACGAAATAATCAGACTAATTTAATTTGATATCGTTCTTATAAAGTAAAAAAAGAGACATAACTTACATTTCTGTAAATTACGTCTCTTTTATTTTACCTAATCGTCAGATTCTTCTGTCCAATCAGCTAATCTTATTTGTAAAGTTCAACTAATCTTAACAGATGTTCATAACGAGCCTTTGCAGCTTCCTCAGATGCTTTGAACAGTTTTTCTGCTCTGTCTGGGAAGGAACGTGTTAATCTGCTGTATCGTGTCTCGTTATTTAAGAAATCCTGGTAAGATCCATCACCTGGCTTAGAAGTCAATGTGAATGGGTTCTTTCCTTCTGCTTTCAATGCCGGGTTGTATGAGAATAAGTTCCAGTAACCTGCTGCTACTGCTTTCTTCATCTCATCCTGGCAGTGGTTCATTCCACCCTTAACACCGTGTAACTCACATGGAGCATATCCGATGATAAGTGAAGGTCCGTTGTATGCTTCTGCTTCAGCAATTACCTTAACAGCATTTGCCATATTTGCACCAAGAGCAATCTGTGCTACATATACATAGCCGTAGCTCATAGCGATTTCTGCAAGGCTCTTCTTGCCAACTTCTTTACCAGAAGCAGCGAACTGACAAACCTCACCGATGTTAGAAGCTTTAGAAGCCTGTCCACCTGTATTAGAGTACATCTCTGTATCGAATACCATTACGTTTACGTTCTCACCGGAAGCAAGTACATGGTCTAATCCGCCGAAGCCGATATCGTAAGCCCATCCGTCACCACCGAAGATCCATACGGACTTCTTAGCAAGGTAATTCTTCTTATCTAATGCATCCTTAGCATCCGGGCATCCTGCTGCTGCAGCTTTCTCTAACTCAGCAACTAATGCTTCTGTTGCAGGTGTATTAGCTTTTGTATCATTCTTAGTCTCTTCGAACTTGTCAAATGCAGCCTTTAATTCTGCGCTTGCTTTATCAGACTCAGCACATTTCTTAGCGCTTGCAATTGCCTGCTCACGAAGAACTTTCTGTCCGATTTCCATACCAAGACCATGCTCAGCGTTATCCTCGAATAAGGAGTTTGCCCAAGCCGGACCTTTCTTGGAATCTTTGTTTACTGTATATGGTGATGTTGCTGCAGGACCGCCCCAGATAGAAGAACATCCTGTTGCATTGGAAATATACATATGCTCACCAAATAACTGAGTAATCAAACGAGCGTAAGATGTCTCTGCACAACCTGCACAAGAGCCTGAGAACTCAAGCAATGGCTGATTGAACTGGGAACCTTTAACGGTATTGTCTGCCGGCATACCAGGTTTCTTTCCAACGTTTGCTACTAAGTAATCGAATACTGGCTGCTGATCTGCCTGTGATTCCTGAGGAACCATTTCGATTGCGCCTACTGGACATACAGTAATACACTCACCACATCCCATACAGTCTAATGGAGATACGCTCATTGTATATTTGTACTCGCCAGCCTTTGGCTTTGTATCAGCAAGTTTTGTCTGCTCTGGAGCAGCTTTTACTTCTGCTTCGTCTAACATGAATGGACGAATGGTTGCATGTGAACATACGAATGCACACTGGTTACACTGAATACATTTCTCAGCATCCCATGTAGGAACGGTTACGGCTGTACCACGTTTCTCATATGCTGCTGCGCCATGTTCGAACTGTCCATCCGGATTCTTTGCAAATGCAGATACTGGAAGGCTGTCTCCGTCCATCTTGGAGATTGGCTCCATTAAGTCTCTTACCATCTTAACAGTCTCAGGACGTCCGGTTAATTCCTTCGGAGCTGGATCTGCTTCTGGGTTAGACCAGGATGCCGGAACTTCAACCTTATGTACTGCGTCTACACCAGCGTCGATAGCTTTGTAGTTCATTTCTACGACAGCATCACCCTTCTTACCGTAGGATTTCTTAGCTGCTGCTTTCATGAATTCTACTGCATCGTCGATAGGCATAACGTTTGCAAGTTTGAAGAATGCAGACTGTAAAATTGTGTTGGTACGTTTACCCATACCAATTTCAATTGCTTTGTCAATTGCATTGATTGTATATAACTGAATGTTGTTATCAGCAATGTATTTCTTTGCTTCAGCATTCAGATGATGAGCTAACTCTTCGTCTGACCACTGGCAGTTAATCATGAATACTCCGCCTGGTTTAACATCCTGGGCCATCTTGAATCCTTTGGTTACATAAGATGGGTTGTGGCATGCTACGAAGTCAGCCTGGTTGATGTAATATGGGCTCTTGATTGGCTTGTCACCGAATCTTAAGTGGGAAATTGTTACACCACCGGTCTTCTTAGAGTCATACTGGAAGTATGCCTGGATGTATTTATCTGTGTGGTCACCGATAATCTTAGTAGAGTTCTTGTTAGCACCTACAGTACCGTCTCCACCAAGACCCCAGAACTTACACTCTACAGTTCCTTCTGCAGATGTGATAGGTGCTGGCTTAACCTCTGGTAAGCTTAAGTTTGTAACGTCATCTACGATACCTACTGTAAATCTGCTCTTTGGAGCATCTTTTTCCAGTTCTTTGTAGATAGCGAATACAGATGAAGGAGGAGTATCCTTAGATCCTAATCCGTAACGACCGCCGCATAATACAACGTCGTTTAATCCTGCTTCACGTAATGTTGTAGCTACGTCTAAGTATAATGGGTCGCCTAATGCTCCTGGCTCTTTTGTTCTGTCAAGAACAGCAACTTTCTTTGCAGTCTTTGGAAGAACTTTTAATAAGGAAGCAGATACCCAAGGACGATACAGACGAACTTTGATTAATCCGACTTTCTCTCCTGCTGCTGTTAAGTAGTCGATTACTTCTTCTGCTACGTCACAGATAGATCCCATTGCTACGATAACACGGTCTGCATCTGCTGCTCCATAGTAGTTGAATAAGTCATAATCTGTACCAAGTTTTTCATTGATTTTGCCCATGTATTTCTCAACGATAGCTGGTAACTCATTGTAAGCTGTATTACAAGCTTCACGATGCTGGAAGAAAACGTCTCCGTTTTCATGAGAACCACGCATAGCTGGATGCTCTGGGTTTAATGCATGCTCACGGAATGCTTTTACAGCGTCCATGTTGCACATTTCTTTCAAATCTGCGTAATCCCATTTTTCGATTTTCTGAATCTCATGAGATGTACGGAATCCATCGAAGAAGTTGATGAATGGAACTTTTCCTTCAATTGTTGCAAGATGAGCAACTGGGCTTAAGTCCATAACTTCCTGTGGGTTTGTCTCACATAACATAGCGAAACCTGTCTGACGACAAGCATATACGTCACTGTGATCACCGAAAATATTTAAGGACTGGGTTGCAACGGTACGTGCTGATACATCAAATACACATGGAAGCTGCTCTCCAGCGATTTTGTACATATTAGGGATCATTAATAAAAGACCCTGGGATGCGGTAAATGTAGTGGTTAAAGCACCTGCTGCAAGAGAACCATGTACGGCACCTGCTGCTCCTGCCTCTGATTCCATTTCTACGACTTTAACCTGATTTCCAAAGATATTCTCCTGACCTGCTGCGGACCACTGGTCTACGGAGTCAGCCATTGGGCTGGACGGGGTAATAGGATAAATAGCTGCAACGTCTGTGTATGCATAAGCTACATGAGCTGCTGCTGTATTACCGTCCATTGATTGTTTTGCTCTGGACATTATTTATTCCTCCTTATTTAAATAAAAAACTTATGTCTTATCGACCTAAATCACATTTTAGCATTTTATTTGTCGATTATCAAGATTATGGACTGTACGAAATGAAGAACAATCACGAATTTCTTCTATAAGAAGTTTTAGTTGCTTTTCCACTGTTTTTCTAGTATGATACGAATTGGTGCATAAGCATGAAAGCACCGTAAATTCAAAGAGTCAGGAGATTTGATTATGATAAGTGCAAACAATGTAACTTTACGAATCGGGAAGAAAGCCTTGTTTGAAGATGTAAATATTAAATTCACGGAAGGCAACTGCTACGGTCTAATTGGTGCCAATGGTGCCGGTAAATCTACTTTCTTAAAGATTTTATCCGGACAATTAGACTCCACCAGCGGCGATGTGGTTATTACACCGGGACAGCGTCTTTCCTTCCTGCAGCAGGATCACTTCAAATATGATGAGTACTCCGTTTTAGATACGGTTATCATGGGAAATAAACGTCTCTATGATATCATGAAGGAGAAGGATGCTATCTATGCAAAAGAGGATTTTTCCGATGAAGATGGTATCCGTGCCAGTGAACTGGAAGGCGAATTTGCTGAAATGGACGGCTGGAATGCAGAATCCGATGCTGCCATGTTATTAAATGGTCTTGGCATCCCGACAGAAGACCACTACACCACTATGCGTGACCTTCCGGGTGCTACCAAGGTTAAGGTTCTCTTAGCCCAGGCATTGTTCGGCAATCCGGACATTCTGCTCTTAGACGAGCCGACCAACCACTTAGACTTAGATGCCATTGCATGGCTGGAAGAATTCTTAATTAACTTTAACAACACTGTAATCGTCGTATCCCACGACCGTTACTTCTTAAATAAGGTATGTACTCATATTGCCGATATCGATTATGGCAAGATTCAGTTATATGCCGGTAACTACGATTTCTGGTATGAGTCCAGCCAGCTTCTTGTTAAGCAGATGAAAGAAGCCAATAAAAAGAAGGAAGAAAAGATTAAAGAGTTACAGGAGTTCATTTCCCGTTTCTCTGCGAATGCTTCCAAATCCAAACAGGCAACTTCCAGAAAACGTGCCCTTGAGAAAATCGAACTGGATGAAATCAAACCTTCCAGCCGTAAATATCCTTACATTGATTTCCGCCCACAGCGCGAAATCGGCAATGAGGTTCTTACCGTAGAGGGTCTAAGCAAAACTATTGACGGTGTAAAAGTATTAGACAATGTATCCTTTATCTTAGGACATGATGATAAAGTAGCTTTTGTCGGAAGCAACGAGCTTGCCAAGACTACCCTCTTTAAGATTCTTGCCGGTGAAATGGAGCCGGATGAAGGAACTTACAAATGGGGTGTTACGACTTCCCAGTCCTATTTTCCGAAGGACAATACCGAAATCTTTGATACTGACCTTGTTATCACAGACTGGCTGACCCAGTATTCCGAGATCAAAGATGCTACTTATGTACGTGGTTTCTTAGGAAGAATGCTTTTTGCCGGTGAAGACGGCATGAAGAAAATGAGAGTCCTTTCCGGAGGAGAAAAAGTGCGTGTACTGCTCTCCCGTATGATGATTCAGGCTTCCAATGTCTTAATCTTAGATGAGCCTACCGACCACTTAGACATGGAGTCCATTACCGCATTAAACAACGGTCTGATTAAATTCCCGGGTGTTGTACTCTTCGCTTCCCGTGACCACCAGTTCACACAGACCACTGCCAACCGCATTATGGAGCTTCTTCCAAATGGCGGACTCATTGATAAGATTACCACTTACGATGAATACTTAGAAAGTGATGAAATGGCAAGAAAACGTCAGGTTTACTCCATGAGTGAAGAAGACGAGAATGATAACTAAAAATAGCTTTTAAGATAGAAAGCAGGTGTTCCAATCAGAACACCTGCTTTTTTGCTTTACCGAAAATTGCTTTCCTGTAACACACATTTCTTGTTATTTGCATATATTATTTATACCTGACATTTACACCGTCATTATGCGAATCATAATTATTAACCGGTCACTTAGGTTGTCGTATTATAAATCTCTCCGGTATTATAATTGTAGGTATATGTACCTGTATTACCATATGTATTGCCCTTGGATGCTTCCCGTTCTGCATAATAATCTGCCAAAGATGCTTTTGCAGATACCTGATATCCATAGGAACCATTTCCATTGAACAAAGATTTTACCAAAGACATATCTGCCTTCTTAAAGGTATCCTCATCAATACTGAGTTTGTTATCTACACCAACGGTAATTCCAACCTTAGAAAGTAACTTTTCATTGGAATCTGTAGTCCGAACCATGGAAGAAACTGCATTGAGAATTCCATTGGTATTGGAATCTTCTGATTTCTTCAGCAGGTTATTGTAGCTGTCTACAAAAGCACTTACTTTCTTATAAATTGCGTCTTTATCATAATCTGTTGTGGTATTACCCTTTGCATCGGTTGTTGTTACTTTGTTAAATACAGACTTCTTGGTCTTATCCAGTAAAGCATCGGATGCACCCTTCAACTCTTCCGCAGCATCTTCAATTTTTGCTAATGTCTTAGTATCATCCTTTGCAGTAGACGTTGAAGTCTTCTTGTTTGTCTCTACAATCTTGCTGGCAGAATCATTTCCACCATAATATGCCTTCATCAGTTTAAAATAGGAACCGGTACGAATTGCAGAATAATCAGCAATATTAATTCCTAACAAACCGCTGTTTGAAGTTCTGCTTCCATTTGATAATCCGGAAAACAATGTGTTAATTGAATTCAAATCATAATTTGAAATGCCTATCATATAATCACTCCTTTGATATCTGATGTGTAACATCCTTGTCCCACGTCTGCCTATTGTTAAGTCTATTATAGCATTTTAGGCACAGGATTGCAATATTGTGTAAAATCCACAACTTTTTATGTGATTTTTTTCATCTATTGTAACTTTTCACAAAGTTTTTATGGTTTGTTCATAGTTTTGTCATATTTATAGCATACTATAGAACCATCAAAAGAAACTCATGTTTTTAGATATATTTTTTCATAATAGCCTCGGCATCCGAAAGATGTCGGGGCACTCCTCATTTTAGGAATAATTTCTTATGTTGGCTGGATACCATGTTGGCAATTCGAAGAATAACAGGATTTCATGGGGTTCTATGTTGATTCGACATGAAATACCTGCAGTTCTTAGCACATATTTTTCTTGATTACAAAATGTCTTTCCGTTGCTTTGACTGACTATCCGCACTGTCCGCCAAAGACGGATGTTACACAAGATTTATAAGGGGCACTAAGAATTTCGAAACATATTGTGTTTTGCCCGGCAACCGGTGCAAATTCACATCCATGTTCAGATTGCACCTCGCCGGCACATCCTGTGCCGGCGTTGCCGGTTGCAATACGAAATTCTAAGTGCCCCTAATAAATTGTGTCATACATCCGTCCTTTTGACGAACCGTGCGGATAGTTTGTCAAACATTGGAAAGACACTTTATATTGTAAAAGGAAAAATATGTAATTTAGAACTGCGATATTTTATGCCTGACATAGAAACCTATTAAATCCTGCAATGCTTTGTTATTTAACATTATTGGTATCAAGTCAACATTAAAATCCATCCTGCAAATTCTCAATCTGCCAGTCTATCGGTGCTACTCCATGCTCTTCTAAAAATGCATTCGCCTGTGAGAAATGTTTGCATCCGAAGAAACCACGGTATGCCGAAAGCGGGCTTGGATGAGGTGCTTTTAATATCAGATGCTTCGGATTGGTAAGCATTGGAATTTTGCTCTGTGCCGGTCTGCCCCACAGCATATAGACAACTGGTCGATCCTGGGCATTGACCGCCTGGATAATGGCATCCGTAAAATGCTCCCATCCTTTGCCCTGATGGGAGTTCGCCTGATGTGCACGGACAGTCAGAACCGTGTTCAATAATAATACACCCTGCTTTGCCCATTTTTCCAGATAACCATTGTCAGGGATATAGCAACCAAGGTCATCCTGTAGTTCTTTATAGATGTTCTGTAAAGATGGTGGAATCTCTTTCTGATCCGGCAGTACGGAAAAACTAAGGCCATGTGCCTGATGTTCATTATGGTATGGATCCTGTCCCAAAATCAGCACCTTTACTTCTGAAAGCGGTGTCAGGTGCAAGGCATTAAAGATATCATCTGCCGGTGGATATACCACATGGGTGCTGTATTCTTTTTTTACAAAATCATATAAATCTCTGTAATATGGCTTTTTAAACTCGGCAGATACACTGTCCAGCCAGTCATTGGTAATCATTGCCATAGTTTTATCTCCTTACTGATACCCCGCGACCTGCAAGATAATTCTTAAGGTCCATAATTTCAAGTTCTTTATAATGGAATAATGATGCTGCCAGTGCTGCATCTGCTTTACCCTCTGTCAAAGCTTCATAGAAATGCTCTTTCGTTCCGGCTCCACCGGAAGCAATGACCGGGATAGATACATTTTCTGCAATCTGTCTGGTCAGTTCCAAATCGTAACCGGCTTTCGTGCCATCACAGTCCATACTGGTCAAAAGAATTTCTCCGGCTCCAAGCTTCTCGACTTTCATTGCCCATTCTACCGCATCAATACCTACATCAATTCTTCCGCCATTTTTATAAATGTTCCAGCCGCTGCCATCTTCTCTTCTTCTCGCATCAATGGCAACAACCACACACTGACTTCCGAATTTGTCTGCCGCATCACTGATTAACTGTGGTGTATTAATTGCAGAAGAATTAATGGAAATCTTGTCTGCACCTTCCCTAAGCAGCACTTTAAAATCTTCTACACAGCGGATTCCTCCGCCTACGGTAAATGGAATAAATACATTTTCCGCTACACGTCTTACCATATCTACTACTGTATTACGGTTATCCGAAGATGCTGTAATATCTAGAAATACCACTTCATCTGCTCCGGCTTTATCATAGGCTGCCGCAATTTCCACCGGGTCACCGGCATCTCTTAAATTCACAAAGTTCACACCTTTTACAACTCTTCCATCATTGACATCCAGGCATGGAATAATTCTCTTGGTAAACATTATTTCACACCTCCCTGTAATGACGCAAAGTTCTTAAGTATCTTCAGTCCAACGGAGCTGCTCTTCTCCGGGTGGAACTGGCAGGCAAAGATGTTGTCCTGCTCCACAGATGCATGAATAGTGACTCCATATTCTGTAGTTGCTTTTACAATTTCTTCATACTTTGCCTGTAAATAATAGGAATGCACGAAATATACATAGGCATCCATCGGCACATTCTGAAATAGTCTTCCATTATTCTGTAAATGCAGGGAATTCCAACCGATATGCGGAATTTTTAGTCCATAGGTATCCGGGATCCGCACAATTTTTCCCTCTAAAAGCCCAAGTCCCTCTACTCCTTCTGACTCTTCGCTTCCTTCAAACATTAACTGAAGTCCGAGGCAGATTCCAAGGAATGGCACTTTTCTTTCACAGACTTCATGGATAACCTTGTCCAGTTCATAGCGTTTCAGATTATCCATTGCCACACCAAAAGAACCAACGCCCGGTAAAATCACCTTATCTGCCTGTTCAATGGTATGAAAATCTCTTGTAATTACGCTTTCCTCACCCAGATATGCTAATGCTTTTTCCACACTCTTTAAGTTTCCTGCATCATAGTCAATAATTGCTATCATAATGTTCTCCTATTCCAGTCCTGCTGCTGCAAGTATCCCCTGAATTGCCTTTGTATAATCTGTTCTCTTTGTCATCGCATGCAATTCTGCTGCCTTTTCCTCTGATACACCAAAATGGTCTGATAACTGCTGCAAAATCTGATTCTTCAGTCCTGCCATTTCGTCTGTTATCTCATATTCCTGAGCCAGGTCTGCGCCATCTACGCATCTGCCATATCCACGAATCAGTGCGTCTAAAGCCATTTCATTTTCATTGATTCCGCTTAAGCTCTCATAAGACTGATATTCGCTCTGTATGGAAGCCAGCACCTGTGCCTTCTTATAGAAATTCTCGTCTTTTCCCTTTACATAAGAACCGGCTACGGTCTGGAATGCTGTTACATAGGAGCCGCTTGCAAAATCATCCTTTGCCTGCTGCATGTCCTGCCCATACTGTAAATTGGAGCTTCCCAGCAAAATCAAGATTAGAAGGGAAAGTGCCATAATAAAAATCAGAATAACCGGCTTCTTCGGAAGAGGTGGCGTACGGTCTATTTCTTTTGGAGGCTTCTCTTTCTTTACCTTTGGCGCCTTCTCCTTCTTCGCCTTTTCCTTCTTTTCTTTTTTCTCTTTCTTTTTCTTCTCTTTCTTGCCCTTCTTACCGGCTCCCTCGTCTGCATCCATCTCTTTTAAGATTTCTCTGTTCTCAGATGAAATGCTGCCAAGGCTGTCATCTTCTGCAATCTTTGTATCATCCTCTTCTTCATCCGGTCCAAATAAAACGGACATAATTTTACTGAAGAATCCCTGTTTTTTTCTCTTTTCCTTTGCTTCCTTTAAATCTTTTAATTCTTCGATACTTCCAAGGCGTTCAAATTCATCCTGGACCTCACTGTCCTCATCTTCTGAATGCTCTAATTCTTCTCCATTTTCATCTGCTTTCAGCAAATCGCCGATATCGGATAAGTCAGCATCTCCGGATAACATATCCATAAGATTAATGGCATCATCATCTTCTGAAAGAAGTGGTTCCTCTTCCTCAGATTCTGTCTTTGATGCTTCTGGTATCTCTGCCGCAGAATCTTCATCCAGAGTATCAAAAAAGCCTAAAGGCTCTTCTTCCTCGGAAGCATCATCTTCTGGTGTTTTCGACGTATCCATATGTTCTTCCTCTCCGGAATCTCCAACCTTCTTCCGGACCGCATCCATGATATCATTCACATCTTCCATCATATCTGATGCTGCAGACTCATCTGTTGCCATATCTGTGGTTCCTGATGAGATTGACTCCGAAGCTTCCTCGACATCGGATGTCTTGTCTTCATTGACATCAATATCTGCCTGATTTGATGCCTCTTCGTCTAATTCCATTTCGAATTCCTGCAGGAAATCATCTGCTGCTCCTGTTGCCAGCTCCTGTTCAAATTCACGCTGGAATCCTGTGCCGGAGTAGTCCTCGTGCTTCTTTTCCACCGGCTTTTTCTCCCGTTCTCTTGGCTTTGCAGCTTCTTCATTCATTGATTGAATCAGATTCTCGATATCCTTCTTATTATTTCTTCTGTTAGCATCTGAAACTGAATTCAGCAAATCGTCCAGATAATCTTCACTCTTACTCAAATTTATACCTCCATGTATCCAAGTTGCCTGTATATCTGCTTACAGGGTCTGCCACAACATCTCCCAGCAGATGCCGGACAGCGTAAAGGAAAGGGATGTGATGTAACATCACACCCCTTTGTCTGCGTTCTTTCCTTACTTTCCAGTCTGGTCAATCAGTCTGTCGATAGCCTGTACCAGACTTCCAATCTCCGGTTTAGTCAATTGGGCGTCTGCTCCGAGTGATTCACCTTTTCTTCTCATTTCATCATTTACCAGGGAAGAGAAAATGATTACCGGAATATCATGCATGTTATCGTTCTCTTTTACCAGTTTTGTTAACCGGTGTCCGTCCATCAATGGCATCTCGATATCTGTAATAATACAATGTACTTTATCTTTTACATTGCCGGCTTTCTCATAAGCACAAAGCTTGTCCCATGCTTCCTGTCCGTTCATATTGACATTCAGGTTGGTATAACCTGCTTTCTTCAGACAATCTGTAATCAATTTACTTAATAATGGGGAATCCTCTGCGATCATAATCGGGGAATCATTACGGTTACGATTTTCCAGATGCTCTACATCAGATACCTTAAGTCCTGTTTCCGGACTGATATCAGAAATAATTTTTTCAAAGTCAAGAATAACAATCAACTGTCCATCCAGTTTAATGACTCCGGTTGATACACCCTTGTCCTGGACATTAATTGTTGCATCCGGTTTGATAATCTCTGACCAGGAGACACGATGAATTCCAATAACCTGATCTACATGGAATGCAATATTTAATTTATTAAAGTTTGTGATAATAAACAAACCTTTTCCTTCTTCATCCTGCATACCAAGGCATCTTCTCAGGCTGATTACCGTCAGCATGGTATCTCGTGGCATAAAGATTCCTTCCACACTCGGATGTGCATTTGGTACCGGGGTTACCGGCTGATAGGATAAAATCTCACGAATCTTCGCTACGTTAATTCCGTAATGATTATCCCCTAAAGTAAACTCCAGCACTTCCAGTTCGTTCGTACCATTTTCTAACAGAATATTTGTCTCCATTTATGTTTTCCTCCCAAGGTCATTTCTTAGAATATTTCTATTTCGAATTATAACATAATATCACATAAAAATGCACCGTTTTTTTACAATTCTCTAGATATTTTTACCATTTTATAGATTACAGGTCTTATGTACCGTGTTTTCGACTACTTCCAGAGAGATTTTACTCAAATCTTCCGGTGTACTTTCCGGCACCTCAAAGAGTAAAACTGTATCTGTACCACTTCCTGCTTCAATAGTTCCCTGATATGTTCCAAAGTCATTTAACAGAATTGTGACCTGTGCAACAGCTTCCACGCTGTCATTTAACGTCACGCGGAATGACACCTTGCGGCTTAACATATCACAAGCTACTGCTTCCGTTCCAGCATTCTCTAAATGAAAATGTAAAACCAGGTATTTATTTCCGGCATCCGGCTCTACCATATAGGATGAATTCTGCTGATAAGCTGTTGCAAATTCCGCACCGGTGTACTGCGTATCAATACCCGGTATTGCTACTGCATCGTTTAAGGACACACTGTTGTCCGATGCCGCATTCTCCGGAGTTCCTGTTGCATCTCCACCTTCTGATGGCATCTGCTCAGTGGAATCCGGCTGTTCCACAGCCTCGGTATCTGCAGTCTCTGTTGTCTCTTCACTCTTCGATAGTCTTACAATTCCATCCTGCTGCTTTATATTATACTTTGATACTACATGTGCTGCATAATCTACAATTGTCTGTTCTTCCTGCTCCGTTAATTCAATCGGCTGCTCTCCGCATCCGCCTAATAATAACGCAGCCAACAGCACGCATGCCGTTGTTTTTATCTTTCTGTCCCTCATAGGCGCTCCTTAACTTATCAATCTATTCCCATGTTAGCATTTTTCCGGCTTTCAGGCAATAGTTATTTCACATTCTTCCTCGTTATCATCGCGATTGCTGGTGTCTAATTCTATCCAGAATTCCACACCATCCTCATGGTTAATGACTCCGCACTGCTGATGCATGGAATCCATAATTGCTTTTACAATGGACAGACCAATTCCGCTGCCTCCATAAGCTCTGGTTCTTGCTTTATCTACCTTATAGAATTTAATCCAGATATTATCAATGTCTTCTTCCGGAATCGGCTTTCCGGTATTAAACACGCTGACTCTTACTACATCCTGCTTACATTCATAAGAAATTTTAATCCGGTTTTCACCTTCCAAATGGTTGATTGCATTGCTCAGATAATTGGTTATAACCTCTTCTATCTTAAATTCATCCGCCCACACAAAAAGCGGCTGCTCGTCAAATTCCAGAATAGCTCCTTTCTGTTCTAAGATAATGGCATTACTGGCAGCTACTCCACGGATCAGTTCGGTGATATCAAACCGTTCCATCACAATAGCATCATTCCCAAATTCCAGCTGATTCAAAGTAAGAAGTTTCTTTACCATGCGGTTCATCTTCTCTGCTTCATCTGTAATGACCTCACAATAGAAATTTCTGCTCTCCGGATCGTCCTGCACACATTCCTGTAAGCCTTCTGCATAACCCTGAATCAGTGCCAGCGGTGTCTTTAGCTCATGCGAAACATTTGACAGGAAATCTTTTCTCATCTCGTCAATCTGTTCCTTCTTTTCGATATCTATCTTCAATTCATTATTGGCACTCTTTAATTCCGATATGGTCCGCTCTAAGATTTCCGATAGCTGGTTCATATGCTCGCCCAACTGTTCAATCTCATTATCTCCCTTGACCTCATACTTCGCATCAAAGTCGAATTCTGCCATTTTCTTGGATATATCTGTAAGCTGCAGAATTGGGTTAGTAATACGACGGGTAACAAAAAAAATGATAATACCACTCACTATTACCGCAACAACTCCTACATCCATCAGCAGACGATTAGACACCTGCGCACTTTCCTTGATACTTTCCAATGGAGTTCTCGCCAGCAAAAGATTACCATCTGCCAGGGTTCCCCAGAGAATCAGATAATCCGATTCCAGCCTGGTATCCTCTTTTTCTCCCATGACATAATTGTCGTTTGCTTTCAGTACTTTCATATTAAGATGCATATCATCATTCTGCACACTTGCCATGATAATTTCCATAAACTGCATCCTGAGATTTTCCACACCATTGGTAGAAGAACGCACTACTGTACCATCAGATGTAATGATTAAAATCGTCAGGTTACCATTGGAACAGATTTTTTCAAAATCTATATCATAATCTGATGTATTTAAGATTCCCTGTTCACTGGCCGCATTTATCTGCTGAAACCCATTTTCCAGCACTTCCTGTTTATAGCGGGTATAATAGCCTTCCAGCAGGGTAACATTAAGAAGCCAGCACAGTAATACCGTGCCGGCCACTAATCCAACGATAGTCAATGTAATCTGCGTTGTAATGGAATGCTGCTTTTTCTTATTCTTTGCCATATATCTTCCACCTTATCACATTCTATTGCGGTGCATCAATGTCCAGCTTATAGCCCATACCCCAGATTGTCTTGATATAATCCCCTTTTTCGCCCATCTTGCTGCGCAGCTTTTTCACATGGGTATCGATGGTTCTGGCATCACCGAAATAATCATAATTCCATACATGATTCAGAATTTTCTCACGGGATAAAGCAATTCCCTTATTCTCCATGAAATATGCCAGAAGCTCAAATTCTTTATAGCTCAAATCAATGTTTTTGCCGTCAATTGTTACCATGTGGGCAGCCTTGTCCATTACAATGCCACCTACTTCCAGCACATCATCTTCTGTATAATTGCCGGTTCTCCGCAAAATTGCCTCTACCCTTGCCACCAGGATCTTCGGGCTGAATGGTTTACTGATATATTCATCCACACCAAGTTCAAATCCTAAAAGTTCATCACTTTCTTCACTCTTGGCTGTCAGCATGATAATCGGTGTCTTGGAACTTTCCCTGATTTCCCGGCATACATCCCAGCCGTTCATCTTCGGCATCATAACATCCAGAATGATCAATGCAATATCTTTATTTTTATAAAATACGTCTAAGGCTTCTTCTCCGTCTCCTGCCTCTAACACTTCAAAGTTCTGTTTTACCAGGAAATCCCTCACCAGCTTACGCATACGGCTTTCATCGTCTACCACCAGAATTTTACGTTTTTCCATATTTGCTTCCCTCTTCTTTTTTCTATAGTTTAACGGATAAATATGTCAAATTTGTGTTCTTCTGCGATTTAATTCTGCTTTTCCAAAGCATCCAGTGCCGCTTCTCTTTCATCCAGTTCCTGTTCCCACTCTTCATATTTATTAATGATTTTCGTCTCATAATTTAAGATTGTGGTACTGCCACTGGTAAGGCTGATGGCAAACATGGCAATAACAATGATAATCAGCACAATATTCACAGAAAGTAAGATGCGGCAGCGCTTCTGTAATTTCGTTTCCTGTTGTTCCTCTGAATTTTTATCAGTATTTTCATTCTGGTGCTCACCAGATTTTTCTTTGCCAGCTACATGGTCAAGGTCTAAGCCCATATCTTTCACCGGAATACCTGGTATTTCGGATGCATCCACCCCGGGCAGTCCTTTCAGATAATCCTGCAGTTCTTTTAGATAGGCATATCCTATCGGTGTATGGAACAATTCCTGAGCCATGATTCTCTGGTAGATTTCCTGTACCATCTGTGGATTATCCATGTTCATATTATCATGTATGTACTGGATTCCTTCCACTTCCTTTTTTGCCAATTTTGCCTGTTCTTCATTTTCAAATACGAATCCACTTACTTCCCAGACTTTGCCATCTAATTCTTTTTGTTCCATATTTCCTCCTGCAATTTACAATCCCAGAAAAGTCTTTTTATAAAATGGTGCAACCTCACCAATCAGCTCCATTGCCTTTTCGTCTGCTTCATGCATATCAAGACGCATATAGCCAAGGGACGGCTTTACAGCTTCAGCAATTCCTTCAAAGACGCTCTTTCTCTCACCCTTAAACTCTACAACCAGCAAATAACTAATGTCATCCTTACGTTCAATCTTCGTTACCAGATATGCTTTCTTGATATTCTTCTGTTTCTTCATATATTCACTGAGTATCTGTTTCAGTTCATCCGCCTCCGCAATTGGCTCACCAACAAATACACCCGTTTTCTTTTCAACAAGATTGCCAGATGCCATCTCAGCTTCCTGCCTCTTATAGCGTTTGAAATAACCTATAATAATTTTCTTCCGGTTCTCTTCTACCCGAAGTTCCATACTGCCCGGATTGATTACAAAATCTCGCTCTCCTGCAATCTTCATCAGCTGGTCAAAACTGACTTTCTGTCCCTTCCATTCCTTTACATTATAAATCTTCTGGAAACTCTGCCAGTCTGTATACACCGGCATCCACTGTGCTCCATTGCTATCCTGTAACAATGCAAACTGAAGGGCTGTTCCCTTTTTTCCGTCTGCATCCTTTTCTTCCTTCGGGTCCTCTACCACTTTTACCGGACATAAGAATTCCCCGCGGACTACCTCTTTTAACATACGGTCACATAAGAACTGCTCCGCACGTTTCCACTGTTCATCTTTCTTTTCTTCAAATAAAATCTGTCTGTGTCTTGCCATTGCAAGAATCAGAGCCGGATTTACAACCGGAATCTGCGCTTTGGAAAGCTCGGAAAAATCCGGTGGTGGAAGCAAATCATCTCTTTTTAATCTGCAGGAATAGCTTCCCACATCCAGTATCAGATCTTCCATACCCCACCAGTGGAGGTTTGCCCAGAAGAACATCTGCTTGTCTCCTCTGATTCCTTTTAATTCCAGTTCTACATTCTGCTCTTTATAATGTTCTATTGCCTTTTGGGCAAATTCTTTCGTTGAAAAGATTAATACACTTCCATCCCCCATAACACGCGGGTAACCGGTATGCTTGTCCCATGCGCAGTAAAGCTCTTTGCATCCCTTTATTTTATCTGCCAGAATCTTGTTAAACACTTCTATCTTCTTTAAAAAGTTATCTGCCACAAAGGTTTTCTTCTTATGATGTACTTCTGCAGAACGAATCAGAAATTCCAGTTCCTCTAAAGTAAGCTTTGCAAGTTCCTGTTCATCCGGCATTTCATAATTCAAAAGATGGGTCTCTAATAATTCTTCTTTACGCTCTTTACTAATTTCCATGTTCTTCTCCTATATCTTTCCTTAAAACAATCACGTTATTTCTATTTTAATATAAAAATGCTATAAAGTAAAATAGAATCCTTCCGGATTCTACTTTATCTTTCACGCAGTTTACATCAGTTCTTCAATGACTCCTGTTTCATTGTATTTTCTGCAGTCAATGACACGCTGATTGGAAGAACCTTTGAATTTTAATGTAATATCATATAGCTCTGCCACATAAGGGCCATCCACCAGCACATCGATTAAGGATAATAATTCTTTCGTATCCTCGGTATATCTTCTTCCCTCCGGTACCAAATCCTTATCCAGTACATATCCGGTATATGCCCATATGTCTTTTTCCGGATGTTCCGTCCGCACCCGCTTGATAAATGGAAGCAGTGCATGCTGGTTTTCCGGTTCAAAAGGGTCTCCTCCCAAAAGAGTCAGTCCCTTGATATAGGGAGATTCCAAAGATGCAAGAATTTCATCTTCTACTTCTTTTGTAAATTCTTCTCCATTTTTAAAGTCCCATGTTTCCGGCTGAAAACACTCTTTACAGTGGTTCCGGCAGCCGGATACAAACAGCACCGTTCTTACACCGGTGCCGTTCGCAATATCATTATATTTAATCGCTGAATAATGCATTTTCTTTTCACTTTCTTTTTATAAGTGAAGTACACGCTCCTTGATTTCCTGGGTTCTTCCCTGATTCCAGAACTGGGAACCAATATAACCACAGGTACGTCTTGCCACGTTCATCTTATCCTGGTCACGGTTGTGGCAATGCGGGCACTCCCAAACTAATTTTCCATCATCATCTTTTACAATCTGAATCTCACCATCATAGCCGCATACCTGGCAGTAATCGCTCTTGGTATTTAACTCTGCATACATGATATTCTCATAGATGAATTTCATTACAGATAAAACAGCATCCAGATTATCCTGCATGTTCGGAACTTCCACATAGCTGATTGCTCCACCCGGTGAAAGCGCCTGGAACTGGGATTCGAATTTCAGCTTGGTAAATGCATCGATGTTTTCGGTTACATGCACATGATAGCTGTTGGTAATGTAATTCTTATCGGTAACGCCCGGAATAACTCCGAAACGTTTCTGTAAACATTTTGCAAATTTATAGGTGGTAGACTCAAGCGGTGTTCCATATACGGAGAAATCAATATTTTCTTTCTCTTTCCACTCCTTGCAGGCATCATTTAACCGCTGCATTACCTTTAAGGCAAATGGTGTTGCTGCCGGGTCGGTATGTGGTTTTCCAGTCATATATCTGGTACATTCGCAAAGTCCTGCATAACCCAGTGAAATAGTAGAATATCCACCATATAAAAGCTTGTCTATGGTCTCGCCTTTTTTCAAACGGGCAAGTGCTCCGTACTGCCAGAGAATCGGTGCCACATCAGAAGGTGTTCCCTTCAGGCGGTTATGACGCGCCATCAATGCACGGTAGCAAAGGTCCAAACGCTCATCAAATAGCTTCCAGAATTTTTCAAAATCTCCGCCGGAAGAGCACGCCAGATCTACCAGATTCAAGGTTACCACGCCTTGATTGAAACGACCGTAGAACTTTGGCTTGCCATCTTCATCATGATATACGGTAAGGAAGGAACGGCAGCCCATACAGGTATAGCAGTTGCCATCTTTTAATTCCTTCATTTTCTTCTCAGAAATATAATCCGGAACCATACGCTTTGCAGTACATTTTGCTGCTTTCTTGGTCAGATAATAGTATTCCGAATCCTCATGGATATTATCCTCTTCCAATACATAAATCAACTTTGGAAATGCCGGTGTAATCCATACGCCATCCTCATTCTTAACACCCTGATAACGCTGGTCTAGCACTTCCTCTATAATCATGGCAAGGTCTTTTTTCTCCTGCTCATTCTTTGCTTCGTTCAGATACATGAACACGGTTACGAATGGGGACTGTCCGTTGGTAGTCATCAGGGTTACTACCTGATACTGGATAACCTGTACGCCCCGCTCGATTTCCGCATGAAGTCTTCTTTCCACAATGCTGTTAATCTTCTCTTCGCTCAGCTCCACATCGCTCTCTTTTAATGTCTGCACCAGCTCTGCATGAATTTTCTCGCGGCTGATCTGGACAAATGGTACTAAATGTGCCAGTGAAATACTCTGTCCGCCATACTGGGAGCTTGCCACCTGAGCAATAATCTGGGTAGCAATATTACACGCTGTAGAGAACGAATGTGGCTTGTCAATTCTGGTTCCGCTGATAACGGTTCCGTTCTGTAACATATCCTCTAAATTTACCAGATCACAGTTATGCATATGCTGTGCAAAATAATCTGCATCATGGAAATGGATAATTCCCTGTTCATGTGCCTCTACAATATCCTCCGGGAGAAGGAATCTTCTGGTAATATCCTTACTCACCTCACCAGCCATATAGTCACGCTGCACGCTGTTTACGGTTGAATCCTTATTGGAATTCTCCTGTTTTACTTCTTCATTATTACATTCAATCAGACTTAAAATCTGTTCATCCGTAGAGTTGGATTTACGTACCAGGGCACGTTTATAGCGGTAAGTAATGTATTTCCGGGCAACAGAAAAAGCCCTCTTGTCCATTAACTGATCCTCCACTAAGTCCTGAATATCTTCTACATTCAGGGCATGGTTGGCATCCTTACAGGAATCCTCTATATATTGTGCAATCTCCTTAATCTGGTCTGCAGTCAATCGTTCCGCTTCCACCACCTCATGGTTCGCTTTATTGATTGCAATAATAATTTTTGAAATGTCAAAAACAGCCTCTGCGCCGCTTCTTTTAATGATTTTCATTGAAATCCTCTCCCATAAAAAAATAGTCTATTCGCATAAAATCGGCACAAAACTGTACTAGATTTTGTGTCGAATCTCTTCAACGCATATACAGTATACCATATCTTGTGTTTTACGCAAGGGGGATATACAAGATTCGTGAATTTTTTTCAGAAAAATTTTTTTAGAATTTAACGCTTTTTTCATAATCTGGACAATTATTTTTCACAAAATCCGGGTATACTACAAATATCAATAGAGAACAGGTTCATCCCCCAATGTCTTGTCTCTCTATTTGATAAAACTTTTTTCATAAATTTTCATAACTCCCCTTTGTACCCCCGCAGTGCTGTGGGGGTATTACCTTTGTAAAACCATTTTTCAGACTGTAAAAACCCCGTCTCAAATATCAATGCGATATCGAAACGGGGCTTACTTCATTTTTAATCTATTTTTTAGAAATCTACTTCTGTGTCATAGTAACAGCATTTCAGCAGTTTTTCCATTTCTTCCTGACTTGGCTGTCTTGGGTTGGAGCCGGTGCAGGCATCCAAAATTGCATTGGCTGCAATCTCAGGCAGTCTCTCTAAGAATACTTCTTCCGGTACAAAGCCCTGCTCAGCCGGATAGCTGTCCGGTCCGTAGTTCTTAATACAGTGCGGAATATTCAAGTCATCATTCATCTTACGCAGGTACTGGATTAAAAGTGCGACTTTCTCGTCCAGTGTCTCTCCGCCAAGCTTCATAAAGTCTGCAATCACGCCATAACGTTTCTTTGCAGTCTCATCCTTTGCATTAAATGCAATAACCTTCGGCAGATACATGGCATTAGCTGCGCCATGAATAATATGTGCACCGTAGTCGGCAAATGCGGCACCGGTCTTATGTGCCATAGAATGTACGATTCCAAGCAGTGCATTGGAAAATGCCATTCCAGCCAGACACTGGGCATTGTGCATGGCATCACGTTTTGCCATATCTCCGTTATAGGAATCAATCAGATCATGCTGAATCATCTCAATGGCATGGAGTGCCAGCGGGTCTGTAAAATCACTGTTGGCAGTTGAAACATACGCTTCAATGGCATGTGTCATCGCATCCATTCCAGTATGGGCTACCAGTTTCTGCGGCATGGTCTCTGCCAGTTCCGGGTCAACGATTGCTACGTCCGGTGTAATCTCAAAATCCGCAATCGGATATTTGATTCCCTTCTCATAATCCGTAATAATAGAAAATGCAGTTACTTCTGTTGCTGTTCCTGAGGTAGAAGAAATTGCACAGAAATGTGCTTTCTTTCTTAATTTCGGAATTCCAAATACCTTACACATGTCTTCAAAGGTAATATCCGGATATTCATATTTAATCCACATTGCTTTTGCAGCATCAATTGGTGAACCACCACCGATTGCTACAATCCAGTCCGGCTTGAACTTCTCCATAGCGGCAGCACCCTTCATCACGGTCTCAACAGATGGATCCGGTTCAATTCCTTCAAACAGTTCCACTTCCATACCTGCTTCTTTCAGATATGCCTCTGCTTTATCCAGGAAACCAAACCGTTTCATGGAGCCTCCACCAACACAGATCATTGCGCGCCTTCCTTCAAAGTTCTTCAGTGCCTCCAATGCACCTTTGCCGTGATATAAATCTCTTGGTAATGTAAATCTCTGCATTCGTAATACCTCCTTGATAATCATTGTATGTTTACTGATATATTTTTATCATAACATAATAATATACAAAAGGTAACTGGATTTTTCTTGTTTTTTGTGAAATTTTTATAAAATTTGGTTATATTTTCCTTTTACTCTGTTGTTTCAGCAGCAGCCGCATCCTGCACCAGCGGATTCGTATCCCGGGTGGTATCTGCTGCCGTCTTTCCTGTCCTGTTGCTTACTGCCTTGCTGATTTCTTTCACCTTATCTGTCGTTTCATAATCCTCTACATCAAATAAATAGCGGTGCAGCAAATCTACATTAGTCTCCAAATCCGTTGGTACAACTACTGCTCCGATGGATTTTTCCATCATCTTGGTGTCTAACTGGAATGGCCAGCCCTGGGTATCTGCAAGCTCATACTCTTTGACATGGGCTGCAAGTCCCAATATTTCTGTGGTAGAAAGGCTGGTAGAAATGTCCGGAAACAGCTTGTCTACCAAATCATTTAAAGTAAGGATGTCTGCCTGTTTTGCTTTTTCTACAATTTTTCCAACTACAATACGCTGCCGCTCGGTCCGTCGGAAATCATCACCGCCACTCATACGGTCACGGCAATAGGCAAGTGCCTGTATTCCATTGACCTGCTGCACACCCGCTCCGGAAACCGGCTTGCCATGGGTTCCCATTACTTCATTCATTTCATCAATCCAGATATGCATATTGCTGGCTTCTTCCTTGGTAATATCCAACTCTATTCCACCTAATGCATCCACAACTTCCATTACCGCATTGAAGTCTACGGATACATATTCGGTAATATTCAAATCCAGATTCTTATTTAACGCCGCTACTGCACCGGTCGGTCCTCCCTTGGCATAAGCTGCATTCAGTTTCCGCAGGCTGTCTTTATCATCTACTGCCAGAAAGGAATCCCGGTATACGGATACAAGCTTCACTTCCTTGGTATCATCATTGATACTGGCAATCATGATACAGTCGCTGTTTCCGCTTTCATAATTTCCACTGCTCCGGTTGTCAATTCCAAAGATAGCTATATTGGTATAATTATCTAACACTTCCTGGGTCTCGCTGTCTATATTAATATTCAGCTTCTTCGCGTCTAAGGAACCGGTATTATTGATTTTATTCAGCTTACTCATTACATAAAATACTACCAGCAAAATGAGTATCACTAATACTTCTACAATAAAAAGTATCAGTTTTCTCTTTCTTCTCTGCTTTTTTCCAACCTTCTTTTTCGGACCTGTCTTCGCCTTCTGCTTTTCCATGCCCATAGTTCCTCCTTACTTTGATATACTTATACTCCTTAATCCGGACTGTTTTTCCACAGTCCATTAATTCAAATATATCTTACTGGAATTGGTTGGTCAATGTCTCACAGACAACCTTAAGAATCGGTTCCATAAATTTAACGAAATCTTAAGTTTTCGTAGTTTAGTTGTATCGGTTTTATTTTCTTACTCCATAGGTTGTTGCACTTTCAGCGACCATCATGGAATCTGCATAATCTGAATCAACATATGATGTTGATTCACTGCGAAAGTTAATAACCTTTTCATCCCCCATGTCATTATTATCTGTCCAAAGTTCACATTGTGTCATAACAGTCTGAACCGCATCTTCCATGCCTTCCGGCGGATATTTATGTTTCTTGAGCAGTTTCTTTATAAGCATACGCATTTTTGCTCTTGCCGACTCTCTCTTTTGCCAATCAATGGTTTTATTTTTTCTGAGTGTTTCAGCCAGTTCTTTTGTAATAGCAATCAGTTCTTCATTTTCATAAAAATCTTTAATTGCCTGTGGCTTTGTGAGTGCATCATAGAAAGCTAATTCATCAGCTGTAAGTCCTAACTGTTCCCCTTCTTTTTGTGCTGCAGCAATCTGTTTCGCGAGATTGAGAAGTTCTTCAATAACCTGTTCATTTGTAAGCATACCATTAAGATAACGATTCATTGCTTCATGAATAATTTCACTGAATTTTTCGGATTTAACAACATTAGTTCTTTTATAAATATGTACCTGCTCAGCAATCAGCTTTTTAAGAAGTTCCACTGCAAGATTTTTCTCTTTCATCTTTGCAATTTCTTCAAGAAACTTTGGATCAAAGAGTGAAAATTCTTCTTTTATATCTGAGAACAGGTTTATTACACCATCACTCTTTATGCTCTGCTTCAAAAGTTCATTTATTCGTGCATTCATTTCAGGTAATGAAATCTTCTTATCTGTTCCAGCATTCATCCATCTACCCACCAGAACTCTGACAGATTCAAAAAAAGCTGCCTCAAATCTCATTTCTTCATCAACAAGAGAGGAACAGAGCGAAAGTGCCTGATGAAGCATGAGTGACTCTTTAATGAAAGCGGTCTTTTCTTCTTCCTTATCTCTTGCTATTATAAAGTTTACCGCGCCGCTAATTGTTTTTGCACGCTCGAGATCAGAACCAGTTGTAAACTTGGAATAATCATATTCATGGAATAAATCTTTACAGATAGAAAGTTTCTCAAGAAATTTGGGATAAGCCACCTTGGCAACATCCGTATCTCCATAATTCTTTTTGTCACGAGTTGTATAATCATTCATCGCCTGCTTCAAAGCAGATGCTATACCAACATAATCAACAACAAGTCCACCTTCTTTATCCCTGAATACCCGGTTTACACGAGCAATAGCCTGCATAAGATTATGTCCAGCCATTGGTTTATAAACATACATTGTAGCCAATGAAGGAACATCAAATCCGGTAAGCCACATATCTACGACAATAGCTATTTTCATTGGACTGTTATTGTCCTTAAATTTCTTTGCCAACTCATCTTTATGCTGCTTGTTACCGATAATTTCCCGCCATTCTTCAGGATCATTATTGCCAGATGTCATAACAACACCGACTTTTTCTTTCCAGGAAGGACGAAGTTCTAATATTCTTTTGTAAATCTTCATTGCTATCGGTCTGGAATAGGCAACAATCATTGCCTTACCTGTAAGCAGATTCTCACGGTTGTTCTCATAGTGGTCAAGAATATCACACACAAGCGAATTGATGGTCTGGTCATTACCGAGAATTACTTCCATCTGTCCAAGTTGATGCTTACTCTTTTCAACGACTTCTGCATCAGCATTAGCAGCCATTGTATCATATTCTGCATCCATCAATCTCAATGTATTTTCATCAAGATTTAATTTGATAACCCGGCTCTCATAATAAACAGGTCTTGTTGCCCCATCCTCAACAGCCTGCGTCATATCATATATATCAATATAATCTCCAAAAACCTCACGGGTACTGCGGTCTGCTGATGATATAGGAGTACCTGTAAAACCTATATATGTAGCATTAGGCAAACTATTACGGATAATACGAGCTATACCTACAACTCTTTTGGCGACTTCTTCTCCATCTTCATTCTTCGTTATCTTAATTTTCTCTGCAAGTCCATATTGTCCTCGATGCGCTTCATCCGCCATAACAATAATATTTCTTCTTTCAGAAAGTGCATCAAAAGACTCCTCAAACTTCTGCATGGTTGTAAATATAATTCCATTCGCCTGTCTGCCCGCAAGCCAGTTTTTTAAATGTTCTCTGCTTTCAGCATGAACCGGTTCCTGTCTTAAAAACTCTTTACATTTAACAAACTGTCCGTATAACTGGTCATCAAGATCATTTCTATCCGTCAGTACAACGATTGTAGGACTGTCCAATGCTTCTTGTAATAAATGAGCATAGAAAAC
Organism: Roseburia sp. OM04-10BH; assembly: GCF_003462605.1. Classification (NCBI taxonomy): domain Bacteria; kingdom Bacillati; phylum Bacillota; class Clostridia; order Lachnospirales; family Lachnospiraceae; genus Roseburia; species Roseburia sp. OM04-10BH. The sequence continues at coordinate 147,376 of NZ_QTZI01000002.1, forward strand.
CATAGACAATGACTTTCCACTACCCTGTGTATGCCAGAATACACCACCCTTACCATCTGTAACTGTGGCTTTCTGTGTTGATACAATAGCTTTGCGGACTGCAAAATATTGATGATACCCTGCAAGTATCTTAAAACTGCTTATCCCCTCATTTGAGAAGCAGATAAAGTTCTTTATAATATCAAGCAATCTTTCTTTCTGGAACATTCCTTCAAAGAAAGTATCAAACTGTGCAAATTGCGTATTTTCATAGTTTCCATCCTTGGTTTTCCACTCCATAAAGCGGTCTTCACCAGAAGTGATAGTTCCTGCTTTAGAAGTAAGCTGGTCACTCATAACACAAATAGCGTTATAAATAAACATAGATGGAATTTCCAACATGTAATTACGAAGCTGTCTGTAAGCCTCGGAAGCATCTGTTTCTTCACGTGATGGAGATTTTAGTTCAACTAAAACAACTGGCAATCCATTTAAAAACAGAATTATATCCGCACGTTTATTACTGTTTTCAATAAATGTCCACTGATTAGCTACAATAAAAGAATTGTTATCTGGATTCTTATAGTCTGCAAGATATACAATAGAAGAACGTTCTTCTCCATTAACCAAAAATCTTACCGGAATACCATTTTGCAGATAATCCATAAAAACTGCATTCTTCTGCACAAGTTCACCATTTTCAAAGTTTTTCAACTTGAATATAGCATCCTGTATGGCATCGGAAGGTAAATCTTTATTCAAACGATACAGAGCATCCTCTAACACTTCCTCATATAAAGGACTGTGAAAATCCCTTTCAATATCCGGACCATAAACATATTCGTAACCTAAGTCATTTCTAAACAATTCTATAACAGAATTCTCATAATCAGCTTCTGTATAATTAGTGAACATTTAATCACCTCGCTATTCTTCTATGTAATATACTATTTTCATATATATAATATCATATGTGTTCAGCTTTGATTATTTAAATATAAACAATAATTTAGAGCAGCAAGCAATGGCTTTGTTCAAATCGTGGTTCATTGACTATGAACCATTTGACGGGCAAATGCCAACTACTTGGAAAAGTGGGGTTTTGGGCAATTTTGTTGAAATAAAGCGTGGCGGTTCACCTCGTCCAATTCAAAATTTCTTGTCTGATAGTGGATTGCATTGGCTGAAAATATCCGATGCAACCTGTATTAGTTCACCTTTCATCAATGAAATCAAAGAATACATCATTGAGGACGGATTGAAGAAAACTGTCTTTCTCAAAGCAGGAAATTTGGTTTTATCAAACAGTGCCACTCCCGGTTTACCGAAAATCCTTGATATAGATACTTGCATACACGATGGTTGGCTGTATTTTCCGTCATCCAAGTTTTCAAACGAATACTTATATCTGTATTTCAAGCACATTCGAGATAATTTGGTTGCGCTTGGAAATGGCAGTGTATTTACAAACTTGAAAACGGATATTCTCAAGAATTATCCCACTAACTTACCAACAGACGATGTGTTGAGTAAGTTTGATGAAATCATTAAGCCTATGTTTTCTATGATTCTCTCAAAAACAAGAGAATCAAAGGCGTTAATGGAAATCAGAGATTCATTACTTCCAAAACTTATATCCGGCGAACTTGATGTCTCCGACATCGACCTTTAAGCCGCTAGTAGATTCGAAAACTGCTCCGTAGTTTTCTCATTACCGCCTCTGACAGACACCTTGCCGTTCGTATGCATGCATTCGACCGGCCTCGGTATCTGTTTACGCTGCTTCGCAGCTATCTGTGCTTTGCAAAGATTAGGCGATAAATTATTGTTTATTTTTCTATTTTCAGCAATTTTATCATCCAAAGATTTCAATATACCTGCTATGGCTCTCTGAGTATTCAAATCAGGAACTCTAACCATTAGTTTTTGAACTACATCAGTCTGTACTCTTTGTCTACCAGATGAACCAACCATAGATTTGATAGCTGGTTCTCTAATTATTGGACTAATAATTAGGTAATAAAGAAAATCAGGGTCTGTTTCTTCTTTTGCTCTAAACACCATAAACTCAGTAGAACCGAAACCTATCTCATCTTCTTCAAGTATATTTACTTTAGCTGTTTTTCCATTTTCAAGACAAGGCGTAATACGAGCCATAATAGTATCATTATTTCTAAACTTTGTTCCGCCGAAAAAAGACTCTATTTCAAAGTTAGGAATATCTCTACAGAATGGTTGTAATTTATCCATTGCAATTTTTTTTGCAACACTGCCCTTTATTAATGATTCGCGAGGATTGAAATCCGCAATATCCTCCATTCTTTTTTCAATCCATTCTGCCATATCCATTTCCTCTCTATCCTATATATTTTCGATGAGCAATTTTTACATTACTCTGTTTTACCATTGCATATTGCAAAGTTGTGTCAATTTTTCTATGCCCTAAGAGCTGTTGCAGCTGCTCAATCGGCATTCCTTTATCTATCGCCATAGTTGCAAGTGTACGCCTAAATTTGTGCGGGTGTACCTTATGCAATCCTAATTGCTTTCCAAATTCTCTAAGCCTTGTTTCTATTCCACCAATCTGCAGTCTTTCATGTGGTGCTTTAAGTGATACAAACAATGCCGGATTATTATCATTTCTGCTATCTAAATAATTCTGCAAATGTATCTTTGTCCTCGCATCAAAGTAAACAACTCTTTCCTTACTACCTTTACCAAATACGATGCATTCTCTTTCATTGAAATCTATATCATTTTTATTGAGCAATACCATTTCGCCAACACGCATGCCAGTTGATGCAAGCATGTCAATCATTGCCAAATCTCTTAACTCCTGACAATTATCTCGCATTAATTCCAGTGCTTCATCCGAGTATGTTTCTTTAATGTTTATCCCGGTCTTAACTTTATGTATACGTCTTACAGGATTTTTTAATATATAATCTTCATCTTCCAGCCAAGAAAAGAAACTAGAAAGAATACGCCTGATATTATCTATTGTGACCTTACTCAATCCATTTTTTTGTTGATATTGCGTAAGATATTCTCTAATATCATCAGTCACTATATATTCTACATTTTTGTCTAATGTTGCTAGCATCGCTTCTATCGTTGCTTTGTAATATCTAAGTGATTTTTCTGAGCATCCTTCTATTCGTTTAGCCGACAAAAATAGCTCTACATAATTACGTTCCGATTCTTTCATATTCCCCGTATTTTCTGTTATTTCATAGTTTACAAACGCTGATTGAAGCACCTCTTGTAATCGCTTGCTCTGTGCATTATTCAAATATGGCAACATTCCCTGAATAATATCCGTAATTAAATTTTGTTTCATTGTCATTCTCCTTTGAAATTTTTTAGAGAACGACTAGCAACGGCAGTTCTTTTATTACTCCTGCCGTTGGTAGGAGTGTATATTTACAAATTCTCAGCTTTATATATTACGTAACCTTCATAATAATAGCTATGGTCTATACCCTTCATATAAACTTCTCTATCATCAACCTTATCCGTCAAAGCCTGCTTCAAAATATATTTTATTTCAATATCTTTGATTGGGCTTCTTTCCATCGCCAACAAATAATCTTCCTTATCCACAAGGCTCCAATCAATAACTTTGTTCAACTCCTTCTTCAGAATTAAATCAAGCCATATCCTTGTGCTTCGCCCATTACCTTCACGAAAAGGATGCGCTATATTCATCTCAACATATTTTTCAACAATTTCATCAAATGTTGATTGTGGCATCTTCTCAACATTCTCAATTGCGGCTTGCAAATACATCACCGGAGCAAATCGAAAGTTGCCTTTTGCAATATTTACATTTCGCACTTTTCCTGCAAAATCATATATCTCACTAAATAAATATTTGTGAATTGCTGCAAGCATCTCAAAAGAGCCTGCTTTATATTTATCCAAATATCCATTCTCAAATAACTCCACTGCTTTTTTCTTGCTTATCTTTTCTTCCATTCTTGCAAGTTCTGTGGAATCCGTGATATTAAGCTTATTTTCTAATGCCATATTTTTCCTTTCCAAATGCGAATTAACGCATTTTATTTTCATCTATATAATGATGTGCTTTAAGCATGTAAACAATAATTTAGTGGCTTAAAGGTCGATGTCGGAGACATCCAATTCGCCTGACATTAACTTAGGCAAAAGTGTATCACGAAGTCGAGCTAAGTTGGCGTTTTCATCTCTGAGATTACGAATTTGAGCAAAAATCGGTTGAATTATCTCATCAAAAGCACTCAAAGCCTCTTTGCTTGGTATTATTGCAGATACTTTTTTCAGATTTTGTTGACTAACCTTTTGCTGAACAGCTCCAGTTACAATTGATTTGATATTTGTAAGGCTAAAGAACAGATACAGTTCTTCAACTGAGAAGCCTTCTTTGCCTGTTATTATGTGTGCGTGATTGTTGACCCAAAATTGTCCATAGATATATTGAAGGATTGGAAAACCCAAACTATCCACGACTGTGCCATCTTCGCCAAGTAATAGATAAATGCCGTCAAATAGATAGTTGTCAACATAATCCATAAGGGATGTAGCTCCATAATAAGGATATACCTTTGCCATTTTGTCTCTTTCAGCACCCGAAAGAGGAACACGCTTAGAGTCGTGAAGCTGAATAATATCGCCAACGGCACCAAGACGCCAACCATCAGGAAGATTTCCGTCGGATGAAAATGGGCTAAAATCAAAGAACCAGTCTTTGTAGAGTACTTTCGCTTGCTGCTCTAAATTATTGTTTATCTTTTCATTTTGTCTAATTTTACTATCTATTGTATCAAGAATAGCTACAATTTTTTTCTGTATAGCTAAATTGGGTAATTTCAATTTCAGATTTTCTATATCAGTTGCCTTAATAGAAGGATACGTTGATACACTTTGTTCTGCAATCGCCTGCAATTGCTCAGTTGTATTTTTCTGTGTCAAAATATAGTAAATAAATTCTGGTATGGCTTTATTTGTATCCACATCAATTACTGTAAATCCTGTAGAAACTAATAAATTATCAACTAACTCTTTTATAATTCCGTAATGCAACTGATTAGGTCTTACTGTAGAATATAATATACTATCTTTTCTTACTTTTCGTCTTGCCCTGCTTGGCAGCTTATCTGTTTCTATATCGATATACTGTAGTTCAGTGATTTTATTTTCCGTAATACTTCCTGTATCTAAATAATTAACAATTTTCCAATTGTCTTTTGATGAATAACTGTCCTTATTTGTTGTACAGATATCTCCTAAACGGGTTGATTTCCACTCTGGCATATATCAATCCTCTCTTTCAAATTTATCCAACAATTACTTCATTAAAATAATTACTCTAATACTATAAAATCAGATATATTACAGTCTGCCATCGTTAAATTCTCATAATGATTTGTTAATAATACATCATCATTAAAGTCATAATAAATATCAAACTGTCTTTCTCCCATAATTTTATACATATCTCTATTCTTGTATTTTGAATAATACATTTTAATTTCTATCTCAACCTTATATAATATCCTATTATGTATCTTTATATCATTACAATTTATTATATTAACTTTTTTCACTTCAAAATCCGATATTACATCTCCGTCACTCCACTCAGTATCTCCCATAAGCAAATCATATAATATCTCGTTGTCATGACTCATACACATCTCTATTCTCTCATTAAGTTGTGATGAAAAAGTCTTTACCATTTCATTTTTATTGCAAAGTGTAGTAAGTCTTTTTATTAACTCATTTTTTTGTTCTATATATATTTCATCTCTGAAATCTTCTTTAAATTCTTTTCTTAGTGCATTGCTTGCCAACAAACTATCATTACAATAAAACACGATAATATCATTAATATGTTTTTCCTTATATTCTTTTATGGATTCCCAAATCAATACATCTTTAAATCCTTTATCACTATGCTTCTCTTTTCCTTCAAATGGAGGTGCTTTTTTTATCGCTCTTGATATTATATTACCGAGCTTGTCCGAATTAGGAAAATCCACGACGTCTACTTCAACAATGCCTTTTTGTATTTCCATTATTGCTTCCTTAAATATTTTTTCTAAATATTCTCCATAGTTAAAAGCTCTATCATATTGCAGATTTGGCATGCTTACATTTTCAAGTCTTTTATTCAATCCATCAAACATTTCTAATTGTTGTTGGTATAATTCATTAAGTACCATTCGTGGCAACAATAGCTTAATTTCTGTATAAATATCATTTGCTTCTATCTCTTCAATGATTTCTTTTAATTTAGTAACGAATAATGCCTTATCTAATTGTTCGTTTCTATTATATAAAACATTAGTATCAATAAATACATCTATCATATATTATACCCAATCGCTCCCAGTTTCTTACGAATCTCTTCCTCAAGTTTGTGAGACTTAGCAAACATATCAGAAAGTTCAGATGTCAGGCGACTCATTTTTTGTTCAAAAGGTTCCCCATCATCCTCTACTTCTTCAATGCCAACATACCTACCTGGTGTAAGAATATAGTCCTGTTTTGCAATATCTTGAATATCTGCTATTGCACAGAAACCTTTTACTTCTTCAAGTGTTCCATTATGAAAATCTTCAAATGTTTTTGCTAATTTATCAATATCTCCAAGACTGCCATCTTCTTGAATACCTTCCGTAAAATCTCTATGCTTGCGGTCAACCATATGTCCCATCTTACGGGCATCTATAAAAAGTGTTTTGCCTTTCTGCTTTTTATTCTTACTGATAAACCAAAGAGTTACAGGAATTGTTACGCTGTAAAACAACTGAGTAGGTAATGCAACAATACCTTCTACAAGGTCATCCTCTATAATATTTTTTCTTATTTCACCTTCGCCTGATGACTGAGAAGATAACGCACCATTAGCAAGTACCAATCCAATTTTTCCATTTGGTGCGAGATGATAAATCATATGCTGAATCCACGCATAGTTGGCATTTCCTGCTGGTGGTGTTCCATACTTCCAGCGCTTATCATCTTTTAATTTATCCTGTCCCCAGTTAGAAAGATTAAACGGTGGATTTGCCATAATGAAATCTGCTTTCAAGGTAGGGTGCAAATCATTAAAAAATGTATCAGCCTGATAAGGGCCAAAGTTCGCATCAATTCCTCGGATAGCCATATTCATTTTAGCCATTTTCCAAGTATCAGCATTTGACTCCTGACCATATACAGAAATAGAATCTCTGTTTCCTCTGTGCGCTTCAATAAAATCTGCTGATTGTACAAACATACCGCCAGAGCCACAACATGGATCATATACACGACAGTTATCGTAAGGTTTAAGTATAGCTACGATTGTTTTAACAATACTTTCCGGAGTATAGAATTCACCACCCTTAACACCTTCGTAAGCCGCAAATTCTTTGATACAATATTGATATGTTTTTCCTAGTAAATCCTTATTTTCCTTTGTGTTGTCCATATCCATATTTGTGAATAAATCAACAACATCACCCAATACTCTCTTATCCAAATCAGGACTTGCATAATTCTTAGGCAATACATTTTTAAGAGATGTATTTTCTTTTTCGATAGCTCTCATTGCCTCATCTATAACAATTCCAATTTCAGACTTATGTGCTGAAGAAGCTATTTTATCCCAACGAGCTTCTTCCGGCACAAAGAATATATTTTCTTCTACATAAGCATCTCTATCATCCTCAAAGCCTTCACCTTCCTCAACAAGTTCTTCATATCGTTTCATAAAAGCACTCGAAATGTAGCGAAGAAATATAAGGCCTACAATCACCTTTCGGTATTCTGCTGCTGGAATGTGCCCCCACAAGACACAAGCCGCATCCCATATTTGTTTTTCAAATCCAATGTTAGCATTATTTTCTGACATTTATAATTTCCTTCCTATCTCCTATTGTTAATGTTCTATCTCCACAATTTCCAGTTTCATATTTTCAATCTGTACTACATCCTAAAAAACGGTACCGTATATCATCTTCATACACAGTACCGTTTTTTCACTTTTTGTGATACATCAAACAATATTCTCATATATGATAGTATCATATATGGTGTTCGCCTACGTTCACGTTTAGTGGACTAGACGGGAGTCGAACCCGTGTCCAAAAACCAATCCCCTGTCCTTCTACGAGCGTAGTTCATAATTTGACATTCCCTCTGCAATTCCGGTATGAACACCGTAACTGTTTCAGTAGCTTCATCATACGCCCACGGGTTCAAAGCTTTGCCCATGTCGTTTCTCACATAGTCGAAGCCTGGGTCCTAAAGTGTGAGTGCTCTAGGTCAGACTGCTGCCATTAGGCAGCGTAAGCTAATTTATTATCGTTAGCGTTTAATTTTAAGTTTGGAATTTAACGCATCACCCTGCGGCTCGCTTCTCCAGCTTCATAATCCCTGTCGAAACCTTTACTAGCCCTTATATATTTATTCTATTATAACCTGCCTCCGCTATTCCTGCAAGAGGCAAAGATAGAACCACTGTTTGTATTGCCATTAACTGACAATTTTTATCCGCCTATTAACCAAGATTTCTTACTTTGAAATCCCGCTCTGCTTCACGGCGCATATCTTTCTTTGCAATATCATTCCGCTTATCATAAAGCTTCTTACCTTTTGCAAGCGCAATCTGGACTTTTACCAGACTTCCCTTGAAATATACTTCCACCGGAACAATGGTATAACCTTTTTCCTTAATCTTCTGCTCTAATTTACGAATCTCGTTTTTGTGCATCAGAAGCTTCTTCGGACGAAGCGGATCACGGTTAAAAATGTTTCCCTTTTCATATGGGCTGATATGCATACCATATATGATGACTTCCCCATGTTCAATGTGTATGAAAGACTCCTTGATACTGCATTTTCCCATACGGAGTGATTTTACTTCTGTTCCATGCAGGCTAATTCCTGCCTCATAAAGTTCTTCCAAGAAATAATCATGTCTTGCCTTCTTATTATTGGCAATCATCTTAATCGATTCTTTTCCCATTCTTCATTTCTCCTGTTCCTGTTGCCTCTGCCAATTCAAAATCGATGGTTCTTACAATTTCATCCACACCGATTACCCGGATATATACCTTCTGTCCCAGCTTGTAATGGCGGTTTGTTACTTCGCCCACCAGTTCAAAAGTGTCTTCAAAATACTGATAATAATCATCGGTAAGACTGGTTACATGCACAAGCCCTTCCACGGTATTTGGCAATTCTACATACATTCCATAGGATGCCACACCGGAAATAACGCCTTCATAAACTTCTCCGATATGCTCTGCCATATACTGTGCTTTTTTCAGCTTCTCAGTCTCACGCTCTGCCTCATCTGCCCGACGTTCTGTTTCGCTGGAATGTTTGGCTACTTCCGGCAGAATCGTTTCGTAATGCGCCATCCGCTTATGATTCATCCTGCCCCGCAATGTTTCCTTGATGATACGGTGTATCTGTAAATCAGGATAACGGCGAATCGGCGATGTAAAATGACAATAGCAGCTTGCTGCCAGTCCGAAATGTCCGGTGTTCTCTGTGGTATATTTTGCCTGTTTCATGGAACGGAGGGTCAGCCGGCTGATTAATGCTTCCTCCGGTGTTCCTTCGATTTTTCCTAACAGCTTCTGCAATTCCTTCGGGTGAATTTCCTCCTGGCTAATATGCAGTGTATATCCGAAATTTCCGATTAATGTTGCAAGTTTTCGGATTTTTTCTTCGTCCGGTGTCTCATGGGTACGATAGAGAAATGGTATCTCCTGCCAGAAAAATTCCTGTGCCACCGTCTCATTGGCAATCAACATGAAATCTTCAATTAATTTTGTAGCTGTATTTCTGTCATATGGCTTGATTTCCAATGGTCTGCCATTTTTATCCAAAAGGATTTTCGTTTCCGGAAAATCAAAATCAATCGAACCGCGTTTCATACGATTCCCTCGAAGCAGTGCTGCCAGCTCTCCCATTTTTTCAAACATCGGAACCAGTTCCCGATACGCTGCAATTGTTTCTTCGTTATGGTCTTCTAAAATTTCTTTTACCGCTGTATAAGTCATTCTGCGGTCAATTTTTACCACAGACTCTGCAATTTTATGGTCAATGACCTTGCCCTTCGGGTTAATGGTCATGATGCAGCTCAATGCCAGCCGGTTCTCTCCTGCATTCAGGGAACAGATTCCATTGGACAATGCATGGGGCAGCATAGGAATCACGCGGTCAACGAGATATACACTGGTTCCGCGGTTCAATGCCTCCACATCCAGTGCACTATGCTCCTGCACATAGTTGGACACATCTGCAATATGCACACCCAGAATATAATTTTCTCCATCCATGGTAAGAGATACCGCATCATCCAAATCTTTGGAGTCTTCTCCGTCGATTGTCACCATCTGCCAGTCCCGCAAATCTTCCCTGCCTGCCATATCAGCCTCACTGACTTCTTTGGCTACATTTTCCACCTGTTTCATAATCTTCGGTGCAAATTCTGTCGGCAGGTCAAAGCCTCTTACAATGGATAAAATATCTGTTCCCGGGTCATTGATATGACCAAGTATTTCAACAATTTTTCCTTCCGGTTTCTTACCGTTTTTACCATAATCGGTAATCTCAACGACAACTTTGTGTCCATCTACTGCTCCTTTGGAGCGTTCGATTGGAATAAAAATATCCTGCGCCAGCTTCTGGTTATCCGGCACCACAAATCCGAAGTTCTTACTGCTCTGATAAGTTCCGACAATCTGATGCAGACCTCTGGATATAATTTTTATAATTCTGCCTTCCCGGCGTTTTCCGGTCTTCTGCGGATTTACTGCAACAGTTACAGTGTCCATATGCATGGCTCCGTTGGTATTCTCCTCCGGGATATAGATATCTTCCTCTTCACCCTCTACCGTCACAAAGCCAAAGCCTCTGCTGTTTCCGGTATAAACACCGGTTAAGAATCTTCCGGAAGCCTTTACATATTTGCCCTTCTGGGTCAGCTCTACCTTGCCTTCTTCCAACAAAGCATCCAAAACCGCATGCAGCTCTTCCCGCTGCTCTTTGGATACCTGCAGAATCATTGCAATCTCTTTGGCTTTCATCGGGACATATAAGTCATCACAAATAAACTCATATACAATTTTCTTTCTTTTTTCCAGTGCTTCTCTATCCATTCTTTTCTTTCCTATTTTTTCTCGCTGCTCATGAAACAAAGAATGTGCCTTGTCACATTCTCGCGGAGCTTTTTTACTTTACAGAAAAGCAATTCCTGTAAAGTAAAAAAAGCTGTCGTTCACACGACAGCTCTTTGGTTCTTAGAAACTTCCAATATTCAGTACGATGGAAATTAACAGGAATAAGATTACCAGTACTCTGGTTACCTTTACCAACATTCCTTCCATAGAACGACCTTTATTCTTGCCCCAATAAGTATCAGCTGCTCCGCTGATTGCTCCAAGTCCTGCGGACTTACCTTCCTGAAGAAGAATAATTACTGTCAATGCGATACATATAATAATAAATACAACTGTTAAAACCGTTTTTAAAACTGCCACGAATGACACCTCCTGTGGATTTATAATACTCGTAACTTTGACAGTATATCATACACACGGACAAATTACAACCACTTATTTCGCATTTGTATTGAAATTTTGCTGAAATATATTACGATTCTTCGATCCGAATCAGACGATTATATTTTGCCGTCCGCTCGCCACGGCACGGTGCTCCGGTTTTAATCAGGTCACTGCCAAGCCCTACTGACAAATCCGCTATGGTCGTATCCTCGGTCTCGCCGCTCCGGTGGGACATGATGGTCTCATAGCCATGTTCTTTTGCCATGCGGATGGCTTCCATAGTTTCTGAGAGCGTTCCAATCTGGTTTGGCTTAATCAGAATCGCATTACCGCATCCCATGGAAATTCCTTTATTCAGGCGCACCGGATTCGTGACAAATAAATCATCGCCTACCAGAATCACTTTATCTCCCACTTTTTCTGTCAGACGTTTCCAGCCATCCCAATCCTCTTCGTCCAGTGGGTCTTCAATGGAATAAATCGGAAAACGGCGAATCATCTTTTCCCAATGAACAATCAGTTCATCCGTGCTATAACGCTTGCCGGATTTTGGCAGATAATATTCTCCCGGAGCATTGCCTTTCCATTCACTGGCGGCTGCATCCAGAGAAATCATAAACTGCTTGCCTCTGCCACAGCTGTACCCTGCTTTGGTAATGGCTTCCATAATAAGCTGAATGGCTTCCTCCTCATTTGCAATGTTCGGAGCAAAGCCGCCTTCATCTCCCACTGCCACAGACAACCCACGGTTCTTTAATAATTTTTTCAAATGATGATAGACTTCTGCACACCAGCGGATTCCTTCCGTAATGCTGTCGGCTCCAATTGGAAGTATCATAAATTCCTGAACATCCAGATTGTTATCGGAATGTGCGCCGCCATTTAAAATATTCATCATCGGCACCGGAATCGTCACTGCATTTACGCCGCCCACATAGCGGTAAAGCGGCATCTGTAATGCTTTTGCCGCTGCTTTAGCACAGGCTAAGGACACACTTAAGATTGCATTGGCACCAAGGCTTCCTTTGTTTTCTGTTCCATCCAGTTCCAGCATCAGTGCATCTAGATTTTCCTGCCGCAATACGTTTCTGCCTATCAGTGCTTTTGCAATTCTTGTATTTACATTTTCCACCGCCTGCTGCACACCATTTCCACCATAACGCTCGCCGCCGTCTCTTAATTCAATGGCTTCAAATTCTCCAGTGCTGGCTCCGGAAGGTGCTGCCGCCCGGGCAGTCGACTTCTTTCCGGTTGTCTCTGTCTCCACAGTTACTTCTGTTTCTATTGTGGGATTTCCTCTGGAATCTAATATTTCTCTTGCATGGATTCGTGTAATCGTCATTTTTACAGCCATAAAAAAATCTCCTTTTGAAAATATTCTGAATTAATAGTTCAGTATCTCCAAAAGAAGATTTTTTATTCTTTCGAAATAATTCGATTATACGTTAATCTCGGCTGTCATACCAAGAATCTCTTTGTTGTCATCCAAAATCGGCTGTACCACATTCTTTAAGAAGGCATCTACTTGAATTGGTGCTCTTCCTACATATTTTGCAGGGTCCATATTCTGCTTCAGCTCTTCTAAGGTTGTATGGAATGCAGGTTCTGCTGCAATCAGCTCAAGAAGGTTATTCTCTTTACCCTCCTGTTTTACATTTTTGCCTGCTTCCATGGAAAGTACACGAATCTTCTCATGTAATTCCTGACGGTCACCACCAGCTTTTACAGCATCCATCATAATATTTTCAGTTGCCATAAACGGAAGCTCGCTCATCATGTGTTTGTAAATAACTTTTTCATATACAACAAGTCCGTCTACTACATTTAAGCAAAGGTCTAAGATTCCGTCGATTGCAAGGAAGCCTTCCGGAATGGAAAGACGCTTGTTTGCAGAGTCATCAAGAGTTCTCTCAAACCACTGGGTTGCAGATGTAATTGCCGGGTTTAATGCATCAATCATGACATAGCGGGAAAGGGATGCAATACGTTCACTACGCATTGGATTTCTCTTATATGCCATTGCAGAGGAACCAATCTGGCTCTTCTCAAACGGTTCTTCCACTTCTTTCAGGTGCTGCAGAAGACGGATGTCATTGGACATCTTATGTGCACTTGCTGCGATGCCTGCTAAAATGTTGGCAACTCTGGTATCTACTTTTCTGGAATAGGTCTGTCCGGATACTGCATAGCACTCCTTGAAGCCCATTTTCTGTGCAATCATTGGATCAATCTTATCGATGGTTTCCTGATCTCCGTCAAAAAGCTCCTGAAAGCTTGCCTGTGTTCCTGTGGTTCCCTTGGAACCTAAAAGTTTCAGGCTGCCTAATACATAATCTAAGTCTTCCAAATCCATAATAAATTCCTGGCACCACAGTGTTGCACGTTTTCCAACGGTAGTTGGCTGTGCCGGCTGGAAATGGGTAAATGCCAATGTCGGCTGATTCTTATATTTATCTGCAAATTTTGCCAGTTCTGCAATGACATTTACTAATTTCTTACGAACCAGTTTTAATGCCTCTGACATAATGATGATATCGGTATTATCTCCAACGTAGCAGGAGGTTGCTCCTAAATGGATGATTCCTTTTGCTTTCGGACACTGTACGCCGTAAGCATATACATGGGACATAACATCATGACGGACTTCTTTTTCTCTTGCCTTTGCCACATCATAGTTGATGTCATCCTTGTGTGCCTTTAATTCGTCAATCTGTTCCTGTGTAATATCAAGTCCAAGTTCTTTCTCGGTTTCTGCCAGTGCAATCCAAAGTCTTCTCCAGGTACGGAATTTCATATCCGGGGAAAAGATGTACTGCATTTCTTTGCTGGCATAACGCTCTGATAATGGGCTGTTATATCTATCGGTACTCATATGTGTGCTCCTTTTTCTTAAAATAATATAAATAAATTACACAGTGCTCCGCTCGGTTGCCGGTGCAGGCTGTTTCATGCAATCATGAACATCCTGCCCGGCAACCGGATGACTGCTGTGTCAGTCTGCTTTATCGCTCATAGTCACCACGAATATCCTCTTTTGGCGGCTCCATCGGATATTTTCCGGTAAAGCATCCTTTACAGATTGGAAGTCCTCCTACCAGCTGCTCCAGACGCTCTATCTTTAAGTATCCCAAAGAATCTGCACCGATTATCTTCCGGATATCTTCGATGGTTCTGTTATAGGCAATCAACTGTTCCCGCTCCGGAATATCGGTTCCAAAATAACATGGCCATAAGAATGGCGGGGAACTGATTCTTACATGCACTTCTGTGGCACCGGCTTCTTTTAACATATTTACAATACGGTCAGATGTGGTTCCACGCACGATGGAATCGTCAATCATAATGATACGCTTGCCACGGACTGATTCTTCCAGTACATTTAATTTTACTCTTACGCTGGATTCTCTGCTGCTCTGCTTTGGTTTGATGAAGGTTCGTCCCACATAACCATTTTTTACAAAAGCAGTTCCATATGGAATTCCGGACTGCAGGGCATAACCCTGAGCTGCTGCATTTCCAGACTCCGGTACTCCTACTACCAAGTCTGCATCTACCGGTGAATCCATTGCAAGGAAACGTCCTGCCTGGATACGGGATGCATAAACGCTGACCCCGTCAATATGGCTGTCCGGTCTCGCAAAATATATGTATTCAAAAATACAACGTGCTTCCTGTTCTTTTGGAAGACACATAGTCATATCAGACTGAATGCCGCCTTCTGGTGAAATTGTTACCACTTCTCCCGGCAATACGTCTCTGACATACTCTGCATCAATGGTCTCCAAGGCACAGGTCTCAGAAGTAATGATATAAGCATTGTCACGTTTTCCGATTACAAGGGGTTTGAAGCCATATGGGTCTCTTGCGCCAATCAGCTTACGAGGGCTGGCTACAACCAGAGCATAAGCTCCTTTTAACTTCTGGCAGGCTCTGCGTACTGCTTCCTCGGCTGTCTTGGAATTCAGACGCTCTCTTGCAATGTGGTAAGCAATTACCTCAGAATCAATGGTGGTCTGGAAAATTGCTCCGGTATATTCCAAATCTTTGCGAAGCTCCTTTGCATTGATGAGGTTTCCGTTGTGTGCCAATGCCAGCGTACCTTTTACATAATTCAATACCAGCGGCTGTGCATTCTCACGGGTGGAAGAACCTGCAGTGGAATAGCGGACATGACCGACTCCAATATCACCCTTCATTGCTTCTAACTGTTTTCCGGTAAATACTTCGTTTACCAGTCCCATATCTTTATAGGAAGTAACTTTTCCCTTTGGTCCGTTTGTCTCACTTACTGCAATACCACAGCTCTCCTGTCCTCTATGCTGTAATGCAAACAGACCATAATAAATACTGGAAGCCACATCATTTCCGTCAAAATCATACATGCCGAAGACGCCACATTCTTCATGCAGTCCGTCCCATGGGCTTTCCTTTAATTCATTGTTATTCATAGGGTTCTCCTGACTATATTTTTAAGCAAATTTCTTACCGGTCAGTAATTCAAATGCTTCTTCGTATTTCTCAATTGTCTTCTTAATTACTTCATCCGGAAGGAGATAATCGCTGTCTGGATTTGCTTTTAACCAGTCTCTTACAAACTGTTTGTCATAAGAAGGCTGTCCCTGTCCCGGTTTATATCCTTCTAATGGCCAGAAACGGGAGCTGTCCGGTGTCAGCATCTCATCACCTAAAACTACATTTCCATTCTCATCGAGACCAAATTCAAACTTGGTATCTGCAATGATGATTCCTTTGCTTAATGCGTATTCTGCACATTTCTTGTAAAGTGCGATAGTATATTCTTTAATCTTTTCTGCATACTCAGCACCCTTGCCCGGGAATGCTTTCTCTAATACGTCAATACTCTGTTCAAAAGAAATATTCTCGTCATGGTCACCAATCTCAGCTTTGGTACTTGGTGTGTAAATCGGCTCAGGTAATTTATCGGATTCTACAAGTCCTTCCGGTAATTTGATTCCGCAGACGGTTCCGTTCTCTTTGTAGCTTGCCCAGCCACTTCCGGTAATATATCCACGAACAATACATTCGATTGGAATCATTTCCAGTTTCTTGCACATCATGCTGTTGCCATCATATTTCTCATTCTGGAAAAATTCCGGCATATCTTTTACATCAACGGAAAGCATATGGTTTGGCACGATATCCTTTGTAAAATCGAACCAGAATCTGGACATCTGTGTCAGAATTGCGCCCTTATTGGTAACCTTATTCTTTAAAATATGGTCAAACGCTGAAATTCTGTCTGTTGCAACAATGATAAGGCTTTCTCCATTATCATATACTTCTCTTACTTTTCCTTCTTTAAATGGTTTAAATTCCTGCATACTGCTTTTGTCCTCCATTTTATGCTTTCGCAAATTTTTGTTATGATAAAAAACACTACTGGAAAATTATAATACAGTGCCTTTTAGAAAGTCAATGAATTTGGGCGAAGTGCGCCTTTTGCCCCATATAGAAAAATGAGCGAAATTTATTAGTTTTTTTGTCTAATATTTTCTATTTATAAGTATTATTAATATATGTGTCGGAAAATACTTATCTATAGCAAAAGATTCTGTACCTTACACTTGAGATACAGAATCTTTTTATTTACGCGAGTAGCGAGAAAAAATCTGCGAGAAAAGAAGGAGCCAGGCTTGCCTGAGCGAGCTTCTTTTCTCAGCAGATTTTGGCGAGCACCGCGATAACTCGAGAAACTCGCAAAGCGTGTTTCTCGTAGTTTGCATTTCGCCCTTACGGTCTTATTTTTTGATTAACAAAGATTTCCCTGTCATTTCTTTTGGCTGTTCCATTCCCATCAGCTCGATTAATGTAGGAGCGATATCTGCAAGACATCCACCCTCTCTTAAACCGTATGCAGGGTCTGCATTTACCAGAATGAATGGTACCGGATTGGTAGTATGTGCTGTAAATGGTTCGCCTGTTTCATAATCGATTAACTGCTCTGCATTTCCGTGGTCTGCGCAGATGAACATCTGTCCGTCAACCTCTTTTAATGCTGCAACAGCTTTGCCTACGCACTCATCAACTGCTTCTACTGCCTTGATTGCTGCAGCCTGAACTCCGGTATGTCCAACCATATCCGGGTTAGCAAAGTTGATTATGATTACATCATATTTTTCAGATTTGATGGCATCTACTAATTTATCACATACTTCGTATGCACTCATTTCCGGTTTCAAATCATAGGTTGCTACCTTTGGAGATTTTACCAGAATTCTTTCTTCGCCTTTGTTTGGCTCCTCTACACCGCCGTTGAAGAAGAAGGTTACATGAGCATATTTCTCAGTCTCAGCGATTCTTGCCTGAGTCTTGCCATTGTCTGCAAGGAACTGTCCAAATGTATTGGTAAGTTCTACCTTGTGGAATGCAACGGTTTTGTTCGGAATGGTTCCATCGTATTCTGTGAAACATACATAAGTTACGTTCTTTCTTGTGCCTCTGTCAAATCCGTCGAACTCATCTGCACAGAATGCTCTGGTAATCTCTCTTGCTCGGTCAGGACGGAAGTTAACGAAGATAATGGTATCGTTATCCTGTACGGTTGCAGTTGGAGCACCATTTTTCATAATTACAGTCGGAACTACGAACTCGTCTGTTACATCTTTTGCATAAGATGCATCAATTGCTGCAACAGCGCTGTCTGCTGTCTCGCCAACACCTTCTGTAATTGCTTTATATGCTTTTTCTACACGATCCCAACGGTTGTCACGGTCCATTGCATAGTAACGTCCGTTGATGGTTGCGATTTCACCAACACCGATTTCTTTCATTTTTGCTTCCAGCTCTTCGATAAATCCTTTTCCGGAAGTAGGTGCGGTATCACGGCCGTCTAAGAAGCAGTGTACATATACTTTGTCTAAGCCTTCTTTTTTTGCCATTTCCAGAAGTCCGAATAAATGTGTAATGTGGCTGTGAACTCCACCATCGGATAATAATCCATATAAATGAAGTGCAGAACCGTTGTCTTTTACATTTTTCATGCCGGCAAGCAATGCTTCATTTTTAAAGAAATCTCCATCTTCGATTTCTTTGGTAATTCTGGTTAATTCCTGGTATACAATTCTTCCTGCACCCATGTTCATATGTCCTACTTCGGAGTTACCCATCTGTCCGTCCGGAAGTCCTACGGCAAGTCCGCTGGCATTTCCTTTTACCCATGGATAATCTTTCATCAGTGCATCAATGTTTGGCTTGTTTGCCTGGGCTACTGCATTACCCTCAGTTTTGTCATTCAGACCAAAACCATCTAAAATCATCAATACGGTTGGTTTTTTACTCATGTTTTTTCCTCTTTTCTTTAAAATCTTCTATTGAAACGGATTACTCCGTTGCTGTCACATAACCATCATCATCTATGGTAATTCCCACGGAAAGGGATTCCATAAAATCAAAAATACGTCTTTTCTCACTTTCATCTGTCACCAGTGAGGTCTTGTAATTCTTCTGTATACACGGCAGAAACCGGAAATCAATAGTTCCGTCATCCCGGATGATTACCTGGGATAAGCCGGTATCTAATGTTGACGCCGAAAACCAGAAATTGCCAAGACTGTAGATAATCGGCACGCCATCCATATATTCCATGCCCTGCAGGCAATGGGTATGTCCGCCGATAATGACATCCACACCGGCTTCCACAAACTGTTTTGCAAGAGCCACCTGGTCGGAACCAAAATAGTTATTTCCTTCTGTTCCCCAATGTACAAAAGCAATCACATAATCGCTGTTGTCTCTTGCTTCTTCTATTACTTTCAGAAACTTGTCCGGATTTAAGGTCTTTAACACGCCCGGTGTCGTCTCAGTTGCTTCCTTCGTATAATTTAAAGAGCGTTCAATCTGTGTAGCTGATACAATTGCTATTTTCTTTCCATTTGCCACAAAATATACCGGACACATGGCATCCTTTAAATCTTTTCCTGCTCCTACATACGGAATTCCTGCTTCTTCCAGTGTATCTATGGTATCAATCAATGCAGCTTCGCCATAGTCATAGACATGATTATTGGCAAGACTGACAATATCTGTTCCAAATGTTTCCAATAATGCGACACGCTTTGGATCTGCCCGGAAAGTATAATCCTTGCCGGCTAAAGGTTCCCCTCTTGTACTGTAGGTGAACTCATTGTTTATCATCATAATGTCTGCATTATTCATTTCCTGCAATAAATCTTTGGAAAAGCAGTCATTGATTCCATTTGGCTGTCCATCCATGTGTTCCGTTGTGCCCCAGCCTTCTGCAAAATTAATATCGCCGGTAAAATCCAGCACAATCTCATCCTCAGAGCCGCATGCCTTCCAGTAAACCTGCTGCAAATCCTCTTCATTCATGCCGGTATCCTGACAATAAAGAAGCCACAGCACATGTATGGAATTTCCGGTCTCTTCGTACCAGACATTTACATTCTGGTCTTCCTGAGACTCCTGTGCAATATTTAATACTGCTTCTTTTCCGTAATTGGCATAAACCCAGTTTAAGAAACTTTCGTCAATCCGATAATCCCCGATAAATTCTTTGCTGCAGGAATCCAGCAGTGCTTCGTATGCATCATCCAAATCTTCTATCACCAGCTTCTTCGTCTCTGTAGAGACTTCTTCTGTTTCCGTCACTGCATATTCTATTTTCTCGCTGCTTTCCGGTTCTGCATTTACCTGCGCTTTCCTGTCACATCCACTGCAAACCATTCCAAACAACAATATTCCTATCCCTGCCATCTGCAAAGCTTTTCTTCTCAAATCGGTATCCTCGCTCAACTCCTCTTTCGTCTCTTGTGTCCTGCTTTATTGCCGATAACATTATACACTATCTTTCTTTTTCTAACAATCCTTATTTTGCAAGCGTATTCTGTTATATCAAACCTCATCATTTAACATTTCTTCTAAGGTATGCCAGCCTAATACAGCGCACTTTACTCTTGCCGGCATATGGGAAATATCCTTTAATGCCGAAGCTTCTTCCAGCTCGTCAATCTCTTCATCCGAAGCTTCTCCTTTTATCATTTTTAAGAATAATTCTCCTAAATGCAGCGCTTCCTCTTTCTTCTTTCCGACAATCATGCCCAGCATAATATCGGCAGATGCCTGGGAAATAGCACAGCCATCTCCTACAAATGCACCGTCTACGATTTCATCGCCATCTAATTTTAACTTCAAAAAAATATCATCCCCGCAGTTTGGATTCACGCCCTCTAATACCAAGTCGGCATCCGGAAGGTCATGCTTGAACTCCGGGTGAATATTGTGTTCGGTAAGGATTTCATTATAAAAACTTCTACTCTCCATATCCCATTCTCCTTCTGACTCCTGCTACGCTTTTTACCAGCGCATCGACTTCTTCTTCTGTATTGTAGAACATCAGGCTTGCTCTTGTAGCGGAGCGGACGCCCAGATACTCTAACAATGGCTGTGCACAATGATGACCTGCCCGGACAGCCACACCATCGGATTCCAATACCGCACTGACATCATGCGGATGCACGTCTTCAATGGTAAATGTCAGGATTCCGGTATGTTCTTCTGCCAGTTCCGAACCCAGCACATGAACCTTTGGAATTGCTTTCAGTCCTTCCAAGGCTCTTTTCGTAAGTGTAAGTTCCCGCTCCTGCATGGTTTCAAAACCGATTTTGTTAATATAATCAATGGCGGCAGCCAGTCCCACTGCGCCTGCTGCATTGACGGTTCCTGCCTCAAACTTATGCGGAAGCTCTGCATATTTTGCACCGTCTCTTGTTACAGAATCTATCATTTCTCCGCCGGTAAGGAATGGTGGCATTGCCTTTAAAAGTTTTTTCTTTCCATATAAGACACCGATTCCCATCGGTCCCATTAACTTGTGACCGGAAAATGCCAGAAAATCCACATCCAGCTTCTGCACATCAATCGGCATATGTGGGGAGCTCTGGGCGGCATCCAGCACGACTACCGCATTGCTCTTTCTTGCTCTTCGCACAATTTCCTCTACCGGAGTCGGACGTCCCAGCACATTGGACACCTGTGTGATTGCCACCAGTCTTGTTTTATCAGAAAAAGCTTCGTCTAACTTTGCTTCGCTTAAACTACCGTCCTTTTCACATTCCAGATAAATAAGCTTTGCGCCGGTCTGTCTTGCCACCATCTGCCACGGCAGCATATTGCTGTGATGTTCCATAATGGAAACCACAATTTCGTCCTCCGGACAAAGATTATTTAAGCCATAGCTGTACGCTACTAAATTCAGGCCCTCTGTGGTATTTCTGGTAAATATAATTTCTGTCTCAGATGCAGCATGGATAAACTGCTGAACTGTTTTTCTCGCTGCCTCATAGGCATCGGTTGCTTCCAGGCTCAAAGGATAGAATCCACGCATCGGATTGGCATTATGTTTTTCATAAAATTCCTTTTCCGCTTCAATGACGCATGCCGGCTTCTGTGCGGTTGCTGCATTGTCAAGATAGATAACATCCCGGTCTTTAAAAAGAGGAAAATCCTTCTTAAAATTGTACATCCTAAATCACCTCTTCCAGCGCTTCCTTCGCAATTTTTTCTGCTGCTTCATCCTTCATCAAATCACAGATATGCTCCAATTTTGCACCTGTCACAATACGTTCTGCAGCTTCTTTATCAATACCTCTTGCTCCAAAATAGAACATGGTATCTTCATCTAATTCTCCAATGGTTGCTCCGTGATTTCCCTTTACGTCTTCCTGTGCACATAAAATCAGCGGAATGGTCTTATTTTCCACATCATCACCCAGCAGAAGTACGCTTTCCTCTTCCTGTCCTTCTGCGCCGGAGGAACCACGTTTAAAATCAATGGTTCCGCGGAAAACTTTATGTGCCTGTCCGCGAAGAGCTCCGTCAGAATTAATATAGCTCATGGTTTTCTCGCCAAAATGATTGGCTACCATATTATAGTCTAAAATCTGCTGTGCCTGGCCAAGATATCCGGTCTCTGTGGCAAACTTACTTTCTTTTCCATTCAAATCCATGCGGCATCCGGAATAGAGATTTCCTTTTCCAAGGAACAACTGGATATATTCCACCTTTGCTCCTTCGCCAATTAAATTGCCGCCTATATCACTTAATAAAGTCTCATGCTCCTGCGGCATCTGAACCTGAACTAATCTTACAGATGCACCGCTCTCGACTTTCATTCTGACACGGACTGCCAGAGATGCTTCTGCGGTACTGTCTTCCTCTTTTGTGGCATCCGGAGCCACACGGCTGTCCATCACAACAGTAAGTGTACTGTTTTCTTTTGCAACTATCTCTACACAGCCTGCCGTATGTGCATCTTTTTTGCCGGAAATGTGCAGTCTTACGGTTTTATCCTGTCCTGCATTATCTGCAAGAATCTGATATTTTGCAGTATTTTCTGTTGCAAAGATTGCATCTGCTTCTCTTCCGGCACCGGTTTCAATGTCCGAAAGCTGCTCTGTTTCAGTAGCTACTGCATCTCCCTCTGCTGCAATCTCACAAGGTTCTATCTTATTGCTCCATTTTATCGGAGTTTCATTTACCTTCAGCCAGTTCCAGGTAGGAGAAGGCAATTCATTGATTTTCATACTTACATTTTGTTCCATGCTCTTTCCACATCCCTTCTGCTATCCTATGCTGCCCTTCATCTCAAGGCGAATCAAATTGTTCATTTCCAATGCGTACTCTAAAGGCAGTTCCTTGGAAACATTATCCGCAAATCCGCTGACGATGCAGGCTCTTGCGTCCTCTTCGCTCATGCCTCTTGACATCAGATAAAAAATTGCTTCATCACTGATGCTTCCAATCTGGGCTTCATGTCCCACATTAGCATCCTTGGTACGGATGTCCATTGCCGGAATGGTATCGGAACGGGACTCAGAATCTAACATCAGAGACTGACAGGATACTGCTGACTTCGTGCCTTTCGCTTCCTTCGTTACCACAACGGAACTACGGAAAGTACTGATACCACCATCCTTGGAAATGGAACGGGTATTCATATAGGAGCTGGTGTCCGGTGCGCAGTGTACCACTTTGGCTCCGGTATCAAGGTTCTGTCCTTTTCCTGCAAAAGTTACACCGGTAAATTCCATGCGGGCGCCCTTTCCTTTTAAGACACTCATCGGATACAGATAAGATACATGGGAACCGAAGGAACCGGATACCCATTCAATGGTTCCGCCCTCTTCTACCAGTGCCCGCTTGGTATTTAAGTTATACATATTCTTTGACCAGTTCTCGATGGTGGAATAACGAAGTTTTGCATTCTTGCCAACATACAATTCCACGCATCCTGCATGCAGATTGGCTACGTTATATTTTGGTGCGGAACATCCTTCGATGAAATGAAGGGATGCTCCCTCATCTACGATAATCAGTGTGTGTTCAAACTGTCCGGCACCTTTGGCATTCAGTCTGAAATAGGACTGCAGTGGAATCTCTACGTCCACACCCTTGGGCACATAAACGAAAGAACCGCCGGACCAGACTGCACCGTGCAGTGCTGCAAATTTGTGGTCATTTGGTTTTACCAGCTTCATAAAGTGCTTCTGTATCATATCTGCATATTCGCCATGCATTGCACTTTCCAAATCCGTATAAATAACGCCCTGTGCGGCAACTTCTTCTCTTACATTATGATAAACCAGTTCGGAATCATACTGTGCGCCAACACCTGCCAGTGACTTTCTTTCTGCCTGTGGGATTCCAAGACGCTCAAAGGTATCTTTAATGTCCTTTGGCACCTCAGACCATTTTCCCTTCATCTTTGTGTTCGGGCGGACATAGGTTACGATATGCTCCATGTCCAGTCCTTCAATCGATGGTCCCCAGTCTGGCACTTCCATTTCATTGTAAATCTGTAAAGACTGTAAACGGAAATTCTGCATCCAGACGGGGTCATTTTTCTCTTTTGATATCTGCTCTACGATTTCAGGAGTAAGACCTTCTTTCAGCTTATAAGCATCCTTCTCATCGTCCCGGATATCATATATGCTTCTGTCGATATCTTCTACATAGCTTTTCTCTTCCATTCCTTACACTCCTTACTCGTATTTTGCAAAACCATTCTCGTTTACTTCATTAATCAAGGATGCATCTGCGGTCTTAACAATGTGTCCTTCCACCATGATGTGTGTGAAATCTACGTGTAATGCCTCTAAAATCTTGGTGCTGTGTGTAATAATCAAAAGGCTTCCCTCACTGCTCTTCTGGTATTCTTTGATTCCTTTTGATACGGTTCTTACCGCATCTACATCCAGTCCGGAATCGGTTTCATCCAGAATCGCAAGCTCCGGTTTTAACATCAGCATCTGCAGGATTTCAGCTTTCTTCTTTTCGCCGCCGGAAAATCCTACATTCAAATCACGTTCTGCATAAGACGGATCCATCTGTAAAAGTTCCATTTTCTCTGCCAGTTCTTTCTTAAAATCATAGAAACGGACTCTCTTTCCAGTCTTCTGTTCCAATGCACTACGGATAAAGGAACTTAAGGTAACGCCCGGTACTTCCAGTGGGTTCTGGAAAGATAAGAACATGCCGCTCTTTGCGCGTTCATTCACCGGCTCTCCGGTAATATTTTTTCCCTGGAAAAAGATTTCTCCGCTCTCTACCTGATAACGTGGATTACCAACCAGTGTATAACCCAGTGTAGATTTACCGGTTCCGTTTGGTCCCATCAGTACATGTGTCTCATGTCTTCCTATTTCAAGATTTACGTCATGTAAAATATGTTTTTCTTCTACACTGACGTTCAGATTTTTAACCTCTAAAAGTAATTCTTTGCTCATTTTTCTTCCTCCTGCATCTATTGTTTCTTCTTCGCTGCTTTCTTCTCCGCTTCCTGCTTCGACTGCAGAACATCCGCCAGCGTCATTTCATCAAAATATTTATCTATCAAATCTGCCAGTCCCTTCCAGATTGGAAGTGTACAGCAGGAATCTGATTTCTCACATGGCTCCTGGTCTTCTCTCAAGCAGGATACCGGTGCAAGCGTTCCTTCTGTCAGCCGCAGGATATCACCAACCCTGTATTCTTCCGGTTTCCGCTTCAGACGATAACCGCCCTTCTTGCCGCTGACTCCTTCTATCATATGTCCCTTGGAAAGAATGGCCGAAATACTCTCTAAATATTTCTGGGAAATATTCAATTTCTCGGCAATTCCTTTTAACGGAATATATTCTTCCGCATCATGCTCCGCCAGCTCGACCATGACCTTTAATGCATACCTTCCTTTGGTTGAAATCATGCTCTGCATTCCTCCTTTTCTGGTTCATTCGCATCATATACCTATTCGCCTACTATGTCAATGGGTGAATCAGTTTTCGTTTGTTCTTTTCGGGGAACAAAAAAAACGCCACCAAATGCATTTCACCGGTAAATACTACCAATGTCATAATGCATTTCGTGACGTTTCTTATTTCTTATGAAAATATTCTATTTTCCGAAAAGCTTATTTATTGTAATTTACAATTTTTCCGAAGTCAGCCTTTAAGGAAGCTCCTCCTACCAGACCACCATCGATATCAGCTTTTGCGAACAGCTCTGCTGCATTTCCTGCATTTACAGATCCACCGTACTGGATACGGATAGACTCAGCTGTTGCTTCATCATATACTTCACGGATGCAGGCACGGATTGCGCCACAAACTTCTTCTGCCTGATCAGAAGTAGCTGTTTCACCGGTTCCGATTGCCCAGATTGGCTCGTAAGCAATAACTGCTGTTGCAGCCTGCTCTGCTGTTACGTTCTGGAATGCAATCTTAATCTGCATACGGATCCAGTCAAGGTAAATACCCTGTTTTCTCTGTGTTAAAGTCTCTCCACAGCAGATGATTGGTGTAATACCATGTTCGAAAGCTTTTAATACTTTCTTATTTACAGTCTCATCTGTCTCTGCGAAGTATTCTCTTCTCTCAGAATGTCCTAATACAACGTATTTTACGCCAGCGTCTGTAAGCATTGCCGGAGAGATTTCTCCTGTGTATGCTCCGCTCTCTTCAAAATACATGTTCTCTGCACCGATGCAGATGTTAGAACCTTTTGCTGCTTCCATTGCTGGAATAATATCAATTGCTGGTACGCAGAATACTACATCTACGTCTTCGTTTGCTACTAATGGTTTTAATTCATTTACCAGTGCAACTGCCTCGCTAGGAGTTTTGTTCATTTTCCAGTTGCCGGCAATAATTTTTTTTCTTGCCATTTTAAAATGTCCTTCTTTCTTAAATATATAAGCTTTTGCCTGCATACAGGCATGTGCTTTGATTACTTATTTATCATTTGCTGCTGCAACGCCTGGAAGCTCTTTACCCTCTAAGAACTCTAAGGATGCTCCACCACCTGTTGAGATGTGGCTCATCTTGTCACCGAATCCAAGCTGGTTAACTGCTGCTGCAGAATCTCCACCACCGATGATGGTTGTTGCATCTGTATCAGCTAAAGCTTTTGCTACAGCGATAGTACCTGCTGCAAGAGTTGGGTTCTCGAATACACCCATAGGTCCGTTCCAAACAACAGTCTTAGCAGTCTTAACAGCATCTGCGAAAAGTGTCTGTGTCTTAGGTCCGATATCACAGCCTTCTCTGTCTGCCGGCATCTTGTCTGCATCATAAGTTTCTACTTCAACTGGAGCATCGATAGGATTTGGGAAATCTTTGATCGTTACAGCATCTACCGGAAGAAGAAGTTTCTTTCCAAGTTTCTCTGCCTTTGCCATCATTTCTTTACAATAGTCGATCTTAGTATCATCTACTAAAGAGATTCCGATTTCATATCCTTTTGCTTTTAAGAATGTGTAAGCCATACCACCACCGATGATTAAGGTATCACATTTCTCAAGTAAGTTGTTGATTACATTTAATTTATCAGCAACTTTTGCACCACCAAGAATTGCAACGAATGGTCTTACCGGATTCTCTACTGCATTTCCAAGGAAGTCGATTTCTTTCTGCATTAAGTATCCAACTACTGCAGTGTCAACTAACTGTGCAACACCTACGTTAGAACAATGTGCTCTGTGAGCTGTTCCGAATGCATCATTTACAAATACATCACAGATAGAAGCAAGGTCTTTAGAGAAAGCTTCTCCGTTCTTTGTCTCTTCTGGTCTGAAACGTGTATTCTCAAGTAAGATAACATCGCCATCGTTCATAGCTGCTACTGCTGCTCTTACGTTCTCACCAACAACTTCAGGGTCAACAACAAATTTAACTTCCTGTCCTAATAACTCTGTAAGTCTTGCTGCTACTGGTGCAAGAGTTTTGGTCTGTTTATCTTCTTCTGTTTTTACTTTTCCTAAATGGGAGCAAAGGATAACCTTTCCACCATCAGCGATTAATTTCTTGATTGTAGGAAGAGCTGCAACCAGACGGTTCTCGTCTGTAATCTTTCCTTCTTTTAATGGTACGTTGAAATCACATCTGCAAAGAACGCGAAGTCCTTTTACATTAATATCATCTATAGATTTTTTATTTAATGACATATTAAGTAGTCTCCTTTAAATTTTATTTCTAATAGCAAGAAAGAGCCCGGTCCTAAAAGACCGGACCCTTTTCCTGAGTCTTATCTGCACTCTGGCAGCCTGTCGCTTAAAAAAGTAGTCTACCGTGCAGTGATTGTTCGTTAAACTACGGGAAACACGCTTTGCGGGTTTCTCTCGTAAATTATGCTAACTCGCTGAAGTATTTGATTGTACGAACCATCTGAGATGTGTAGCTGTTCTCGTTATCATACCAAGAAACAACCTGTACTTCGTACAGATCATCAGATACCTGGTTAACCATGGTCTGTGTTGCATCGAACAGAGAACCGAATCTCATTCCAACGATATCAGAAGATACGATTTCGTCTTCGTTGTATCCGAAGGACTCGTTAGCTGCTGCTTTCATAGCTGCATTGATATCTTCTTTTGTAACGCCAGCTTTCTTAACAACTGCTGTTAAGATTGTTGTAGATCCTGTAGGGGTTGGAACACGCTGAGCAGATCCGATTAATTTTCCGTTCAGTTCTGGGATAACAAGTCCTATAGCTTTTGCTGCACCAGTGCTGTTTGGAACGATGTTAACTGCTGCTGCACGAGATCTTCTTAAATCACCTTTTCTCTGTGGTCCATCAAGAGTCATCTGATCACCTGTGTAAGCATGGATTGTTACCATGATACCAGACTGGATTGGAGCATATTTATTTAATGCATCAGCCATAGGTGCTAAGCAGTTTGTTGTACAAGAAGCTGCTGAAATGATTGTATCAGATGCTTTTAATGTCTCATGGTTTGTGTTGTATACGATTGTAGGAAGGTCATTACCTGCTGGAGCAGAAATAACAACTTTACGAGCACCTGCATTGATGTGTGCCTGTGCTTTTTCTTTGCTTGTATAGAAACCTGAACACTCTAATACAACGTCAACTTTTAATTCACCCCATGGGCAGTTGTTTGCATCTGGGAATGCATAGATTTTGATTTCTTTTCCACATACGATGATAGAATCATCTGTGCAGGATACTTCATCAGCATGCTCATATTTACCCTGAGAAGAATCATATTTTAACAAGTGTGCTAACATTTTAGGGCTTGTTAAATCGTTGATTGCTACTACTTCGTATCCTTCAGCACCAAACATCTGTCTGAATGCCAGACGACCAATACGGCCGAATCCATTAATTGCTACTCTTACTGCCATTATTAATTCCTCCTAGAAATTTAATATAAAATATCTTTATTTGGGATTGTACCCAATCTGGTATTATTCTAACCAATTTTTGTCGAAAGTTCAAGTAGTTCCCATCACTTTGTTAATTTTTTCACTATTTTTATTTCTTCTTTCTCATTTTCAAACAAATGTTACAATAGCTTTTCCATTTTTCATACTGTCTTTTGACAGATTGTCAAATTTCTATTATAGTATTCTGTGTATTATATACAAAGATTTTACTATACTTGTGAAAATGTAACATTTTTCTTAGTAGAAATGTGTAAACACCGGGTAAGGTTTGTGCAATATGTAGGCGAAAGGAATGGGAAAGCTTCTTCCCGAAAACACTGGAACAGTTATGATGTGAGAATCCGCAGCACTTCACGGGCAGTATTTTTCTTGAAATTAGGCTGTCTTTCCGGCTGCTTTGACCGTATACTGCTTTTGTCTGCCAGCAGCGGATACCACACTTTGTCTGAAGGGACTCTAAGAATTCCTGCAAAGATATTTGATTTGCGGCAACCGGCACAAATTCATATCCATATTCAGATTGTGCCTCGCTGGTACATCCATGTACCAGCGTTGCCGGGTTGCAAAGGGAATTCTAAGAGTCCCTAACAGACGCTGTTCACGGTATCCGCACGCCGGCAGACAAAATGCAGTATACGGTCAAACATTGGAAAGACTGCTTATTATAAAAGAAAGAAAAATACTGCCGGTAGAAGTGCCGGATTCTTGCATACAAGCGTCCCGGTGCTTTTGGGAAGAAACTTTCTCATCCAGTTTCCCACCTGCACAACCTTACCCGCCATACACCACCCACAGAAAGGAGTACACTATGCTTTGGGACACACATATGCACACTGCTTTTTCTACCGACAGTGAGACCTCACCGGAATCCATGATTAAAGCCTCTATCGAACTGGGACTTGGCGGAATCTGCATTACCGACCATATGGATTATGATTATCCAAAAGAACATCCGGAGGATGAACCGGAATTTATCTTAGACACTCCGGTCTACTTCCCAACTATCCAGAAGCTGGGACAGCAATACAAAGATAAAATAAAAGTGCTGACCGGCATTGAGCTTGGATTGCAGCCTCATCTTGCAGCGAAACATCAGGAACTGATAAGCCGGTATGACTTTGATTTTGTCATCGGCTCTTCCCATGTAATCCACGGCAAAGACCCTTACTACTCCCGCTTTTTTGAAGGAAAAACCGAACAGCAGGCTTATCTGGAATATTTTAAATCTATCCTGGAAAATCTTGCGGTATTTGATCATTTTGATGTATATGGACATATCGATTATGTGGTACGCTACGGTCCAAACCGGAACCTTGAATATTCTTATCAGAAATATGCCGATGTCATTGATGCGATTTTAGAAAAGCTCATTGATATGGGAAAAGGAATTGAAATCAATACCGGTGGTTTCAAATATGGTCTGGGACATCCGAATCCAACAGAAGATATTATAAAACGTTATCACGAACTAGGCGGTGAAATCATTACCATCGGTGCCGACGCCCACAAACCGGAGCATGTTGCATTTGATTTTGCAAAAGTACCGGACATTTTAAAGGCAGCGGGCTTTCAGTATTTTACTGTATTCGAAAAGAGAAAACCGGCTTTTCTTCCGTTGTAAACTATGGGAATCACGCTTTACGAATTTCTCTTCTTATTGCGGTGTTCACCAAATCTGTATGCAGGCATGCGATTTTTCCTGTGTATGCAAAAGTAACGGCGCGGTTCGTCAACTGCGGAAACAACATAAATACAGTAAAGGGCACTTATCATGTCTCCTAAGTTGACAAACCACGCCGCCTTTTTCTATCATAAGAAAATTGTTTTTACTTCAAATCCTCCCCCAACAGATGCAGCCGTTCGAATGCATGATACAGTCCGTCTTCATCAATCTTATCTGTAACCATATCCGCATACTGTTTTACTGCCGGAATCGCATTTCCCATTGCCACTCCTGTTCCTGCAAATTGCAGCATTTCCACATCATTTGGTCCATCACCAAAAGCAATGGTATCTTCCCTGCCTATCTTTAACTCATCCATAAGCCGCTGCATTCCGGTTGCCTTGTTGACTCCCATCTTCGTCATTTCACCGGACATCTGACGATCCTTGCCAAAGCTTGCTCCGGTTATCTTGATATAATTTCCGACTTCCTTCTGCATCACATCCACCGGAATATCGGCATCAAAATACATTCCACTTTCAAGAGCCGGCATCTGTTCCGGATGTTCAACAAGCGTCATCCCGTTTAGAGCACCGTCAATATCAAGTCCAAGCCGCATACAGCGTTCTCTCATTTTCTTTGCATTCTCTTCATCCACATAACGTCCATTGATTCCCTGCAGCATAAAGCATGCACCGTGCTCCTTCAGCACCTCTACCATATCCTGCACCTTATCATTTGCCAGAACGCTATGGTAAATCACCTTATCATTTGCAGACACATAAGCACCTGCCGAAGCCACAATGGCATCAAATCCAAATTCTAAAAGCCATGGATACACATTCGTTACAGTTCTTCCGGTACATAACGAAATCAGATGTCCCCGCTTTCTGGCAATGCTTAATGCTTCCCTGGCAGATTCCGGCATGTGCATGGTGAAATCCACCAGAGTTCCGTCTACATCCAAAAAAATCAGTTTACGGCTCATTATTCTGCATCCCGAATCGCTTTTCGAACCGGAAGAACACAGCCAGGAGAAACAGATAATTCATCTACCCCCATCTCTAAGAAACGCTGGGTCAAAGTTGTATCTGCCCCAAGTTCTCCACATATTCCTGCCCAGATGCCTGCCTTGTGTGCATTTTCCACGGTCATCTGAATCAGCCGGAGCACTGCTTCATGATGCGGATTATAGAAGCTGTCAAGCTTTGCATTCTGACGGTCAATTGCCAGTGTATACTGGGTCAGGTCGTTGGTTCCGATACTGAAGAAATCAACCTCTTTTGCCAGTTCATCACTCATTACTGCTGCTGCAGGAGTTTCAATCATGATACCCTGCTCCACATTTCCAAAAGGAATCCCTTCCTTTGTAAGTTCTTCTTTCACTTCTTCTGAAATTGCTTTAATCTTACGCACTTCATCTACCGAAATAATCATCGGATACATAATTGCAATATTTCCGTAATTGCTTGCGCGGAATAAAGCACGAAGCTGGGTCTTAAAAATTTCCGGCTGGGTCAGGCAGATCCGGATGGCACGATATCCCATTGCCGGATTGTCTTCTTTGTCGAGGTTAAAATAGTCCACCTGCTTATCGGCTCCGATATCCAGGGTTCGGATAATAACCTTCTTTCCTGCCATGGTCTCTGCGACCTGCTTATAAGCTACAAACTGTTCTTCTTCTGTTGGGAAGGTATCTTTTTCAAGATAAAGAAATTCACTACGGAAAAGTCCGATTCCACCGGCATCATTTTTAAGTACTGCCGCTAAGTCAGAGACATTTCCGATGTTGGCATACAGATTGATTTTCTGACCACTCTTTGTCACATTTTCTTTTCCCTTTAAAGTCAGCAGTAATTCCTTCTGTTTTGCATCCTCTTCTGCTTTTTTCTTATATTCTGCCAAAGTTGCTTCATCCGGTTCAATGATAAGAGTTCCGGTATAGCCATCCACAATTGCCTGTTTTCCGTTCCACTCTTCCTTGATTTCCACACCAATCAGTGCCGGGATGCCCATAGTTCTTGCTAAAATTGCAGTATGTGAATTCGTAGAGCCCAGCTGTGTTACAAATGCCAGCAGCTTACTTTTATCCATCTGTACGGTTTCACTCGGAGCTAAATCCTTTGCTACGATAATAACCGGCTCATCTCCAAGGTCGCTTCCCATATCATTTCCACATAATACATTGATGACACGCTCAGAAATATCCTTCATATCAATGGAACGGGCTTTGAAATACTCGTCATCCATATTTGCAAATACTTCTGCAAAGTTATCTCCGGTAACACCTACCGCATACTCTGCATTTACGCTCTGACTCTCAATAAGATTGTGAACGGAATCATTATAATCTCCATCCTCTAACATCATGGCATGCACATCAAAAATCTGTGCATTTACTTCACCCACTTCTTTTAATGCTTTCTTGTAAAGCTTGTGGAGCTGTTCAATTGCAGTCTGCTTTGCTGCTTCATAGCGGGCAATCTCTGCTGCCGGGTCTTCTATTCTCTTTCTTACCACCTGATTTTCAGCTTTTAAAAGGAGTTTTACCTTTCCAATTGCAATACCGCTGAATACCTTTTTTCCATTAAACTTTTCCATAGTCCATACCTTCTTTCTTTTATAAGTTTTCTCCATTTGAAGCAATTACTTCTTTATACCAGTCGAAGGATTTTTTCTTTCTTCTTGCAAGAGTTCCGGTTCCATCATCATATTTTTCTACATAGATGAAGCCATATCTCTTTGCCATTTCTCCGGTGGATGCACTTACTAAATCAATGCAGCCCCATGGTGTATATCCCATCAGGTCAACGCCATCTTTTACCGCTTCTTTCATCTCTTTGATATGATCCCGCAGATAGTCGATACGGTAATCATCCTGAATGCTTCCATCTTCTTCTAATTTGTCATAAGCACCAAGGCCATTTTCTACTACCATAACCGGAATCTGATAACGGTCATAAATTTCATTTAAGGAATAATGTAAGCCCTGTGGGTCAATCTGCCAGCCCCAGTCACTTGCCTTAAGATATGGATTCTTAAGACCGGCAATCAGGTTTCCATCCGTCTGCTCGCCATTTGGATCTTTCGATACACAACTACTCATATAATAGCTGAGGGTATAGAAATCCACACAGCCTTCCCGCAGAATTTCTTCATCGCCCGGTTCCATTTTAACATGAATATTATTTTCTTCAAAATACCGCTCCATATACGCCGGATATTCTCCTCTTACCTGCACATCGGAACAGAACCAGTTCATAATCCGCATTTCCTTCTGTGTTGCTAACACATCCTCCGGATTGCAGGTAAATGGATACTTGGTCATAAAGACATTCATATCACCGATAAGATATTCTGGATATTTTTCATGTGCTAATTTTACTGCTTTTGCGCTGGCAACAAACTGATGATGCAATGCCTGGAAACGAACCTTCGGGTCATCCGGAATCTCTGTAATTTTTCCCTCATAGCCTTTTACAGTTCCAAGGGAAAGCAGGTTGCCAAGCGGTGTGGTTCCGCCATTGATTTCATTGAAGGTCAGCCAGTATTTTACTTTGCCCTGATATCTTTCGAAAATTGCCTTGCAGTAATTTAAAAAATAATCAATACATTCTCTGGCTTCCCAGCCATTGTATTTTTCAATCAGTGCATATGGCATTTCATAATGGGAAATGGTTACCAGCGGCTCAATGCCATATTTTAAACACTCATCAAATACTTTATCGTAGAATGCCAGTCCTGCTTCGTTTGGTTCATTCTCCATTCCGGTCGGGAAAATTCTTGTCCATGCAATGGATAAACGGAATACTTTAAATCCCATTTCTGCAAATAATGCAATATCCTCTTTGTAATGATGATAGAAATCAATTGCTTCGTGGCTCGGATAGAGATATTCCGGATGAATGGTTCTTGTTACCTTTTTCGGCTCGGTATGGGAACCATTCGTACACATATCAGAAACAGATGCTCCTTTTCCATCTACATCCCATGCTCCCTCAAACTGATTGGCTGCGGTTGCACCGCCCCAGAGAAAATCTTTACGAAATGTCTTCATTGCTTTTTCCTCCTGCTTCTTATTATTTTTATTTGTAAAAATTTATAATTTCTGTTTTTATATTTTTCTTTTCTCATTCTGCCCTGCAATAAGGCTTCTGATTTTGTTGGATAGAGCACGAGCCCTTTATCAGAGCCCGCACCCTTAGGTATAAAAAACTATGGAAAACTAATTTATAAAACGGTAATCAATGCGTCCAACGCTGCAACTTTCTTTGCATCTGTCGGAACTACATCCGCATAATCTGCTGTGTTGCTGATGATAACCGGAGTCAGAACGGAATATCCTGCTCCTGTAATCTTTGCAATATCAAATTCCAATAAAAGGTCACCTTTCTTTACTTTGGCTCCCTGTGCTACCTTCGGTGTAAATCCTTCTCCATCTAATTTCACGGTATCCATGCCCACATGAATCAGGATTTCTGCTCCGCCATCGGATACTATTCCAATGGCATGACCGGTTGGGAAGAAGGTTACTACTTCGCCATCACATGGTGCATATAATTTGCCTTCGGACGGGAGAATAGCAACACCCTGACCTAATGCTCCGCTTGAAAATGCTTCATCTTCTACTTCTTCCAAGGCTTTTACTTCTCCGGTAAGAGGAGATGCAATTACCTGGTTTGCTGCGGTTTTTGTGCCTTTCTTTTCTATTTTTGCTTCATCATTCTTTGGAGCATCATCATGATAGGTAATGTAAGTTGCTACGAATGCAACTACCATAGCTACTGCCATACCGATTAATACCCAGATCAAACTGTAAACGCTCTTTGACTCACCATCGATGAATGCCGGAAGTCCGAAGAATCCAAGACCACCCATCATATAAGTTTTAACTCCGGCAAATCCTATGATTCCACCACCAATAGCGGATGCAATACAGGAAATTACGAATGGTTTTTTCTTTGGAAGTGTAATACCATAAATACATGGCTCTGTTACACCAAAGAGTCCTGAGATAAACGCCGGTAATGCAATATTTCTAAGTTTCTTATCTTTTGTCTTTAATACAATTGCCAGTACAACCATGGACTGCGCAAAAGATGCTGCGAAATATGGAGAAAGGATGAAGTCATATCCTAAAGTTCCATAATTAATCATTGCCAGTGGAACAAGTCCCCAATGTAATCCGAAGATTACCAGTACCTGCCAGAATGCTCCGACTAAGATACCTGCTACAAGACCTCCTACAACCGGAAGGTTATAGATTGCTCCGAAAATAATACCGATAATGTTGCAAAGGAAAGTAGATACTGGTCCGATTACCAGATAGGTAAGTGGAACCATTACTGCCAAAGTTACAACCGGAACGATAAATGTTTTAATAACGTCCGGAATTACTTTCTTTAATCTCTTTTCCAGCCAGGCAGCACAAGCCACTGCAATAACAATTGGTACTACCGAAGAAGTATAACCACTGGATGGCATAATAACAGGAATTCCAAAAAAGGTTGTATAATAATTCATTTCAAAGGAAGTTCCTGCAAACAGGGAACCTATCAGTTCTCCTGAAGTCAGATTAACCAGTGCCGGATAGGTAAGTGATATACCAAGTGCCATTCCGATAAATTCATTCATCTTAAATTTCTTTGCTGCAGTATATCCTAAGATAATCGGCAGGAAATAGAAGAATCCGTCTCCAATGGAATACCAGAGCTGATATGCTCCGCTTGTGGTAACATCAATTCCTGACTGACTTGCGATAAAAGACCACAGTGCCAAAAGACCTTTGATAATACCTGCTGCACAAAGCACACCAAGGAATGGCTGGAATACACCGGAAATCAAATCAATGAGTCTTGCACCAAGCCCCATCTTCTCTCCGCCGTCTTCTGCATCCTCGGAAACAGCTCCGTTTCCGGCCAGATGTGCATGTTCACAAACCACATCATAGACATCCGGTACATGATTTCCGATTACTATCTGATACTGTCCGCCGGATTTCATTACTGTCACAATTCCTTCCGTTGCTTTTAATACTTCGGTGTTAGCCTTGGACTCGTCTTTTAATTTAAAACGAAGTCTGGTAACACAGTGCGCAAGGCTTATGATATTCTCCCTGCCGCCTACGTTCTGGATAATAATTCTTGCCAGTCCATCATACTTACTTGCCATAACAATCCCTCCATTTTTATTTTTTATAGCATGTTCATTTTTATCTAAAACACTCCTGTGTTTTATTCATTTTGTTAAAAACAACGAATGTGCCTTGGCACATTCTCGCGCCTGCGGCGGTCGCTTGCGACATCTACCTTATACGCCGCAGTGTGCATCCTCGCGGAGCGTTTTTTAATTTACAGGAAAGCAATTTCCTGTAAATTAAAAAAGCCCAAACAAATAAAACTCTTCCTATGAGTCTTATTCGTCTGGGTTTTGCCGTCTTAACGTAACAATCCCTTGCCGAAAGGGTATTTACTTATTCATACTGTGAATCACACGATGAATGTGTACTGCCAGATAGGAAATCTCTACATCCGAGACTTCATAATCAAGCTTCTTCTTCATGTAACTCTTTATCTTCTGTGCACATTCGTAGGAACGCGGGAAACGATCCGCAATCAACTGGTCAAATTCTTCATCATTACGTTCACTGTCTTCCCGACTGATTACCCGCTGTACAAAGAATCTTAAATGCGTTACAAAACGCTCATAGGACAGGCTCTTTTCATCCAATTCCACCTGAAAGGTATATCTGACTATATTGAGTATATCCTTTATCATTGCCGGCATGTTCCTGGACTGATTCATCTGACCGCCCATCTGTGCATTTACCAGATGCATCGCAATAAATCCAGCTTCATCCTCCGGCAGCTCCACGTCTAGTTCCTGTTTTACAATATCTAAGGCTTTCAATCCCACCTGAAATTCTGCATTGTAGAATTTCTTCATCTCCCAGGAAAGCTCATTCGCAACAACGATGCCCTGCTGCTTTCTCTCTATGGCGTATCCCAAGTGGTCTGTTAATGTCACATAAATATTTTTACTTAAATGATAACCTAATGTTTCTCTGGCATATGCGATAACCAGCTCGGCTGTCCGGATATATTCATACGGCATGTCCTTTACCACCTGCATGAACTGGCTGGTACTTTCGTCCGGAAGGGAGAATACTTTTTCTATCTTTGTCTCATCTATTTCTTCTCCAGCTTTCTTTCCGAAGCCTATGCCCTTTCCCATAACGATGATTTCTTTACCTTTATCGTCCTCGGAACTGATTACATTATTGTTAATTACTTTGATAATCTGCATTACGTTTCACCTGTTTATGATATAAAAAAGCTGCATTACACTCTAAATAATCCGACCTAACAATTATCTTAAAGTGCAATCCAGTCTTGCCTATCTCTAGTAACAATCCGGTTTGCGTCCCTGCTTATTACATTACAAATGTACTATATTTTATCAGAAACGTCAAGTCCGGAATGTAAACTTCGTATATAATATATAATTTTATCATTTCATTTTTGTGCACAATTCACTATTTTCCTATAATGATTCCACCGCCTGCGACAAATTCCCCATCATAAAATACCACCGCCTGACCCGGTGTCACAGCACGGACCGGTTCTTCAAAATGACAGCGGATCCTGCCCTCTCCGATATTTTCCACGGTACACATGGCTCCTGCATGTCCATAACGGATTTTACCTAAGAGACGTCTGCCATCAAAATCGGTAAGTCCCATATAATTGACATGGTCTGCAACCAGTGTATCCGTAAATACATCCTCTGGCGAACCTACCACTACTTCATTGGTTTCCGGTCTGATCTCTGTTACAAAAATCCGTTTGCCATATGGTATATTCAAGCCACGGCGCTGTCCTACGGTATAGTGGGTAATTCCTTTGTGCCGTCCGATAATTTCACCATCTTTTGTCACAAAGTTTCCCTCTCCCGGAACTGCATCTCCAACCTCACGGTCAATAAAACCTGCATAGTCATTATCCGGGATAAAGCAGATTTCCTGGCTGTCTCTCTTATGAGCCACCGGAAGTCCCACCTCTTCTGCAATTTTGCGGATTTCATCTTTATGATAAGCACCTACCGGCATCAATGTATGGGATAACTGCTCCTGTGTCAGGTTATATAATGCATAGGTCTGATCCTTGGCTGCTGTTACAGATTTTGCCACTGCGAAACGTCCGTTGTCACATTTTGCAATTCTTGCATAATGTCCGGTTGCAATATAATCTGCTCCGATGCTTAAGCTTCTGGCAAGAAGTGACTCCCATTTCACATAACGGTTACAGGCAATACATGGATTCGGCGTTCTTCCTGCCAAATATTCTGCCACAAAATAATCCATTACATACTGTTTAAATTCCTGCTTAAAGTTCATCACATAATAGGGTATTTCCAACCGGTCAGCCACTCTTCTGGCATCATCCACGGCACTTAGGCCACAGCAGCCACCATTTTCCTGCTGCTGTGTCTCTTCCTCATCCTGCCAGATCTGCATGGTTACACCAATCACATCATAGCCCTGTTCCTTTAAAAGATATGCCGCAACGGAAGAATCCACTCCGCCGGACATTCCAACTACTACTTTTTCCTTCATATATTTAATCCTATCCTACAGGCAAATTTTTAGCTGCACTCACAGTTTACCCACACTGTCAGCATCCGTCAAGTGAATTTTACGGTTTCCTTCTGTCCCCTTAGGATTGTGACATTCTTTTTGATGCAGGCAGTCACATAATCAATCTGCTCTGCCGTAATTTTTTCATTTAAAGTAAGCCGCAATGCTCCCCTTGCAATTTCCGGCGGTACACCGATGGCTGTTAACACATGGGATGGCTCATGTTCTCCGGAAGAACACGCTGAACCTGCCGATGCACAGATTCCATCCATATCCAGCATAACCAAAAGATTCCCACCTTCTAACTCATCAAAACAAAAGTCCACATTATTCGGAAGGCGGTTGTTCCATTCCCCATTCAGCCTTACCTTCGGCACCTGCTTTAATACTGAATAAA
The DNA here is from genome assembly GCF_003462605.1 of Roseburia sp. OM04-10BH. Taxonomy (NCBI): domain Bacteria; kingdom Bacillati; phylum Bacillota; class Clostridia; order Lachnospirales; family Lachnospiraceae; genus Roseburia; species Roseburia sp. OM04-10BH. The sequence continues at coordinate 187,286 of NZ_QTZI01000002.1, forward strand.
TCAAGTAATCCCGCATCCTTGTCTCGATTTCCATCCGCTCTTTTAAGCTTTCCATTGCCATGGCTGCCGCTTTTCCCATGCCTACAATTCCCGGCACATTCTCAGTTCCCGCCCGGACACCGCTTTCCTGGCCTCCTCCATGGATAAAAGGAGGTATCCTCTTTTTCTTTCGCACATATAAAAATCCGGTTCCCTTAGGTCCGTTGAATTTATGTGCGCTGGCACTCATCATATCAATATTCATTCTGTTGACATCAATGGGAATATGTCCATATGCCTGTACGGCATCCGTATGAAAACAGATTCCATATCTCCTGGCAAGCATACCGATTCTTGCTATAGGTTCTATGGTGCCAATTTCATTATTTGCCATCATAACAGAAATCAATATGGTATCCGGCCGGATTGCCCGCCGCACCTGCTCCAAGGAAACCGTTCCCTTGTCATCTACCGGAAGGTAAGTAATCTCATAACCATTCTGTTCCAGATATCCGCAGGTTCTTAAAATGGCATGATGCTCTATTTTCGTGGTAATGATATGCCGGCCTCGCATAACCATACTTTCTGCGGTACATTTCAATGCCCAGTTATCAGATTCACTTCCTCCGGCTGTGAAATATATTTCCTCCGGCTGCGCCCCGATGCTCTGCGCAATGATATGCCGGCTTTCTTCTATGGCATCATGACTTTTTTGCCCCAGATCATACAGGGCAGATGGGTTTCCATAACGACGCTCATAAAAGGGCAGCATTGCTTCGATTACTTCCGGTGCTGTCGGTGTTGTTGCTGCATTATCAAGATAAATCATTTTCTTCATGCTTCTTTCCCTCTGAGAATAGTTCTTTCTGCCTCTGATTTATCATATACTTTTGACAAATCTGCTTTTTCATGGAGGCTCCAATTGAAACCGTTGAAATCCATTTCAAATCCACTGATTGCCGGTACTCTCCTGCTTACTGTGACCGGACTTTCCAGCAGAGTAATCGGTTTCTTCTATAGAATATTCCTCTCCCGCATAATTGGTGCAGAAGGTCTTGGAATTTATCAGCTTATTTTTCCGGTTTTTGCCCTCTGTATTGCCTTCAGTTCCTCAGGCATCCAGACCGCTGTCTCCCGCTTTGTTGCTGCAGCCGACCATAAAAATACCGGCATGAGTTACCTCTATGCCGGTCTGGTTCTTTCTGTGGGAATTGCACTCTCACTTACTGTTATTCTGATTTCTTATTCTGATTTTATTGCCATTCATATTTTAGATGAAGCCCGTTGTGCTCTACTCCTTGTTATTCTTTCCTACTGCCTGATTCCTGCCAGTGTCCATGCCTGTATCAATGGTTATTATTATGGGAAGAAGAAAACTCTGGTGCCATCCGTAAGCCAGCTTATGGAGCAGGTTGTCCGGGTCTTAAGTGTCTATACACTTTATCTTATCTGCCTGGAAAAAAGTTATCCCATCACCCCATCCATTGCTGTCTGGGGTGTTGTCTGCGGTGAACTGGCCTCTTCACTCTTTTCCGTAAGCTGCCTTCATTTCCAAAAGTGCAGCAGGCATATAAAAAGAATTTTTAAGGAGCTTTCCCTCTTTGCGCTGCCCCTTACCACCAATCACGTAGCATATCACTTATTTTCCAGTATTGAAGCCATTCTGATTCCCATCTGCTTAAAAAAATATGGCTACAGCAATCAGGATGCCTTGAGCGTCTTCGGCATTTTTACCGGAATGGCAATGCCAATGATTCTTTTTCCCAATGTCCTTGTAAATTCTGTCTCGGTGCTGCTGATGCCTGCTATTTCAGAAGCCTATGCAAGAAAGGATTTTCACTTAATCCGCCGTACTATTAAAAAAACGGTGTTTTATTGTCTGCTTCTTGGCTTTTCCTGTACCTTCGGTTTTCTTCTGACTGGGAAATGGATTGGACAATTCGTTTTCCAGAACACATTAGCCGGCAGTTTCATACTCATATTAAGCTGGATCTGCCCTTTCCTCTATCTGTCCACCACCCTTACTTCCGTTCTTCACGGTCTAGGGAAACCGGGGCGTGCGTTCTACATTAATATGAGCGGCTGCACTTTACGCATTTTCTTTATCTATGCACTGATTCCAACATATGGCATCCGCTGCTACCTCTATGGCATGCTTGCAGGCGAACTGCTGACTACTTTTTTATCCTTTCTTGCGCTCCTTCGGTTTGCCAGAAAAAAATCGCAAAAAAACAGTCTGCTTTAGTCTATTGATTTTAAGGATTCTGCCATGTTGATACGTTCTAATTTGCCTGTCATCATACAGTTTACAATCCATGCAAAGCCCATCGTCAGCAAAACACTAAAGAGATAACTTACTGCATTAATCTGTACATTAAAGGATACCATATCAATCTGTATCTCACCCATTACAAAACGATGGAACCATTTTCCTAAAATCAGTCCCAGTCCGCAGCCGATAGCAGTTAAGACCATATTCTCACGAAACACATAAGATGCTGTTTCCTTTGGATAAAAGCCTAATACTTTAATGGTAGCTATCTCCCTCACCCGTTCCGTAATATTGATATTATTAAGATTATATAATACGATAAATGCCAGTGCTCCGGCACAGATAATAATGATAATGACAATATAATTCATACAGGACATCATCTGTGAAATCCGGCTTAACATATCGGAATTAACGGTTACTGCCGTCACACCATCTGCTTTCATCAGTGCCGCACTCACTTCATGAATATCTGACGCATCCGGCAGTCTCACATACACGTTTTTAAATACCACATCCCCAATCTGTTTTTCATAGGATTCCGGTGCAATGTATACATAATTATAAATATGATTCTCACAGATTCCGGTGACTTTTAAGTGCATCTCATTGTTGTCACTGTCACGCAGCAGAATCGTATCGCCTTTTTTGACTGCATAGGTTTCTGCCACTTTCTTCGAAAGTACTGCTTCTCCTTCTTTTGGATAAGCAATCGGCTCCTGTTTCTTTGTATGCAGCGAAATAAAGTCTCCTACTTCATCCGGATTTTCCACTGCCACCATATGAATCGACTTAGTTCCTTTATCTGTCACCAGGTCAATGGTCTTTTCCATGGCATACATGCCTGCTGCATTTTCCTTTTCCAATACAGAATCTAAAGATTTAAGGTCGGCCTCTCCCGGCATCTTTCCAGCTTTTAATGTAACTCCGATGTCGTAAAGCTGGATTTCTTCATACTGCTGGTCTGCCACTGCCACTACAGAATCCCTTACACCAAAGCCCATCACCAGCAATGCCGTACAGCCGCTGATTCCGATTACCATCATAAAGAAACGCTTCTTATAGCGGACAATATTTCTTACGGATACCTTCTGCAAGAATTTAAGTCTCTTCCAGATAAATGGTACATGCTCTAAGAATACACGTTTTCCGGCTTTTGGTGCTTTCGGCCGCATCAAATCTGCCGCCACTTCTTTTAACTCTTTATGGCAGGACAGCCAGGTCGTCCCAGCGGAGCAAAGTACTGCAACGGTAAGTGAAACCAGTGCCAGTGGCAGGTCAGACACATAATAAATCCCACCCATTTTATAGACAATTCCATAGGCTGTTATGATGACTAACGGGAAGAAATGGATTCCCAGCACATAGCCGATTAACGTTCCGCTGATGGCTGCAGAGCCGGAATAGAAAAGATATTTTCCCATTATCTTTCCTTCACTAAAACCCAGTGCCTTTAATACTCCAATCTGTGTCCGCTGTTCTTCCACCATACGATTCATGGTCGTCATGCAGATTAACGCTGCCACCAGAAAGAAGAATACCGGAAATACATTGGCAATTCCTTTTACTACACCGGAATCATTTTTCAGGCACACATAACCCACATTGGTATTCCGGTCCAGTACATAAGTCTCTGGTTTCTCGATTTCATCTATCTTACTCTGTGCATCTGCTATCTGGTCATCCGCATCCTGCATCTGCTCATCAAATTCACTCTGATTCTCCTGATACTGCAATAAGCCGTCTGCCAGCTCTGTTTCTGCAGCCTCAAGCTGATCTTCTTTTTCTTCTATCTGTTCTTTTGCTGCCGCAAGCTGCTTCTCCCCATCCGTAAGCTCTGCCTCGGCAGCTGCCAGTGCATTTTTTCCATCTTCTATCTGCTGCTTTGCGGCTGCCAGCTGGCTTTCCGCAGAAGAAAGCTGACCTGCGGCTGCTTCTAATTCCGCATTCTTTGCATTTAATTCTGCTTCTGCACCGGCAACCTCCGTTAAACCGGCTTCAATCTGTGCCAGCATCTCTTCATAGCCCGGAGTATTTTCCGTCAACTGCGCTTTTGCAGCCTCTAGGCTGTTTCTCTGATCCGTCACCTGCTGCTTTGCTGCCAAATAAGCATTCAATCCCTGCTCATACTCTGCCTTTTTTGCTGCCAGTGCACTTTCCTGCCCGGAAATCTGCTGCGATGCGCTCTCTAATTCTGCCGCCTTAGAAGACAATGCATCCTTCCCGGACTGCAGCTCCGATGCTTTAGCAGAAAGCTCGGTCTTTGCAGAAGCAATCTGATTTTTTCCATCGGAGATCTCTGTTTCTCCATCCGTAAGCTGCTGCTTTGCCGATTCTAATTCCGCTTCCGCTTCTGCCCGCTTTTCCTCTAACTCTTCCTTCTTCTCATCCAGTTCGTCCTGTGCGTCTTTTACAATCTTTTCATAACGGATATCTGCCTGTTCCTTTGTATAGGCCTCCCAGTCTGCTTCCTTTGCGTCCATATAGGAATCATACTCATCGGAATAGATGTCATAATCTTCATCAAATTTAATATAGATTTCTGTGTCATAATCTACTGCAAATCCATCTTTTAATATATAGGCAAATCCGCTGATTCTGCCATTTCCAATGGATGTATTGCCACGTTCAAACTGGATATAGCACGGTGACTGTACCAGTCCGGTAATCGTATATTCTTTGTATGCAAATTTATCTAAATCATCTGTTGTATTATTTTCCGAAAGAACCAGCTTGCTTCCAATGGCATCTTCTGAAAAAAGTGCGGAATCTACCACACATTCATCAGCAGACTGCGGCATTTCTCCGGCAATCAGCTTCAGTTTATTGACCTTCTCTGTGATGGAATGCATCTTGATAACGCGCTCATTTTCTCCGGCATCCTTATAAAGAACCTCTGCCGATATGGCACCCTCTGCCGCCCGGACATCTTCTTTTTCTGCCAGTGCTTCTACATTTTCTTCTGTAAAGCCAAGTGTGGATACCAGACGATAATCATAGAATTGCAAATCCTTTAAATAGACATCCGCAGAATGCACCATGACCGACTGGGTAATCTTAAGGCCGGAAAAAAATGCAACACCCAGTGCAATAATGGCAAGGATAGCAAAATATCTTCCAAAGCTTTTCTTTATCTCACGAAATGTATTTCTCTTCATCATGGATTTCATATTTCAAACCCTTTCTTTTCCACATGGACTACCATTCAATCTCATCGACATCCACGATATGTTCATTTTTCTCTATCTTTTGAATGGTTCCGCTCTTTACGGTAATGACACGGTCTGCCATTGCAGTCAGTGCCTGATTATGTGTAATTACAATGACGGTTTTGCCCTGTTTTCTGCAAGTATTCTGCAGCAGTTTTAAAACGGCTTTTCCGGTATTATAATCCAGTGCGCCTGTCGGTTCATCACAAAGCAGCACCTTCGGATTCTTTGCCAGTGCTCTCGCAATTGCCACTCTCTGCTGTTCTCCACCGGATAGCTGTGCCGGGAAATTGGCTTTCCGTTCACTTAAGCCCACCTCATCTAAAACTGTTGCTGCATCTAACGGTTCCTTGCAAATCTGTGCTGCAAGTTCAACATTTTCCAATGCTGTAAGATTCTGCACCAGATTATAAAACTGGAATACAAATCCCACATCATATCTCCGGTAACTGGTAAGCTGCCGCTTATTATATGCAGAGACTTCTTCTCCATCCAGATATACTTTTCCGGTGGTCAGATAATCCATTCCTCCCAATATATTTAATATTGTTGTCTTTCCTGCTCCGGACGCTCCTACGATAACGCAGAATTCTCCCTTTTCTATTTCAAAATTCACATCATGTAATGCTTCTATCGTAACTTCTCCGGTTTTATATACTTTACTTACATTCTGAAAGGATACAAATGCCATTTGATAGCTTCCTCCTTTTATTCTGGTTATTCAGGTGATTGTGCAAACGGGATAGCGAACTTTGTTCCAATTATATTACGCTGATGCGCAGGGGATTATCTTCCGCTATGAAATGCCATGGTTCTAAAATACGTGTTTTCCTTGTTGTTATAAAAACCGTCTTTCCAATGTTTGTCAGAAGAGCTACACGGTTCGTCGAAATACAGATGCCTGATAAGGGCTGTTTAGGGACACTTGGAATTTCGTCTGGCAACAGGCAACGCTGGTGCACGGATGCACCAGCGAGGCACAACTGAACAAGGATGTGAATTTGTGCCGGTTGCCAGATGCGATTACATATAATATCGAAATTCCCAGTGTCCCTTGCAGGCATTATGTGGCATCTGCCTTCGACGGACAGTGCAGCTATTCCGCCAAAGCAACCGGAAAGACAGTTTACAAACAAGAAAAACACGCATTCTAAGAACGATTGGCATTTCATATCGAATAAAGATAATCCCTCTGTGCATCCCGTAATATTTTCAGGACAAAATCTATCCCCTTCACAATCACCTGTTACATGCTTATTGTAATGGTAGCACAATCTTTTCACTTTTTGAAATTAAATTTTTCTAAAGTCAGGAAGTACGCTTTCCAAATTACACCTGCAAAACCTGCCACCAGCATTTTCTTATGAATGCCTGACAACGAAAAAATCCACTTTCTTAGAATCACAGTCAGAATCTGCTATTCTAAAAAAGTGGATTATACATTCAAATATCCGAAAAATTTTTTCTTATAACAACGGAGCTATCACTGCATCAAACATACAATTTAAACTCTCTTCATATATCTCCTGATACGTGCGGTGAAAAGTTTCAGTAATTGCCATTGCCTGCTTTGGTACTTCTTCGTAAAGTCCAAATGCCGCCTCATATACTTCCGGATTCTTATCGTAAAATGCTTCTGTCATGGCATTTTCAAATTCAAATCGTGCGCCCTTGGAAAGATGCTCTTTAAAATCCTCTTTCCGCACATTTTTCACATAATCATCCTGAAATATGTTTAAGCCTTCTGCCTTGACTAATTCCTCTAAGCCTTCTTTTACATCTTCGTAAGTCATGGTCTTGAAATTCTCTACAAAGAATTTGTCAAAGGTCTCCTTATCTGGAAACTGCTTTGTTAAGCTCTCCATCTCTTTTTCCTCCTGTCTTATACCGCATGCAAAATCATGCGTTCCCGATATACCACTTCCATATGGTCTAATACTCTTCTCGCCCGCTGATACTGGTTATAATGTGTGCTGATAACACAGACTTCCTTCGCCCCATTATAAGCAACTCTCTTATAAAATGGAACTCTCACCCAGTTCTGTGTAAATGGAATCTCATGGCTTACCAGTGTCCGCATCATCTGACTGCTGACTCTGGCATTGGTAGTTCTGCATAATTCCACATCCCGGTCAATATTTTTCCCCATGGTCTTCGGTTTGTTCTTCTTCATAATAATACCCTGTCTCCTTCTATTTGTCCATAATTTGAATCTCTACGGTCTTCCCCAGACAGCCTGCTACCTTCACTAGAAAATCCAGACTTGGATTATATCTTCCGCTCTCCAATCTGGAAATATTGGATTTCTTCGTGCCTGCCCGCTCTGCAAGCACTTCCTGGGTAATATGCTGTTCCTTGCGCACCGCCTTCAACTGACGCACCACATCCGAACGCGTCGACTGCTCCCTGCTCTTATTCTTCTCCATTTCTCACCTCAACAACTGTCTCTATGTTATCATATATGATAACTTATTGTCAACGAAAAAGAGCCTCAAAAAGGCTCTTTTTGAACTATTCTTCTATCTGACGCAGCACCTTGCGGAACTGGAAATAGAACAGTACAGACGTAAAGCTTACCGCCAGCACATCCGCTACCGGCTCTGCCATATAAACTGCCATTGCCTGATTGCCGGTAAAAATGTGCGGCATAATATAAATAAGCGGCAGTAATAATACGAATTTACGCATGACCGCTACAATAATGGAAGATACTGCTTTTCCCAGTGATGTAAATGCCATCTGACACGCCATCTGGATTCCGAATATCATAATTGCCATAAGATAAATCCGGAGTGCATTTCCCGTATATGCAATCAGTGCCTCATCCGAGGTAAACATGGCTGCAAATGCTCTTGGAAATGCCATCACCAATGCCCACAAAACAAAGGAAAATCCAACATCAATTTTCAATAATAAAAAATAGGCTTCTTTTACCCTGTCTGCTCTTTTGGCTCCATAATTATAGCTGATAATCGGCTGCGCTCCCTGACCCAATCCCTGTAACGGAAGTAGTGCAAACTGCATGACACTGGTTAATATGGTCATGGCTCCTACTGCCATATCTCCGCCATATCGTAATAACGAAGAATTAAAGCAGACTGAAATCACGCTCTCGCTTGCCTGCATAATAAACATTGCTGTTCCAAGTGCAATACTCGGCCAAATAATATTTGCCTGCAAAACCATATTTTTTCCTTTCAGGCGAAGATGCGTTTTCTTTCCGCATAAGAAAGCCAGCACCCAGATACAGGAACATGCCTGGGAAAGAACCGTTGCCAGCGCTGCTCCTTTTACACCCATTCCAAATCCAAAGATAAATACCGGATCCAGCACAATGTTAATCACTGCACCAATCAGTACCGACAGCATACTGGTTCTGGCAAATCCCTGCGCCGTAATAAATGCATTCATCCCCAGGGTCAACTGCACAAAAATCGTTCCTATAGCATAAATATTCATATAATCAGCAGCAAAAGAAATCGTATTTTCGCTGGCTCCAAATGCCAGAAGAAAGCCTCTGTTTCCAGCCAGCAGAAATGCAGTCAGTATCAGCGATACAATAATCTGGGTGCAAAAACAGTTCCCCAGCGTTTTTTCCGCCTTGTCCTTCTCTCCTTTTCCCATAAATATGGTTGCCCGTGGAGCACCACCATTGCTAATCAGTGCTGCAAACGCAGATACTACCATAATAAGCGGCATGCATACACCAACTCCGGTCAGTGCCATTGCACCATCCCCCGGAATATGGCCGATGTACATACGGTCTACTATGTTATACATCATATTAATCAACTGGGCTGCAACGGTAGGCAATGCCAGTTTTAATAACAGCTTTCCTACCGGTTCTGTTTCTAAAAATGTTCTGTCATTGGTCTGTTCCATGTAATTCTCCTTACCTTCTACTCGCGGAACTACGGGAAACACGCTTAGCGAGTTTCTCGAGTTATCGCGGTGCTCGCCAAATCTGAACAGAAAAGAAGTTCGCCAAAGCGAGCTTGGCTCCTTCTTTTCTCCCAGATTTTTCTCGCTACTCGCGTAAAAAAAGAACCGACCTGTAGTCGATTCTTTTCCAAAATATTAATGCCGGCAGCGGGACTTGAACCCGCACGTGGTTGCCCACAACAGATTTTGAGTCTGCCTCGTCTGCCATTCCGACACGCCGGCATTTATTCGGTTCCGTCGAACCGAACAAATGAAAGTTTATCATATTTTCTAATAGATTGCAAGTTTATTTTTCCGGGTCTTTCATATTTTTCAAAATATCAAAGCAGTCAAATGTTGCAAAATAATCCTTCGGTGTCTCTGCACGACGGATAAGCTGTACGGAGCCATCTTCCTTCAGAAGTAACTCAGCGGATTTTAATTTACCATTGTAGTTATAACCCATGGAATAACCATGTGCTCCGGTATCATGAATTACCAGATAATCGCCCATGTCAATCTTCGGTAACATACGGTCTACGGCAAATTTATCATTGTTCTCACAAAGAGAACCGGTTACATCATATTTGTGGTCGCATACGCTGTTGTCCTTGCCCAGCACGGTAATGTGATGATATGCACCATACATTGCAGGACGCATCAGGTTTACCGCACAGGCATCCACACCAATGTATTCCTTGTGTGTATGTTTCTCATGAATTGCCTGCGTCACAAGGCATCCATAAGGTGCTAACATAAAACGTCCCATCTCAGTATAGATAGCTACATCACCCATACCTGCCGGAACTAAAATTTCATCATAAACCTTGTGTACGCCTTCGCCGATAACACGGATGTCGTTTGGTTCCTGGTCTGGTGTATAGTTCACACCAACTCCACCGGAAAGGTTGATAAAGCTGATATGGCAGCCTACTTCTTCTTTTAATTTAACAGCTACTTCAAAAAGCTGTTTTGCAAGCATCGGATAATATTCGTTGGTTACGGTATTGCTTGCTAAGAATGCATGAATACCAAAATTCTTTGCACCTTTTTCTTTTAAAATCTTAAAGCCTTCAAATAACTGCTCCGTTGTAAATCCGTATTTTGCATCTCCCGGGTTATCCATGATACCGTTGCTCATTTTGAACACTCCGCCCGGATTATATCTGCAGCTGATGGTCTCCGGAATCTTACCGATTGTCTTCTCTAAGAAGTCGATATGGGTAAAGTCATCCAGGTTGATGATTGCGCCAATCTTGTCTGCAAATTTATATTCATATGCAGGGGTATCATTGGAAGAAAACATAATATGCTTTCCGTCAAATCCCTGGGAATCAGCTAACATCAGCTCTGTCTGGGATGCACAGTCGCAGCCGCAGTCATACTCTTTTAAAATATTTAAGATAAATGGGTTCGGAGTTGCTTTTACTGCAAAATACTCACGAAATCCCGGATTCCATGCAAATGCTTCTTTTACTGCCTTTGCATTTTCACGGATGCCTTTTTCATCATAAAGGTGAAACGGGGTTGGATATGTCTTTACAATTTCTTCAATCTGTTCTTTTGTCACAAATGGTTCTTTCTTCATAATAGTTAGTCTCCTTCTCGCCTGCAGGCTTCCCGCCGCAGACCTCTTGCCTCAGCTAAGTAGTATTCTAAAATTCCCATTGTGACTTGTCAACCCGTCATTATCATTTTTATATTGTATCTTAAGACTTTTTCTCAATTATGATTCATTTCCCACATGATGTGGAAATGTCAGCGTCACTTTAAAGAAATCCCCATCGATAAGCAGCCCGAACGTTCCATTCATAAGTTCTGTCAGGCTCCGTGCGATAGATAATCCAAGGCCGCTGCCTTCCGTATTTCTGGAGCTGTCTCCCCGGACAAAGCGTTCCTGCAGTTCCTCTCCCGTCATATGCAAAGGACTCTTTGAAATATTTCGAAACACGATGGAAACATTTCTCTCATCCTGCTCTAAGTCAAGATATACTCTGGTTCCCGGCTGTGCATATTTATAAATATTGCTCAGCAGATTATCAAAAACTCTCCACAGATGTCTTCCATCTGCCAGAACAGAAAGTTCTTCTTCGGGATGATGAATCACAAGCTCTAAATTCTTTGCCTGCAGCCGTTCCTCATATTCGCCCGCTGCCTGTGTCAGTAATACCTCCGGCACACATTTTTCCCTGTTGACCTTTAACACACCGGAAGATGCCTTGGATGCTTCAATTAAATCTTCAATTAATTTCTTTAACCGGGCAGACTGTCGTGTCAGCACTTCTAAGTATTCCTGCACCTTCGGATTTTCCACATCCTCTTTGGTCAGCAAATCCACATAATTAATAATAGAAGTAAGCGGTGTTTTAATGTCATGGGATACATTGGTAATCAGCTCTGTTTTAAAATGCTCGCTCTTCATCCGCTCATCCAGTGCTGTCTGCATTCCGCTTCCAATCTGATTCAGATGCTCTGCATAATTTTTAAATTCTCCACGCATATGGCTGGTGTCCATCTGATAATCATAGTCACCCTCTGCAATCTTCTCACCACCCTGCTTCAACTGATTGAGATTTGCCAGTATGATGCAGAATATCAGGAAAAGTGCTACCTTTTCTACCAGAAATACCAGAAAAATCCACTCCCAGTTGTAACTGTCTTCCAGCATCAGAACACCGATAAATTCTATGAAAGTAATGCCCAGTGCAATCACTACACCTTTATAAATAAACGGCATATGCTTTTTAATATAAGACAATGCCTGTTTCAGCCATTTTACAAACCGGCATAACAGCGTGTTGCTCCACAGCGTCTTTGTCTTATGCCTTACTGAGCAGCTCATGAGAAATACTAAAAGCAGGGTTGCTGTCAATACTGCCAGTATCACAATGGCAGCAAAGGAGCCTATGTCCGTTCCGTAAAATCCCCATATGTTTCCAAAAAATCCTGCCACACAGGCTGCAACGATATAAAGCATCAGTCCATAGAGTTCCAGCGGAATCTTATCGATAAAACTTCTCTGTATTCTGCCCTCTTCATCCTTCTTTCCGGCAGTCCGTACCAGCGTAACCAGTAAAATAACTGCTCCAATTGTACTTACTGCAAGTACCGCAAAGATTGCATAGCGGGTCTTATATGCAAAATCAATATATTTCATTTTAAAATACAAATCATCATGATAAGTCAAATCCCCCAGCGGGAAGAATGCCACTGCATAAATATCACCTCTTGAAAGATTTGCATCCTGTTCTTCTACTTCCGTAAATATCTGCTCCGGACTGTTTAAAACATCTATGGAAATTCCCGGATAACAATAACTGTCATAATTTCCCACGATTGCCATGTATTCCGGAATGACGCTTGCCAGACTTCCGTTTTCTATGGTACAGATTCGTTCCACGGAAGTATCTACACTCTTTTTAAATACATAAAAATTAAAGTTCGTCTCATCAGCCAGGCTGTATGCACAAGACCGCGCATCCTCTATATCATAATTTACAAAGTCTGAAAAAATTTCTGCTGCCAGATAGGAACCAATCTGCTCCTGAAAGTCTGCCGCTGTTTCCTCCTGGCTGTTTCGATAGATCTGGCTGTCTATCATTTCCAGCGTAAATACTGCAGATAAAAATACAATTGAAGTCAGTAAAATAAATGCAATGACTGCGCTTGCTCTTCTGATGCTTCTTTTTTTCTTTTTCATGGTGTGTTTCCTCTTTCCATCTTATAGCCCTGTCCCCACACCACTTTTAAATATCGTGGATTTGCAGGGTCATACTCTAATTTTTCCCGAAGATGGCGAATATGCACTGCCACTGTACTTTCTGAGCCAAACGGCGCATCTTTCCATACTTTGCGATAGATATCCTTTGGGGAAAATACAACTCCGGGCTGTTCCATAAACAGTTTCAAAATATCATACTCTGTAGGGGTAAGACTCACCGCATCTCCGTCCAGCGTCACAACCTTGGCACTGTCATCTAATTCAATGCCACCGATGGCAAGATTCTTCTTTGTCATGTTTCCACCTCCCAGCTGCATATAACGGCGCAGCTGGGATTTTACTCTTGCCTGGACCTCCACCGGATTAAATGGCTTGGTAATATAATCATCTGCTCCCACCATAAGTCCTAAAACCTTATCGTTGTCTTCACTTTTTGCAGTCAGGAAAATCACAGGGACATTGCTGTTCTCACGAATCTTCACCATGGTCTGGATGCCGTCCATTTCCGGCATCATAATATCCATGAGCACAAGATGTATCTCTGTTTTCTGCATCATTTCAATTGCTTCCCGACCGTTATAAGCCTCGTAAATTCCATAGCCATCCGATGCAAGATAGATTTTTAACGCGGACACGATATCCGGTTCATCATCACATATCAATATGTTATACATTTTCTTTTCCCCTTTCCAAGTACACCATTATTGTATCGAATGAACCTTTAAGAACCAAGGCACCAAGTCTTTAAGATTTCTTTAACATCACGCAAATACTGTCTGTATTAACACCATATAAAGCACGGTTCCCACACCGATGCTCAGTAAATTATTTCTTTTCCACACATGTAAAACGATAACTACGAAAACTGCAATAAATTCTGGCAGACCAAATGGAAACTTCACTACATTTACTGCCTTTAAGCAATAAATAACAAGCATTCCCACAACTGCAGGCGGCAGCACTTTTCCAAGATATTTTACGATTTCCGGGATTTCTTTTTTCCCACTGAATAATACAAACGGAATTGCCCTTGTTGTAAATACAACCAATCCGCAAACCACAATAATTAATAATGACCGTTCCACGCTAATCGGCATTTTCCGCTACCTCCTTTTCTTCCATCACCTTACGACCGGATAACAGAATTATCATAATACAAATCATGGATGGCAGAATGAAATTATCACTGCCAAAGATAAGCAGGCAGATAAGGGATGCTGCAATTCCGGTCAGCGCCGGCAAATGATTCCTGCTGGTCAGCCACTGCTCCACAAAAATTACGACAAACAATGCTGTCATGGCAAAATCAATACCCGTTGTGTCAAACGGAATCAGCGTTCCGGCAATGGCTCCGATGGCAGAGCCAATAATCCAGTAAAGCTGGTCTAACAACGCAATGGAAAATAGGAATTTGTGTTCATCCACGCCCTCCGGCACTTTTGTAATAAAGAATAAGGAATAGGTCTCATCTGTCAGGGAAAAAATCATATATAATTTCTTTTTTCCCATATCACGGAATTTTTCTATTAAAGACAGTCCATAAAAGACATGCCGGATATTTACCATAAATTCTAAGAATATAATCTGCAGGAAACTGACTCCCGGTGCAAAGAAATTAACCGCCAGATACTGTCCGCTTCCGGCGTACACCAAGATACTCATCAGGATTGCCCAAAGAAAATTGTAGCCTTTTTCCTGATACATCACGCCAAATGCAATTCCTATAAAAAGATAACCTGTCAATACCGGTATCGTATACGGAAATGCTGCTTTCACTGCTTTGACATAGCCATTTTGTTTCATTCTGTAATCCTTCTTTCTAATTCGCCCTTTCTACATCAAACACAATAACTCTACAATATGAGACTTCAAAAAACAAGTTTTTTATGCTATACTAGAATAAATTGTAATTTTAATACACAGCCTGGAATTCGCATCTTAATGAGAAAGAAGAATTTCAGATTATGAAAGGAGTTCTATCCATGCAGATTGATCCGATTACCGCTGCGCTTGGAAGTACCGCTGCTTCCACAACCTCTGTAAACGGTGTAAATAATTTTGAATCCTATTTAAATAATGCAGGCAACAATTCCCTTGCATCTATCTTTCAAAAAGCCTCCGATACCTATGGTGTCTCTGTTTCTCTTCTGACCGCCATGGCAAAGCAGGAATCCAATTTTCAGGCAAATGCCACTTCCAAATCAGGAGCCATGGGCATCATGCAGCTAATGCCTTCCACTGCTTCTTATTTTGGCTGTACCGACCCTTATGACCCGGAACAGAATATTATGGCAGGTGCCAAATATATCAGCGAGCTTTTAAATAAATACAACGGAGATACCTCCCTTGCTCTTGCTGCCTACAATGCAGGCAGCGGAAACGTAGCAAAATACGGTGGAATTCCTCCATTTAAAGAAACCCAGAATTATGTAGCCAAAATCACCGGCTATATGCAGGAAGGTGTCACTCTTCCGGACGGAACAGCCGTTGCTGCAAGTGCAAACAGCAATGCTGCCTACAATGCAGGCACTGCAGATAATTCCCTTTCTGTTGACCAGTGGGATTCCCTTGAGCAGAATGCCCTGCAGGATATTCTTGACCGCTTCTTTAATTATGATGACTATTTACGGTTTTTGAATATGTTTATGAAATTTATGTAAGATGACTGCAAAAATGCAACCCGGATATTTGTTGCTTCCTAAAAGCATAGTTTTAGGGGCATTACAAATATCCGGGTTGTTTTTTTTTGCGGATTCCTGGAGGAGCTGGGAATTCTGGCTTCGCTGACTCTCGTCAGGGTAAAAGGCTGGCATTTCTGCGGTTTTTTACCCAATTCAAAGATTCTTACAGTTCCTTCATCATTTCCTGTACTAACTTTGCACAATGCTCTGCTGCTTTCTTTTCAAAAGTTGGATAATCCTCCTGTGCAGAGCCATCTGCTTTATCTGAAATTGCACGAATGACTACATATGGGATGTTATTTAAAGTTGCTGCCTGCGCGATGGAGGCTCCCTCCATCTCCGTACAGTCAGGATGAAATTCTGCAATTAATGCATCCTTTATCTCTTTGCTGGAAATAAACTGGTCTCCACTTACTACGCGGCCTTCTGTTACATGAATATCCGGATTTACTTTTTTACATACCTCTACGGCAGTCTTACACAACTTTTCATCTGCCACAAAAGCAAGCTGCTCTAATCCCGGAATCTGTCCTTTTGCATAGCCTAATGGTGTCACATCCATGTCATGTTGAATAGCATCCTTAGATACTAAAATATCTCCGATATCTAATACAGAATTCAAAGAGCCTGCTACACCGGTATTGATAATATGTGTTACATCATATAAATCTGCAAGAATCTGCACGCACATTGCTGCATTTACTTTTCCTACACCGCACTGTACCACTACTACCGGCATTCCTTTTAAATTACCCTCATGAAATTCCATGCCGGCTTTCTTTGTAATCTGGTCTGTATCCATATTTTTCTTTAATGTTGCTACTTCTAATTCCATAGCACCGATAATTCCGATTTTACTCATGTTTTCTTTCCTCTTTCTGCTAATTTCCTACTTATGCATTACGCAATACATTTTTCATATCTGCTTTAAAGCAAATTTTCCAAGTATCCTCTACGCCGGATAATTCAGGTGTGCATCATCAATATGATAGAGCACATTATTTAAATAGCGGTCTGCCAGATAGTTTGCCATACCAAGGTTCATATCAAGATAGTTGCCGCAGTCTTTTGGACTTGCGCCCGGTACCTCACCTTTAAAGTCACGGATGAACTCAAACATGCGAATCATCAGTGGCACGATATCTTTGGATGTATAGTCTCCCGCCAGCAATAAATAAAAGCCGGTCCGGCAGCCCATTGGTCCAAAATACACGGTCTTGCTGGCATACTCTGCGTCATTTCTTAAAAAGGTTGCGCCAAGATGCTCTATGGTATGCACCTCTGCGGTATTCATAACCGGTTCATCATTTGGTGATGTCATTCTTAAATCAAAAGTTGTTACTGTACTGTCTCCTACTGCATCCTTTCTTGATACATAGACACCCGGCTGCAGTTTAATATGGTCAATTGTAAAGCTTGCGATTTTCTCCATGTGCTTCTTCCTTCTTTCTCTTTTTTCAGAGTAAATTTATCATGCATTTTCTGTTGTGTCAAATTTTCTAACAGTCCCCCCAGATTTCTCTTGCTACTCACCTGCAGAACCTGCCACCGGCAGCTTCTTACGGATGCGTTGCAGCGTAAAAAAGTAAGATGCATACCCGATACCTGCTGTACGCATCTTACTCTTTATCTCCGCCATCCTTTATGCGGTAATATTTTTTCCGTTTTCCTGAATGCACTTTGCATACCAGTAATAGCTGTCTTTTGGGATTCGCTTAAAATCTCCGCTGCCATCATCATGTCTGTCCACATAAATGAGTCCGTAACGCTTCTTCATTTCGCCGGTTCCGGCACTGACAAGATCCATGGCTGACCAGATGGTATAGCCGAACAGGTCTACACCGTCCTTGATTGCCTCGCCCATTGCTGCGATATGGTCATTGAGATAGGAAATACGGTAATCATCGTGGATGCTTCCATCTGCATCGACTTCATCCGGTGCCCCAAATCCATTTTCCACTACCATCATCGGAAGATGATATCGGTCCCACAGCTCATTTAGTGTATAACGCAGTCCCTTCGGGTCTATCTGCCAGCCCCATTCACTGGCGGTCAGATACGGATTCTTGGCTCCCTCCAAAAGATTTCCATCGGTCTGCTCTGCTGCGACATCTATCGTAGCGCAGTTTGTCATATAATAACTGAAGGTGTAGAAGTCCACACAGCCTGCTTTTAATATTGCATCATCCTCCGGCTCCTTCTGAAGCGTAATTTGATGTTCTTTAAAATAACGGTTCATATAGGACGGATAACTGCCGAACACGGCTACATCTCCGGCAAATTTATTTAATAGCCGGTCTTTGTGCTGGCACTCTAACATATCTTCCGGCCGGCAGGTCAGCGGATACTGCGTAATGTGTCCAATCATACAGCCCACTTTTATTTCCGGGCTGATTTTCCTTGCTTCTATCACCGTTTTTGCTCCGGCAACAAACTGGTGATGTAATGCCTGGAATCTTACTTTTTCGTCTACGGTCATGGATTTAAGAGAAATAAATGCTTTCCCGCCGAGATATTTTCCATCAAGCAGCCCCAGCGACTTATAAGCACCCATTGGCATTACGCCAAAGTTAATCTCGTTAAATAAAAGCCAGTAATGTACCTCCTCTTTAAAATAATTCATTACACAACAGGCATAACGAACAAAATCATCAATTACTTCCCGGTTTGCAAAACCGCCCTTTTCTTTTACCAGATACCATGGCATTTCAAAGTGGCTTAAGGTCACCACCGGCTCTATGCCATGGGATTTGCACAGGGCAAAAATATTCTTATAAAAGGAAAGTCCTTCCTGATTTGGCTCCTCTTCGCATCCGGTTGGAAAAATTCTTGCCCAGCTGATACTCATGCGATAACATTTGCAGCCCATCTCCGCCAAAAGGCGGATATCTTCCTCATAATGATGATAATGGTCTACCGCATCATGGCTCGGATAGAATGCTCCTTCTTCCATGGTACTGCGAAACATCCGTGGCTTTCCGATTCCACCACCTTTGACATAGTCCTGTATGGTAAGTCCTTTTCCTCCTTCTAAATATCCTCCCTCGCACTGGTTCGCAGCCGTCGCCACGCCCCACAAAAAATTGTCTGGAAATTCCACTTACACTCCCCCTATCGCTCTATTTTCCTTCCGAGGAATTCACCCAGCCGCTCATCAGAATATATGAGATTTACAGTCTGATAAAAATGCTGATAGCCGTCTCCTGCAAAAGAATGGAATGGTGCATCCTTTTTATAATTCTCCTGCAGTTCCCATTCGAAACAGTCTATCAAATCTGTCAGATAATTTTTCTGAATCGGAATAATGTCATGTGCCGGATAAATTTTATAATCCTCTGTTACTTTTAATGCCAGCTCCTTCAAGCTGTGAAGTGTACTCCGGAAGGGAGCCTGCACATCATTTCCCTGAAAATGCCAGATGTTGTGTGCAGATATCTGGTCTCCGGAAAAAAGCCATTTTTTCTCTTCTTCCAGAAGCATAATATGTCCATAGCTATGTCCCGGCGTATGTAATACCGTAAATTCAATATCTCCCAGCGAAATCTTGTCTCCATGACAGAGAAAATGAGGTTTCGTCTTACTGCTGATTCTCCACTCCGGGAACTCTTCCGGTATCAGTTCTTTTGTCCAGGGCATTTTATTTACCCTGTAATCCATTGCTTTTTTACGCATCTCTGTAGTGTCATTCCAAAGAAGCTTTCCCCAGTCCAGCGGATGTATCCACACTTCATCAAACCATTTGCTTCCAAGACCATGATCCGGGTCACCGTGGCTTAACACCAGCATAACCGGCAAATCTGTAATTGTACGAACCAGTGGCATGATATTTTCATAGCCATAGCCAATGTCAAAGAGCATTGCCTTATCACTTCCTATAACAAGATAACAATGCACACTCTCTGTCTCCGTAATCACATAAAGCTGATCCGATATTTTTTCCACTACATTCAGACTTTTTTCCATTAAGCTGCTTCCTCTCCATAAATGCTGTCATCAAATCCTAACACCCAGGTTGATACAAAGCTTACTACAATGGTAATTGCTGCTGCAGCAATTGCAAAATAGAAGTTACTCATCGTTCCATCTGGATTTAAGAAAATCGGCATTGTAAAGAAGGATGGAGCGCCGAAGCTGTATACTCTTACGCTGAAGATTGCACAGAAGATTGCGTTTACGATACATGCAATCCAGGTAGCAACCAAAGGTTTCTTCATTCGTACACAGATTCCATAAAGGGTAGGCTCTGTAACTCCTGCCAGGAATGCTGTAATTGCACAGGAAGATGCCAGTGTACGAAGGTTTTTATTTTTAGTTTTTAACATACAAGCTAATGCTACACCGAACTGTGAGAAGTTCATTCCGATAAATGCAACGAATAACATATTATCATATCCTGCTGTTGCAAACATGGACATTACAAGCGGAATCAATGCAAGATGCATTCCGGTTAATACTAAAAGTGGTGCAAGACAGCCAACAATTAATACAGAAGACCAAGGTGCTACGTTATTGATTGCGGTCAGTGCTTTGCATAAAAGGTCTCCACAATAGCTTCCGATTGGTCCGGTAATACATAACATAACTGGAATCATGATAATAACAGACAGTAACGGTTTAAATACAAATTTAACTGCTGCTGGAACAATTTTAACTACCAGCTTCTCTACATAGCTGAAGATCCAGATGGTTAAAATAATCGGAATTACGGTAGAGCTGTAATTTACTGTTTTCACCGGCAGTCCGAAAAGTGATACAAAGCTTCCCTGCTCCGTTAATCCAATCAATGTCGGACTAATCATAATTGCACCAAGGAAAACACTGGTCATAATATCACAGCCGAATTTCTTGGCAGAAGTATATGCCAGTAATACCGGCAGGAAATATAATGCTGCATTTCCAACCATGCTGATGATGGTATAGGTTGTGCCTTCTGTACTCAGTCCGCACTTGGTTAAAATAATCAGTAATGCTGAAATCAATCCACTACACATAATCAGTGGAATTGCCGGTCCTAAAATGGCAGAAAGCACATTGAGAATTTTTGATACAATTCCATTTTTCTCCGGTGCTGCATCTGCTTTTTCAACCTTCTTGCCATCACTGCTGTTTTCAATCTTATGCTTTGCTACAATTGCAGCATAAGCGGATGCTACATCATTTCCAATGATAACCTGAACACCGCCAACACTTTCTACTACGCCCATGACATCCGGCAGCTTCTTGATTCCTTCCAGGTCTGCCTTAGACATATCTGCAAGCTGAAAACGAAGTCTTGTAGCACAGTGAAACAGCTTGGTAATATTTTGTTCTCCTCCCAGCCGGGTAATAATTTCATCTCCCAGCTTCTCATAATTTTTTCCCATAAAGATTCTCCTTTCATAAATAACCCGCATTTATTTTGTTAAGCTTATTATACCGTGCTTTTATGTTTCAGGAAATTTATACTTTTGCGTCACTAATAGCGAAATCCTCTACCTAGCTCTGTCCACCTAACAGCTCTTTTACATAGTCAAAGAATTCTATCATATCCCCTTCTCCGCCATAATGTGCTGCAATAACTTCTGTAATCTGCTTACCGCCATAAGAAAATGGTTTTTTAAGATAAATGCGATAAATCTTATTTCTGCCATCCTGCTCATGGTCAATCATAGAAAGACGGTTGCTTCCGATGGTCTCCTTCGACACCTTCTGTTCCTGATATTCATAGCCGATTCTTTTCTTTAAATCATCAAAGTCTGCCACTTCTTCTATCAGATACAGACTGTCCTTTGTGCCATATTTTTTCCGGAGCTTTTCTTCCTTTTCCTTCCAGTAGTTATTTTCAAGCTTATCAACATTTCTCCCCAGCCGCATAATCTGCTCATTGTCTGCAAAAAGGTCGAGATAAGTAAAGGAAGCATCCTTTAATACCAGCTCCTTTTCCGATGTAATCCGAAGCTGGTAATTCCTGCAATACCGCTCCATTCTCTGTTCAAATAAATATTCCGGGATAACTGTTATCTCACTGATCCGCTCCCCTAAGAAGCCTTTTAATTTATTCTGCACATTATAAATGCTGCTGGCACTCTGGTCACTGATAAATAAAATATCCGGCTTTCTTCTGTTGCGTTCAATGGCTGATGCAAAATAAAGCACCAGATAGCCCATTTCCGCATCCGGAATCTCTGTATTTAAAACAGGACTTAAACAAGTTCTTAAAAGATGCATTTCCAGCGGATACCGCTTCGCCATTTCTTTGGTATGATTACCGATATTATTACGTCCATTCTGAATCCGGAGTTCCATTCTTGACACATGGTCTGATAAAACCTCTAAAAGGTCCCGCTCCACCTGCAATTTAAGTCCGGTTTCCTCCTGCACCCGCTGGATAAATTCTTCCAATTTCTGCAGCATATCCAGTTGAATGTCCGTCTCCTTACAGACCATATTCAATTCCTTTAAGCGTGCCTCTACATTCTGCATTTCCATTTCCTGAAAATGATATCCGCAGACTTTCTCTATCTCTTCCACCAGCTCCATTGCCAGTCTGCCCGGGCAGTTGCTGCCGTCCTCCCCTTCTGTTACTAAAAATCCCATCCGGCTTCGCATCATGCACACTGCCAGATAACGTGCAAAATCATGATAGGCTTCTCCTGATACGATAAACTGATTTCTGGTAAATATTTCTGCCAGCACTGCCTGTAACTTCTTCTGATTTTCTGCAAACTGCTCCATCTCTTCTTCCGAAAACAACATATGATAATCCTGTCTGCTCTGCATGGTCTTCATGCACATGATTCTCTTTACATTCTCCGATGCCTGAATCTTAAGTCCATATTGTCCGGATACCAAAAGATTTGCCCCCGGCGTGCGGCTTATAATCCGCTTTACCTGCGGCAGGTCAGAAGTTACAGATGACCGGGAAAAAAATAATCGCTCAGAAATCGTTCCAATACTGGTATACTCCTTTTCAAACAGCAGCAAAGTAATAATCTGCTTGGAATGCACATAGTTCTCCTGTCCGTAACTTTTCTGTTCCTGCTCTAATGCAATCTTATTTTTCAAAAGATACCCCAGCCGATTATTAGACTGTATCAGAGGCTCTCCTGACTGTTTCTCATTGATTGCCCTAATATCCATCTGCAGTGTCCTGCTGCTCACCCCGATATTTTCCCGCAGAAGGGAACCGCTCATCCAGTCATCTGCGCTTTTTAAGATCGCTATAATCTTTAACTGTCTGTCTGTATACATTTCATCCTATCTCCTGATTTTCTTCCATTCTTCTATCAGCCGCTCCAGACTCCATGCAGCATTGGCAGGACTGGTGGACGGCAGCTTGCAGATTTCTGCCTTATCCTTACAGGAACAGTATTTCATAAATAATTCGTATGCTTTTGCGCCATTTAGGAAAACAGCCTCGATGGGAGCCTCCGTTAACAGCCGTTCAATATCATTTGCCACAACATTTGTTATGCTGCTGTCTGAAGATCCTGCTATGTCGCAGGATGCAATAACATCCCAGATAGCAATATGATTTTCAAGAAGAAATGCCTTCTTTTCTTCTATCGTCTCCGGGACCTCACAGCCGCATACTGCCGCCGTTACTTTCCAGAAGCGGTTTCTCGGATGGCCGTAGTAAAACCGGTTCTCTCTCGACTTGACCGACGGGAACGTGCCTAAGATTAATACTCTGGATTTTTTATCGTATACCGGGGCAAAAGTATGCATAACATGTTCTGTCTCCATCTTGTTTTCTCCTTTATAAAATGCTACACTAAAAAAGTTGAATTACCTTTACTATAAAATAGAATGACAAAATAATCAATTTTAAAGGACGATAATCATTATGTATATTCAATTAAATGGTCAGATTCTCTATTATGAAAAATATGGCGAAGGGCAGCCTTTCCTGCTGGTGCATGGAAATGGCGAAACCCACGAAATTTTTGATGTACTGATTCCGGAGCTTGCCGAACATTACACCGTTTATGCCATCGATTCCAGAGGTCATGGTCTTTCTGCTTCTCCAAAAGAACTTCATTACATGGATATGGCAGACGACATGGCAGCTTTTATTGATGCCTTAGAATTAAAGGCCCCTCTCTTTTATGGTTTCAGTGACGGCGGTATCGTCGGACTTCTCTTAGCTTCGAAATACCCGGATAAGCTCTCCAAGCTTATGATCAGCGGTGCAAACCTGACGCCAAAGGACATCAAAGGAAGAGACTACCGCCGCATCCGCAGGGAATGCAAAAAGAATCCGAATCCTTTTTCCACAATGATGCTCAATGAGCCAGATATCCAGCCGGTGGACTTACATAAAATCAAGATTCCAACCCTTGTCTTAGCCGGTGAAAAAGATTTAATCAAGAAAAAGGTTACAAAAAAGATTGCAGAAAATATTGAGCATGCCACTCTGGTTATTGTTCCGGGAGAAGGTCATGGAAGTTATATTGAACACAGTGATAAATTATATCCGCTTCTGTACTCTTTTTTAAACAAATAATCCATTGCAAACTCGGATTGCTGTGCTATAATAATTGCAGACTAAAATGAAAAAGGAGCTATTATGGAACATCTGATTATACCAAAAAATTATCAGTCTCAACTTAACCTGCATGATACACAGATTGCGATTAAAACAGTGAAAGATTTCTTCCAGAATCTGCTTTCCCTGCGTTTAAACCTTTCCCGTGTTTCAGCACCACTTTTCGTTGACCCTGATTCCGGATTAAATGATAACTTAAATGGTGTGGAGCGTCCGGTTACGTTCACCATCAAAGAACAGAATGAGCGTAAAGCAGAAGTTGTTCACTCTCTTGCTAAATGGAAACGTTATGCCTTAAAGCATTATGATTTCAAAGAGGGCGAAGGTCTTTACACCGATATGAATGCTATCCGCCGCGATGAGATTGCAGATAATATCCACTCTATCTTCGTAGACCAGTGGGACTGGGAAAAAGTCATTGCAAAGAAAGACCGCAGCATGGAAACTTTAAAAGATACTGTCCGTACTGTATACAAATGTCTTCGTAAAACAGAAAAATATATGGCTATCCAGTACGATTATATTGAAGAGATTCTTCCGCATGATATCTTCTTCATTACCACTCAGGAATTAGAGGATATGTTCCCTGAAAATACTCCAAAGGAGCGTGAATATTACATAACCAAGGCAAAGGGTGCTGTCTGCATCTTACAGATTGGTGATGTCTTAGAATCCGGCGAGCGTCATGACGGACGTGCCCCGGACTACGATGACTGGTCTTTAAATGCCGACATCTTAGTATACTATCCTGTCCTTGATATTGCACTGGAATTATCTTCCATGGGAATCCGTGTAGACAAGGTTGCACTGCTCTCACAGCTTGATAAAGCAGGCTGCCCGGAACGTGCTAAGCTTCCTTTCCAGAAAGCAATCATTGATGGCAAACTTCCATATACCATCGGTGGAGGAATCGGACAGTCCCGTATCTGTATGTTCTTCCTTCGTAAGGCCCATATCGGAGAAGTCCAGTCTTCTCTCTGGCCGGAAGACATGTGCAAGGCTGCAGCAGATGCAGGTATCCAGTTATTGTAAAATGAACTATGCGTAAATATTAAATCCCCGGTATCATATCTTTTTCGGATATGATACCGGGGATTTCTTATTTTGTAATTATATGCGTGCCCAACTCTACTCTGCACGGATTACATCATGCATATCATACATTCCGGCAGGTTTTCCCTTTAAGAACTTTGCTGCTTCTACAGCTCCTTTCCCAAAGATTGCCTTAGAATATGCCGTATGCTTAAATTCAATCACTTCATCAGTTCCTGCGAAGATTACTTCATGTTCACCAACAATGCTTCCTCCACGGACTGCCTGAATACCGATTTCTTTTGCATCTCTCTTCTTCCGCTCACTGCTCCTGTCTAATTTATAGGAATAGGTATTGTCCATAGCTTCATTCATGGCATCTGCTAATGCAAGAGCAGTTCCACTCGGCGCATCCAGCTTCTGGTTATGATGTTTCTCTACGATTTCCACATCAAAGCCGGCAGGTGCAAGCTTCTTTATAGCAGTCTGCAATAAATCCATTAAGGTATTGATTCCAAGTGACATATTGGCAGATTTTAAAATTGCAGTCTCTTTGCTGGTCTCAGTAACTTTCGCCAGCTGGTCTTCGGATAAACCGGTGGTGCAAAGTACCAGCGGAAGCTTCTTCTCGCCACAGTAATTTAACAGTTCATCTACTGCCTTCGCATTTGAAAAATCAATCACAACATCTGCTGCAATCTGGCATTCCCGGATGGTCTTATATACCGGATAATCATTTTTCTTTTCATCATAGGTATCAATTCCGGCTACAATTTTCACATCTTCGTCCTGCGCAATCAGGCCGGTTATTACCTGACCCATTTTTCCATTACAGCCATGCATGATTACTTTTGTCATCTCTATCATCTCCAGTTTCTTATACTAATTTTAATCCATATGTACGCATTGCCTGAATCAGTCTCTCCTTATTGGCTGGCTCCATCTCGCAAAGCGGGGAACGAAGCGGTCCGACGTTCTTGCCCATAAGATTTAATGCTTCTTTTACCGGAATCGGGTTTACTTCACAGAATAATGCATCAATCAATGGAAGGGCTTCTCTCTGTAACTGATTTGCTGTTGCAAGGTCGCCTTTGAAGAAGCTTTCACACATATTATGCACTTTTGCCGGAGCAAGGTTTGCCCATACGGAAATTACTCCGATTCCGCCAATGGACATAAGTGGTACAACCAGTCCGTCTTCTCCGGAATATAAATCAAGCTTTCCATCGGTTAAGTACATGGTCTTAGATGCCTGTGCAAGGTTACCGGTTGCTTCTTTTAATCCAACAATATTTTCCTGGGTGCGGAATAATTCTGCAACTGTCTCCGGCAGAAGGTTACATCCGGTTCTTCCCGGTACATTATACATAATAATCGGAAGTCTTGTTTCCTGTGCAATCTTAGAATAATGTCCGATTAAACCTTTCTGTGTTGCCTTATTATAATATGGAGTTACGATAAGTGCTCCGTCTGCTCCTGCTTCTTCTGCTTCTTGGGTCAACTGGATTGCTGTCTCCGTTGAGTTAGAACCGGTTCCTGCTACTACCGGAACTCTGTGTTTGGCAAATTCTACTGCTGCACAGATTACTTTGTGATGTTCTTCCATGGATAAGGTAGAACTCTCTCCGGTTGTTCCTGCGATTACGATACAGTCTGTACCTTCAGAAATCTGTTCTTCAATTAATTCTGCTAATTTGTCATAGTTAACTTCTTCATTTGCTTTCATTGGGGTTACAATTGCAACTCCGGAACCTTTGTAAATAGACATGTTCTTTTTCCTCCACTTTATAAGTATCTTATTTATTGTATGAAGATATCGTTTGTTTTGCCCACATTATATGTATTAAAAAAACCGACTCACCAGGAGCCGGCTCATATTCCATTTGAAATAATATGGATCATACCGATAGCGCCCCATCTTATTACAAGATGACAGTCATGAACTTCTTCAATCCATGCCCAAGATTATTCTTTGCAGGAAAAATAACCTTTCGGCGTGTTCCCCTTTCCTTATGTCTTCTTCTATGTCTGCCATATCCGACCAAGTACTCTTGTCTCACGCAACCTCTACCTTCATATATTAAATTTCTTACCTCAATATAGCACCACTGCTACTATCTGTCAACGTCCTATGCAGACATTTTACATTTTCTTTCTTATTTTTCCGCAGTAATCTTATAAATCTCATCTGCATAGCTGCGAATGGATTCTTCTAATACCCTTCCGGTCATAATAACCTCTGTTTCATCCATCTTTGCTTTTAAAACAGCTTCTAATTCTTCCGACGAAATTACTCCGGCATCTATAAGGCCCAGAACTTCATCCAGAATCAGTACATTGCATTCACCGGTAACCAGCACTTTCTTGGCAAAATTCAGTCCGTTTTTCATATTGAGTTTCTCTTCTGCCTGTCTTTCTTCCGGCAGTTCATCATAATTCTCTTCTGATTTTTCAAAACGGAATACCTTGATTTCCGGTTCTAACTGCTTCATATAAGCAATCTGATCATCTGTTTTTCCTTTTAAAAACTGGATAATAATTACACTCTTATTCTCTCCGGCTGCCCGCAACGCATTGCCCAGTGCAGCATTGGTCTTTCCACGACCTGCACCATAATAAATCTGTACGGAACCCTTTTCCATGACAAACCTCCATGCCAATTCTTACAGGGACTCTTTATCCCAGATTTACTTACGATACCACAATTTCCAATAAAAAGCAATGTCTGTATGTTTCATGCTTTCTCAATTATTCTTTATTTCTACTATTTTATTCCATATATTCAATTTTGCTTACGGATACTTCATAGGCGGTACGCTTCTCTACCTCATCCTCATTTAAGCGTTTGACATACTCCCTGCTCTGGATTCTGCCCCAGATCTGCACATGTACACCCACCTCAAATCTTGCGGCAAATCTTGCATTTCTTCCCCAGCAGATGCATGGGATATAGTCCGATTTCCCATAGGAACGGTTTACCGCCACCAACAGGTCTGCAATCTCTCTTCCAAGAGGAGTCTTACGGTAAATCGGGTCTTTACAGATATAGCCATCAAGAAGAATCTGGTTGCTCTTCATCTCCTCTGTCTCTTCTTCAATAAACTCAATCTCCCGGACGAATACGGAGAGAACCAGCCGGTTCTTAAGTTCCTCATGTCTGTTATAGGAACGGAACTGTCCGGTCACATATACCTTCTGTCCTATGTAACTCTGCGAAGTGTCAATCAGACGCTCTGAAATCATCAATGGAATGTAGTCGGAAAAATTACTTAATCTGCTGACCGCTACCTCCACCATATAAAAGCCTTCCCCATACACTTCATGACTGTATTGGAAATCGGAAATAATCTCCCCTACAATGGATACCTGGTTGTTTTCTAAAATCTTATCTGCCATGAATCTTTCTCCTTTATTTAGTGTGTTTTCGAACGTTTTTACAGTACCATTCCAATGAGATGAAACTCATCAAAATCTGTCGATAACATTTTGGATATATTATGCATAAAGCCACTTTTCCATGCATATGTGCTGTGTCCTTGAACAAAGAATGTGCCTTGGCACATTCTTGCGCCTGCGGCGGTCGCTTGCGACATCTACCTTATACGCCGCAGTGCGCATCCTCGCGGAGCGTTTTTTTCTTTACAGGAAAGCAATTTTCTGTAAAGAAAGAAATACTTGCGTATTTTTCAATATGTGATAGAATAAAAACGCCGGTCATTTATGGACAGGCATTATATATAAGAAGAAACTGAATTTTATGCACTGATAGAAGGAAGGATTTTATATGAAAACAACAAGAGACGATATTAGAAACATAGCTATCATCGCCCACGTTGACCACGGTAAAACTACTCTGGTCGATGAGCTGTTGAAACAGAGTGGTGTATTCCGTGCCAATCAGGAAGTCCAGGAACGTGTCATGGATTCCAATGATATTGAGCGTGAACGTGGTATTACCATTCTTTCTAAGAATACCGCTGTATTCTACAAAGATGTAAAAATCAATATCATTGATACTCCTGGCCATGCCGACTTCGGTGGCGAGGTTGAACGAGTTCTGAAAATGGTAAACGGTGTTATTCTTGTGGTAGATGCATTTGAAGGTGCTATGCCACAGACCAAATTCGTTCTTATGAAAGCACTGGAACTGAATCTGCCGGTTATTGTATGTATCAATAAAATTGACCGTCCAGAAGCAAGACCGGAAGAAGTTATTGATGAAGTATTAGAGCTTTTCATGGATTTAGATGCTTCTGACGAACAGTTAGACTGCCCATTCATCTTCGCTTCTGCAAGAGATGGATACGCCATGAGAAATTTAAATGATGAGCGCAAGGATATGACTCCTTTATTCGAAACCATTATCGACTACATTCCGGCGCCTACCGGTGACCCGGATGCAAACACCCAGGTTCTTATCAGTACCATTGATTATAATGAATACGTTGGACGAATCGGTGTTGGTAAAGTAGACAACGGTGTCTTAAAGGTAAATCAGGATGCTATCGTAGTAAACCACCACGAGCCTGACAAACAGAAAAAAGTCAAAATCAGCAAATTATACGAATTTGATGGTCTGAATAAAGTAGAAGTAAAGGAAGCGAAAATCGGTTCTATCGTTGCTATTTCCGGTATTGCAGACATCCATATCGGTGATACCATCTGTGCAACAGACAACCCAGTTGCCATTCCTTTCCAGAAGATTTCCGAGCCTACTCTTTCCATGAATTTCATGGTCAACGACAGCCCGCTTGCAGGACAGGAAGGTAAATTCATTACTTCCCGTCACTTAAGAGACAGACTGTTCCGTGAGTTAAATACGGATGTCAGCCTTCGTGTAGAAGAAACCGACAGTGCAGACTGCTTCAAGGTTTCCGGACGTGGTGAGTTACATCTTTCCGTATTAATCGAAAATATGCGTCGTGAAGGTTATGAATTTGCAGTCAGCAAGGCTGAAGTTCTTTACCACACTGATGAAAACGGCAAGAAATTAGAGCCTATGGAATTAGCTTATGTTGACGTTCCGGATGAATTCACCGGTACTGTTATTGATAAATTAAGCCAGCGTAAAGGTGAGATGGTTGATATGCGTCCAATCAGCGGCGGCTATACCCGTATGGAATTTAACATTCCATCCCGTGGTCTTATCGGTTACCGTGGAGACTTCTTAACCGACACCAAAGGAAATGGTATCATCAATACCATTTTCAATGGCTATGCTCCATACAAGGGAGATATTGCTTATCGTAAACTTGGTTCCCTGATTGCTTTCGAATCCGGCGAATCCGTAACTTACGGTCTGTTCTCCGCTCAGGAACGTGGTACTCTCTTCATTGGAGCCGGTGTAAAGGTTTACTCCGGTATGGTCATCGGTTCTTCCTCTAAACCGGAAGACATTGAATTAAACGTATGCAAGAAGAAACACTTAACCAATACACGTTCTTCTTCCGCAGACGAAGCTCTGACCCTAGTTCCACCGAAGATACTTTCCTTAGAGCAGGCATTAGACTTTATCGATGTTGACGAGCTCTTAGAGGTTACTCCGGAATCCTTACGTATCCGTAAACGTATTCTTGACCCGACCTTAAGAAAGAGAGCTAACTTCAAGAAATAAAAGTATCTCATGATATAGCATAAGAACTCCCCCGGATATTGAAATTTCTTCCAATATCCGGGGGAGTTTTCGATTACTATAAATGCCTAGTACGCACCATCTTTGTCATATTATTGCAGATATCCGTCCTTTATAATATCAGAAACCACACTGGTCGGAATCGTAAATTCTACAATTCCCATATAACCCGGTGCTACTTCATATTTATCAAAAACAATGGTCAACTCTCCTTCTTTGTTGACATAGAAATTTACATCATTCTTAATTCCATCAAAGCTGTAGCCATCTACATCCTTGTCTAAGAAGTATTGCAGGTTACTGTCTTTTTCCATATTTTCCTTCATCTGCTTTTCTATTTCCTCTGAAATCCGGTCCAGATAATCGGAATCCTTCTGAAATAAATCATTTAATGTAATGGTATTTCCGGTTTTCTTATCTATATTATAGATTTTCGTATACTGGTTCGATCCTGCCATTACAATGGAAGTATCAATTCTTAAAGCAAACAGCCGGTCGTTATCTGTCACTACCTGATAAGACGAATTCACTGCCTCATTACCATTCTCACCATCTTCAATGGAAGCTACATCAGACTGATAAGACTTAATAATACCACCGGCATACTTTTTCACTTCCTGATTCAGCTCGTCCGTCTCATCCGATAATACTTCCCCATCCTGATTTGTCACTGCCACCTGGGGAATGTCTATATTTGCTTCCATATTCTTATCATCCTGTACATCAGAATATGTAGAAAAGTTCACTACCTTTACAATTGTGCCAAGTAATGGAACCTCTTCCATGGCATGGGCTATTGTCGGGCTTACATTTACCGAAATCACCAGTGCAACCATAGCTGCCGCTACCGTTGCTGCTCCTTTTAAAAAGCGGATACTGCCTTTCTGGGTCTCCCTCTTTCCTTTTCTGATTCCGGCTTCCACCTGCGTTTTCAATGCTTCCGGGACTTCTATCTGCTCATATTCCTGCTTCATCCTGTCTATTTTCTCATGGTTCATGCTATTTCCTCCCTGGACATCTTTATCTTTAATTTCTTTAAGCTGCGATACAGGATTGATTTTACGGTGTTTGGATTTTCTTTCAGAAGATCTGCAATATCATCTATTTTCCATTCTTCAAAATATTTTAATATCACAATGGTTCTTTCCCGTTCTTCTAATTCTTCCAACGCTGCCAGCATATCCCAGTCTTTGTATACATCTTCTTTTGCTTCTTCCGGGATAAATACTCCACTTACGATACGCTTCTGTTTCTTGCACATATCCAGTGACGTATTTATAACAATCCGCCAGAGCCAGGTCTTAATATAGGTTTCTTCCTTCACCTGACCGGCATTTTTCATTGCCTTATATGCACTTTCCTGCACTACATCCATTGCGTCCTGTTCGTTCTTTACATAGGTAATTGCCAGCCGGTAAAGCTGTTCATAGGATGCAAGGATTTCCTGCTCCACCGCTTTTGCGATTCCTCTTTTCTTCATTCCTGTTTCCTCTTCTCTTTCCGAAAACCTGCATATGCAAAGAAAGCCTTTCAACCTTTGCTTTCTGTAAATTAGACGTTCCAGCCGGAAAAATAGTTTCATTTTTTTTATTATAACCCACACAACTTACTGCCGGCAACTCCTTACCTGTGCTTTGCACCCAGAAAATGCTTCCTCTCTTTCATAAATCTCTCTTTTTTTTGTACTTTTTATTTAGGGAAATGCATAGATTACTACAAAAAATGAATTGAGAATTGCTATGTGCGGTATTTCCGGTTTTTGTAATTTACATACTGATTTTTTAGAAAGGGAGCCTTATTATCGTAACATTCTATCTGATATGAGTGACGCACTTTATCACCGCGGGCCGGACTCCCATGGTATTTATTTAACCTCTCATACAGGGTTTTCCCACACCCGGCTTGCCATTATTGATCCTCATGGTGGGCTTCAGCCTATGACCAGACATTATTGTGACGCAGACTTCACCATCGTCTATAATGGAGAACTTTATAATACGAAAGAACTCCGTGAGGAACTGGTTTCCCATGGCATGACCTTTCGTACTCATTCCGATACAGAAGTCATTTTAAATGGATTTCTTTTTGAAGGACCGTCCTTTGTCCGGAAAATGAATGGTATTTTCGCTTTTGCCATTTATGATGAGGCTCATCAGCTTCTCTATCTCTTCCGGGATGCCTTTGGTGTAAAGCCGCTCTTTTACCGGCTTTTTCATGACACACTTATCTTTTCTTCCGAGCCGAAGGGAATTTTCTGTTATCCCGGCTGCATCCCTTCGGTAAATAAAACAGGACTCTCCGAAATCTTTGGTCTTGGTCCTGCCAGGAACCCCGGCAACGCAGTTTATGAGCATATGACAGAATGTCTGCCGGGACATTACCTCACTTTCAGTGCTTCCGGACTGAAAGATTACTGTTACTTCCGATTAGAAAGCCATCCACATACAGACAGCTATGAAGAAACTGTTGTCCACACAAAAGAGCTGCTGTTACAGTCCATCCGCCGGCAGATGGTTTCCGATGTTCCTATCTGCACCTTTCTTTCCGGCGGGTTGGATTCCAGTCTTGTCTCTTCGGTCTGTGCGGAAGAATTAAGAAAAGAAGGGCAGACTCTTTCTACCTATTCCTTTGACTTTACAGATAATTCCCGTTACTTTAAGGCAAATGATTTTCAGCCCTCCGAAGACCGTCCCTTTGTGGATATTATGAAAGACTATCTTAAGAGTGAGCATCAATATCTGACCTGTGACAACCGCTCCCAGGCTGACTTACTTTTTGCTTCCATGAAAGCCCATGACCTTCCATGTATGGCTGACGTTGACTCATCCCTGCTCTTCTTCTGCCGGGAAGTCAGTAAGCAGCATAAGGTAGTCCTGACCGGAGAATGTGCCGATGAAGTTTTCGGCGGCTATCCGTGGTTTCACCGGAAGAATTTTCTTTCCTGCAACACGTTTCCATGGACACCGGATTTGTCTTTCCGCAAGTCCTTCTTAAAAGACGAAATTGCAGATGCACTGTCCTTAGATTCCTATGTGCAAAGTTCTTATGAAAATGCCATTGCAGAGGTCGATATTCTGCCATCGGACAATGATACGGAATGCAGCCGCCGGCGTATTTCCTATCTTAACATCCGCTACTTTATGCAGACTCTGCTAAACCGCATGGACCGCACCAGTATGTTCTCCGGTCTGGAAGCCCGCGTTCCTTTTGCAGATAAAAACCTGGTTTCCTATGTCTTTAATGTGCCATGGGAAATGAAGGCCAAAGATGGTCTTGTGAAAAACCTTTTGCGGCAGTGTGCAAAAAACTATCTTCCGGACACCATTACTTTCCGCAAGAAAAGTCCTTATCCTAAGACCTACCATCCTTACTATGAACAGCTCCTGCGTCAGCGTCTGAGTGTGCTGCTGACCACCGGGGAAAGTCCCCTTCTTGCACTGATTGATAAAGAAAAGACTATGCAATTCTTAAATCAGGAAGGAGACTATGGCAAACCATGGTATGGCCAGCTTATGGCAGGTCCTCAGATGATTGCTTATCTCCTGCAGATTCATTACTGGCTCAGTGAATATAAGATTGACCTTCATTTATAATCTACCGGCATCGGAGACAGCACCACCGGCTGCAGCTGTTTTTCTTTCATGGCTGCAGCAATAGTCTCCTCTAACCGGTTAAAATCCGCCACCAGAGAATGGGGTTTCTTCTGATAATCATCCTGCCGGAAAGGCACAAAATAGATATGCTTCATATTCATCAGCAGTCCAATATTTCTAAGATTCATGGACAAAGCATCATTGGTAGAAATTGCCAGCACCAACGGTTTTTCATTTCTAAGATGCGCTTTGGCTGCCATAAGCACTGCAGTATCTACAATGCCCTGCTGCAGCTTTGCCATGGTATTTCCGGTACATGGTGCAATTGCCATCACATCAAAAAGTCCTGACGGACCGATGGTTTCTGCCTGCACGATACTTTGAATTCCCCTTTCTCCTGTAATCTCCTGCATTCTGTTTTGAAATACTTCCGCTGTCATAAATCTGGTATCCAAAGTTCCTGCATGTCTGGAGTATACCGGAATAACTTTTATTCCTTTTTGCACCAGTGCTTCTGTCGTCCGGAGTATCTTCCCAAAAGTGCAGAAAGAGCCGGTAATTCCAAGTCCTAATGTAAGCTTATACTCTTCCATAATCTGCTGCTCCTCTTTCTATCATCCGTGCAAGAATGATTCCTGCACTTTCTGTCAGTATTCTTCCAGGAACGGCAGTAAGATGTTCCACATGAATACCATTTTCTTCTAACTCCTCTGCCGGAAGTCCGCCACCGGTTGTAATATCCCATAGATATGTTTTCTCATCGCACCATTTTAAGACAGTGTCTATTGGACATGGTTTATCTGCCATATAAAAAATCCACTCAAAGTTCTGCTCCTCTGCATTCTCCTGCCACAAGCCACACCCCATTTCCATTGCCACCCGCTGGCAATCTTCCTTTATATCATAAACCGTTACTTCCGCTTCCAAAGATAAAAGCAGCTTTGCCATGGCTCTTCCACAATAACCAAAACCTGCCACCAGACAGTTTCTTCCTTTCACGCAGCACCTGCTCTTTGTCATTGCTTCTACAAGGCAGCCTTCTGCTGTCAGTCCGGCATTCTCATTTCTAAAGACTTCATCTTCCATATAATCAACCAGCCGTATCCGCCGCCCTGATGGTCTTCGTGTCAGAACCTCCGGGAAACAACCTCCATAAATAACACTTCTCTCCGCTGCATAGGATAATACCATTCCTATTTTTACCCTGCTTCCTCTGATTCTGCCATCCTCCTCCAATGCCCGCAACGGTAATACAATAATCTGACACTGCATCAGCTGCCGGATATTCTGCTCCGTTATTTCTATGATTCCAATTCCTGATTCCATCAGACAACGTTTTAATGCCGGTGTTCTTTCATCTGCTCCAATGATTGCGATTTGCATTTCATCCCTCCTTGCCTTGCAATCGTCTGTTATTACTATATGCGGATGCTCCATTTTGTTACCGCTGTTACTGGATACAGGCTGCAAAAAAGCAGAACCAGCCTGCGCCGATTCTGCTTTTTTTATCCACTTTTTATCTGCTATTTTTTAAACTGCTACAATAATACCGCCATTATTGGCATACATGGTGCTGACTCCTGCAGTATCTACAATTCTGATATCTTTAAATTTTGCCAGCTTTTCCAATTTTTCTTTTACCTGTTTTGCACGTTCCGGACAATTGCAATGTGCGATGGATAAAATCTTCTTTTCACACTCTTTCGTTCTCTTTACAATTTCATTAACCATATAGTCCAATGCCTTTGCCATTCCTCTTGCCTGTCCCAGCTGACAGATTGTACCCTCGGGCGTGGCCCCCATTACCGGCTTGATATTTAATGCCCCGGCAACCCAGGCTTTCAGGTTACTGAGTCTGCCGTTTTTACGCAGAGTCTCTAAAGTCTCTAATACAAAGAAGGTCTGCTGGTCTTTAATATATTTTTCTGTCTCAGCAACCACTTCTTCAAAGCTCTTTCCGGCTTCCTCTGATTCCTGTATCTTTTCTGCAATCAGAGTCTCTCCAATGGATGCGGAACAGGAATCAAATACATGAATCTGTTTTGCCCTATGTTCTTCTAAATAAAGCTTCTTTGCCAGCTCTGCACTGTTATAAGAACCGCTTAATTTACCGGAAAGTGTTACTACATATACATGCTCTGCTTCTCCTAAATATGCTTCCACATATCTCTGTGGAGATGGGCAGGATGACTTCGGGCTATGCCTGCTTTCCTTTACCCTGCGAATAAACTCCAGTTGATCAAAGGATTCATCATCCACCACATGGTATCCATCTACCTCAAGCTCTAACGGAACAGACTGGAATCTTCCATCTGCTTTCATATCATCAAATAACTCTCCACAGCTGTCTACTATGATTTTGTAGCTCATTTTCTATCCTCCTGATTGCGTAGTCATCTCTCTTATAGTATGTACGCAATGTTTAAAATTATATGTTATGTTTTTCTTTGTAATAACAAGTAGTTTTCATTACTACGTCATATTATCATAAATATTACGTTTTGAAAAGAGGATATTTAAATTTTTATAATATTTCACAAATATTTTATTTTTTCAGGAAAGTAAGTACCCGCATTGTCTCATTTTTCATATAAAATAAGGAACTATCCCCGGTATAATAATCCCCGATATGCCCTTCTTCAATGAAAAACTGCTGTGCCTGCCCATAAACTGCCTCATCCTCAAACTTCATCTGTACAGGGTGGCTGTCAAGCTCTGTAAATAATGCTCCGATGTCTTCCGGATACCAGTCCTTAAAATAACAATTTTCCTGCACAAAATAACTGTCATCCAGGCAATTGCATTCCGGCAATGAAAAATTTACATTGGGACTGTGGGTCTGAAATAACTCTTCTGTAGTTGCAGTAAAAAAGCAATAATCTACCACTTCAGCTACATCTCCGAAGTCATCCGGACTGTTGGAGGTTGGATTGCCCCAGGTAGTATCCATATAATAATAGGCTCCATCCAGTTCGATGAGATTCCATGCATGTGGTTCTCCATTGGCAGTTCCTGTCACTATCGTACATGGAATATCTAATAAATCCATCAGATATTTTGTGGCACAGGCATAGCCCTGGCACACCGTTCTTCCCTCTAGAAATACACTGATGATATTCTGATTATTCTCTGCATTAAGGTCATAATTTACCGTACGCACCAGCGTATCAAATATAAACCGTGCTTTCTGGTAATCACTGTCCTCGGATGAAATGCCGCCAAGCAGTACGTCGACCTTTTCATCAATTGCCGCCTGTGTCTCCTGTCTTGCAGCTTCATCCATTGTATACTTCGGTGCAAACTTAAGCCCGGTCAATACACCGGCCCTAGAATATTCCGTATAGGAATAGCCATCCACCCAGAAGAGTCCGCCATAGTCTGCCATAATTGCTTCATACATTTTTGCCAGTACGTCTTTATCTAATGTAGCAACTGCCACCTCTTCCCGATGATTTAAAATAGCATCCAGCATCTCATCATAAACAAGCTGTTCTTCTTCCGTAAGCTGGCCATATACATATTTTTCCTCTGAAACTGACTCTACCGGAAGCAAGGTATTATCCGGTATCTGTCCATTGATATCTTCTACTACTTCATCTACCCATTCTTCAACGGATGACGTATTACAGCCGGTAAACAGAAACGCCATAAGTATTCCTGCAATACCGGTTAATAATCTTTGTTTTCTCATATCATTTCCTTTCGATCTGCTTCTTTTCATAGACATTCTACAATACTTTCTCTGTTTTTTCTATCCGGTTTGTGTTACACTTTAAAAATGAGGAGGATACTATGAT
The DNA here is from genome assembly GCF_003462605.1 of Roseburia sp. OM04-10BH. Taxonomy (NCBI): domain Bacteria; kingdom Bacillati; phylum Bacillota; class Clostridia; order Lachnospirales; family Lachnospiraceae; genus Roseburia; species Roseburia sp. OM04-10BH. Next base: position 225,650 of record NZ_QTZI01000002.1, read on the forward strand.
TGCAATACAACTTTTACAGGTAAAGGATTTTATGAATAAATTACTTCGCACGGATTTATTTGACCACTTCTTATTATCAGAAGCTACCATCCGTGGAAAAGGTTCCTATGAAATCGACGGACATCTTGTACCGGATTTCTACAGTCCGGAAGAACTGAATGAACTGGAACTAACCGGTTTAAGCTGCCTGCCTTTTGGCATGCTGCGTGAAAACTGCTTCGCCCTGATCAAGGGAAAACATACCCCCTCCTATTTCCGCTTTATCTTTCAGCTTTCTCCAAAGAATCTTAAAAATACTCTGGAAGTAAGTAAAAGTGGTCTGACTACCCAGGATTTGAATGGAGTTTTCTTAAACATCAAATTTCAGGATGGTATTCTTTCCTGTACCAATGGTGTATCTTACCGCAGTTTTACCTTAGACCACACCTTCGACCAGGAATGGGATATGCTGATACGCAAATTTTTTGCCGGGCATGATATCCCCTATACCGATATCAACTAATTTTCTTTACTTTTAAAATAAATTATGCTATTCTAAGCATAGCCATATGGCTAGATAATTTTTGTGGAGGTACTATAATGAACGGTACAGTTAAATGGTTTAATAACCAGAAAGGTTACGGATTCATCTCTGATGCAGAAGGTAATGATGTATTCGTACACTACTCAGGACTTAACATGGATGGTTACAAATCCTTAGAAGAAGGCGCAGCAGTAGAATTTGACGTAACAGAAGGCGCCAAGGGTCCTCAGGCAACTAACGTAACAGTAATTAAATAGTTGCAATAATCAAGGTTTTTCAATGTACCTTTCTCAGATATAGAATTTGATTTTTAATAATGATTTTTTATGTTGATTAAGATATAACGAACGAATTTGATTAAGAAAAATGGGATTGCTTCCTTCGGTATTATTACCGTTGGCTGCAATCCCGTTTTCTTACCTGTAAGCAAACAACATAGAAACTGCTGCTCCGATAAAAATAAAGAAATCGGAAATATTAAATACAATTCTTGAAAAGCGTTTCCACGGTGTATCAAAGCGGATATAATCCACCACATGCTTCTTATGAATTCTGTCCCAGAGATTGCTTAATCCGCCGCCAACCATCATACTCATACCGGTTTTCAGTCCTGTATTTCCTCTTCTTAATACAAACCCATATATGGCCATCAGTCCTGCCATGCATGCACTGTGTAACCCCAGCATAATTTTCGGTTTCTTCGCCAGAAAGTTCAATGCGGCTCCATTGTTATAATATTTTTCAATTACAACCGGAAGCTTTGGAACTCTTTTTTCTTTTCCCAACGGCTCCTTCTTATCAACCCGCTGCTTGATTCCTTCATCCAGCCCGAAAATGGATGCCACCAGTAATAAATATTTCATGGAAACTCCTCCTTCTTTTGTCCTGCCTGATTCCTTCTGTCCTTTTCTTTCTCTCTTTCTGCTCCGCCTGCTCTATAATTCTATGTCAGCAATCACATCCCGCAGTGCTTTTGCTGACGCATGAAGCCTTGCCCGCTCTTCTTCGTCTAATGACACCGGAAGAATCTGCTCCACGCCACCGGCATCCACCACTGCCGGCATGCTCAGCACGATATCGGAAATGCCATATTGCCCATGCATCAGACTGGACACCGGAAGCACCGAATGTTCATCCCGGACAATACATTCACAAATCCGCTTAATCGCCATTGCAATCCCATAATAGGTTGCCTGCTTACGCTCTATGATTTCATAAGCACTGTTCTTTACTTCTTCATATATACGCTTCGTATGACTTTCATATTCCTCATAGCCACGCAGCTTATAAATCTGTTCCAACGGAATACCGGATACGTTGGCAGAACTGAATACCGCCACCTCGCTGTCTCCGTGTTCTCCTACAATAAATGCATGCACACCACGATTGTCGATGCCAAGCTGTTTTCCCAGCATATTTTTTAACCGGGCAGTATCCAATACAGTTCCGGAACCGATTACCCGGTTTTCCGGAAAACCGGATAATTTCAATGCTGCCAGCGTCAGTATATCCACCGGATTCGATACGATGAGTAATATGCCACGACACCTTCTGTTAGCAATTTCCGGGATAATATTTTTGTAAATGGCTACATTTTTCTTTACCAGCTCAAGCCTTGTTTCTCCCGGTTTCTGGTTTGCTCCCGCCGTAATGATAATAATGTCGGCATCCACAATGTCATCATAACTGCCGGCATATATTTTCATCGGTGCGGCAAATGGCATTCCATGGCTGATATCCATGGCCTCTCCTTCCGCTCTTGCTTTATCCACATCAATTAGAACCAGTTCGGAAAAGAGCTTGCTCTGCATCAGTGTAAATGCAGTGGCAGAGCCGACAAACCCACATCCGATAATGGCTGCCTTTCGTAAATCAATTGCATGTTCCTGCTTCATCTTTACCCTCCTGCTTCGTGTTTTCTATATAGAATCCCACAGAAGCAGTTATTCTATGCAAACAAGAACCTCCTATGTCCGGCGCAACTGTTCGAAGGTCTGATAGAGATTTAAGGTTCCATATCCCCATTCCCGGTTCGGATAAACTCTGCTTTCTAACCGCACCGCACCGCGGATAAAATCATTTTTAATTTCTGCATTTGTAATATCAGTATTATAACCACGCTCTACTGCCCATTCCAGATACAGTGCTGCAGCTCCTGCAGTAATTGCCGCTGCAATGCTGGTACCACTTCTTGCCTCAAACCGGTTGCCCGGTGCCGGTCCAATCACATTGACACCCGGTGCTGCAAAATCCGGCTTTACCAGTCCCGATGCAGTGTATCCTCTGCTGGAATTCAGATAAATACTGTCATTTCCTGCATTGTATCCACCTACTGTCATCGGTGCAGCTGCATTTCCCGGCATGGTAATTGTCGTATCCGGATTAGAACGAATAAAAGAAATATCACCGGCAATCAGTCCGGTAATCGGAAGCCACATGTGATATCTTCCTTCTATACTGTAATCGCCATTTACCTCAATCGTCCAGATGCCTCTGGTGGGCCGGTCAAACCGGATATAAATAAGCTGATCTCCTGTGGCAGTGCCAACAATGTGGTAATCAATGATAACCTGTGTATTTTCAAATACAAAACGGTATACCTCTCTGCCATCCTGCTGCACCCGGACACCTGCCGTCCGCTCTCCCGTTGGCGATATAATCCGCACCGAATAAAGCTCCGGAGCCTTTGCCCACATTTCAATATGGAAACCCGCCACTGCATCTTCCACATCTACTTCTACCACATCACTCTGCTGCCCGAATGCAACTTCTCCGTAATAATGATGTCTGGCAGTAGCTTCATTCCCTGCTGCTACCACAACTGCCGTATTCCGCTTGAAGGAAACATAATTAAGATAATACGAAATCACACTGTTTCCACTGTGATCCCCGGAATTGCTTCCAAGCCCAAGATAAATCACCAGAGGGCGGCGATATCGTTCCGCCAGTCTGGTCAGATATGCCACCCCCGCCATAATATCATTTTCCTGATAAGCCTTTGCACCTTCCGGAATATAATAAAAACGCCTTAAATATTTCTTTGCCGGCTTCAGCTTTACCATGGCAATCTGTGCATAGGGTGCTACTCCGGCAAATTTCTCCGAAAGTTTTTCGCTTCCTGCCGCAAGACCTGCCATAAAGGTACCATGTCCTTCTTCATCCCGGTGAGGTACTACCCGAAGAGGTGCATCTGTTAACAATGCCATATCGATCTGTTCTTTTGTATATTCCGTTCCATAGAGGAATCCCTCTGGTGTATCTTCACTTCGAATGCTCTGATCCCAGATTCTTAGTATACGGCTGCTGCCATCAGAATTACGGAATACTTCATTCTGATAATCAATTCCGGTATCCACAAATCCAATCAGAACACCCTGCCCTCTCAAAGCAAGATTTGGCTGACTCTGTACCCTTATGATTCCGCCTGCCTGCAATGCCTCTTCGTCTAATATGGTAAAACATTTTGGAATTGCCGAATAGGTATACTGGTCAATATCCAGCTTCGGCAAGCCTGCACTCTGCAAATAGACTACATTAAAATCTTTATCAATATTCTGGATACAGCCTTCCGGAAGATATTCATTTTCAAGGCTCAGATAGGAAACCAGAAGGTCGTAATATTCTTCCGAGTATGGTGCGTCTTTACAATCTTCCATATAAGCTCCGGCACTTATTTTCTTTTATTTTATTCGTTTACCGGTAATGCTGCCACTCCACGCATAGTGATAAGCGGACCGCCCTTTTTCTCAATATAATCTCTTGTAATCGTTACCTGGCCGATGTTTTCGTCCTTTGGAATCTCATACATGATATCTAACATAAATTCTTCGATAATAGAACGGAGTGCTCTTGCTCCGACCTTCTTCTCCTTTGCTTTCTCTGCAATTGCCCGCAGTGCATCCTCTTCAAATACCAGATTGACTTCGTCTAATGCCAGAAGCTTCTGATACTGCCTGATGATAGCATTTTTCGGCTCCTTTAGAATACGGACCAGCATATCAACAGTAAGTGATTCCAGGGTAAAGAGAATCGGAAGTCTTCCGATAAATTCCGGTATCATTCCAAACTTCTTTACATCTTCTACCGTTACTTTCTGTAACAGATTCTCATCATTATCATATTTATCCTTTAAATCTGCCTGGAATCCAATGGATGCCTGCTTATTGAGACGTTCTTTGATAATCTCTTCAATATCCGGGAAAGCTCCACCACAGATAAAAAGAATATTCTTAGTGTTAACGGTAACCATCGGAACCATGGCATTCTTGCTGCTGGCTCCCACCGGCACTTCCACTTCTGCTCCTTCAAGAAGCTTTAACATTCCCTGCTGCACGGATTCTCCGCTGACATCACGCTGGTTGGTGTTCTTCTTCTTGGCAATTTTATCAATCTCATCAATGAAAATAATGCCATGCTCTGCCCGCTCTACATCATTATCTGCAGCTGCAAGCAATTTACTGACAACGCTTTCGATATCGTCTCCGATATAACCTGCCTCGGTTAAGGAAGTCGCATCTGTAATTGCCAGCGGCACATCCAGAAGTCTTGCCAGTGTCTTCACCAGATAAGTCTTACCACTTCCGGTCGGTCCAATCATTAACATATTGGATTTCTCGATTTCAATATCATCCATCGTATCGGTTGCCACACGTTTATAGTGATTGTAAACTGCCACAGACATTACCTTCTTGGCATATTCCTGTCCAACCACATATTCATCCAGGCTTGCTTTAATCTTATGTGGTGCCGGAATCTTCTTAATATCTAATTTCGGGGCTTCTGCTTTCTCCTCTTTGGTTTTCTTTTTCTTGATCTTCTGGCTCTGCGGCATAAATCCCTGTAAATCAGAAAGATTAATCATGCTGATATTCGGCATCTGTCCGCTCTGCATAAAATCTCCCATTGGAAATCCGGAATTATTCATGCTGTCAAAGGTTCTCTGCATACAGTCTTTGCAAATGCAGATATTATTCGGAATCTTTATCATCTGACCGGCAACGCTTTCCGGTCTGCGGCAGATATAACAGATTTCCTCGTATTCATCTTTCTTCTCTTCTGTTGTATCTTCCCTGGTCTCTTCTACTGTATCTATATTTTCAAGTTCCTTCTTGTCTTCATTCTCTGCCATATCTGTTTCTCCTATTCTCTCAAATCTGTTTTATACTTCTAAAACATTGCTTTTATTATAATTCATGCTGGTTTTAATCTCAACCTTCGAAGCTATAATTTTATAAAATCTTCACATCTGACAAAACTTGATATTTTTTACTATTTTTCGAAATTTGCAACCGTTATCGATGTATTCACTGCTGGAACTATCGGCTGGATTGGAGCAATCTTAGGTCTTGTAGGAACTATCTTAGGTGCTATCGGACATAAGAACCAGGCTAAATGCGCTACCGGTGGACTTGTATGTTCTATCATCGGTCTTGTATTAGGCTTAGCTTTATACATCGCATGTGTTGCATGCGTTGCATCTGCAGGTTTGTTATAATAGAACCGACTTTTTAAAAGGGTGATACTATGTCGATTTATCTTAACATTCTGGGATTTCATATCCCATCATACGGACTTATGATTACCCTTGGGGTAATCCTTGCAAATGTATTTGCACTTTACCCCCTTAAGAAATATAAGTTGATTTTTGATGATTTTCTTATATTAGAAGCATACACATTACTTGGCGCCTTTATAGGCGCCAAGCTTTTGTATCTTATCATTTCTTATCGGGAGATTGACTGGTCCCGTTTTTTAGAACCCAAGTATTTTAATTATATCATGTCAAGTGGATTTGTATTCTATGGTGGACTCATTGGCGGACTTCTCTGCTTTCTTTTTGCAGGAAAATTCCATCATATCAACAGCAAGCCTTATATTACACACCTGATTTATCTGATTCCATGGATTCACGGTTTCGGACGCATCGGCTGTTTTCTTGCCGGCTGCTGTTATGGTACTCCATATGACGGTCCTTTTGCTGTACAGTTTCCGGGAGGCTCTCTGGCACCATCGGATACAACACTGTTTCCGGTTCAGTTAGTAGAAGCAATCTGTCTTCTGATTCTTGCGATTGTACTTGCTGTGCTGGATTTAAAGAAATCTTATCCCCATATCATTGCCATTTATTTCATCGTCTATGGTATTCTCCGGTTCCTGTTAGAATATGTACGTTACGATGCCGTCCGCGGCCATCTTTTAGCACTCTCCACTTCCCAGTGGATTAGTCTTGGATTTGTAGTGGGAACCATATGCTATCTTATCCGGGCGGCACATAAGCAAAAGAAAGATATGGTTCCATAACGGGAAACAAAAAATCCTGCAATATGGAAGTTTGTTCTTACATACTTTCCATACTGCAGGATTTTTTATAAATTTGAATATGCTTTCGAAACACATTCTGTCATGCTCTTTTCAAAGCTTTATCACAACTCTTATAACAGTTCTTTTAAGATTTTATTTACCATTCCAGGATTTGCTTTGCCCTTCATAGCTTTCATGGTCTGACCTACTAAGAAGCCAATTGCCTTTTCTTTCCCATTGCGGTAATCTTCTACCGACTGTGGATTCTCTTCGATGACTTTGGCAATGGTATCACGTAATGCACCTTCGTCATTTACAGTCTTTAATCCATGCTCTTCTACATATTTATCCGGGTCGATATCCTCTGCAAAAATCTGCTCAAATACTTCTTTTGCCACATTGCCATTGATGGTTCCGGCATCAGTAAGCTCGATTAATTTTGCCAGATTTTCCGGTGAAAATGCGATATCCTCCGGGTCTTTATTCTGCTCCTTTAAGATTCGCATGGTCTCACCCATCAGCCAGTTGGATACTTTCTTTGGCTTATTGCAGATTGCGGTTGTTGCCTCAAAAACATCTGCCATTTTCTTTGCAGATGTTAAAATGTTGGCATCATATTCCGGCAGGCCGAATTCATCCTGATAACGCTGACGTTTTGCTTCGCGAAGCTCCGGCTGACCGTCTTTTATGCGCTGTAACCATTCATCACTGATAACGATTGGAACCAAATCCGGTTCCGGGAAATAACGGTAATCCTGTGCATCCTCTTTGGAACGCATGGCATAGGAATATCCCTGGTCATCATTCCAGCGTCTGGTCTCCTGAACCACCTTTTCGCCAGACTCAATCAAATCAATCTGTCTTGCTGTCTCTGCTTCAATGGCTCTTGCAATTGCTTTAAAGGAACCGATATTTTTCATCTCGGTACGGGTACCAAATTCTTTTGCTCCTGCTTCACGGACAGATAAGTTGACATCTGCACGCATGGAGCCTTCCTGCATCTTACAGTCGGATGCACCAAGATACTGCACAATCATTCTTAATTTATCAAGATAAGCAATGACTTCCTCTGCAGAACGCATATCCGGCTCAGATACAATCTCAATCAGTGGCACACCGGAACGGTTATAGTCCACCAGGGAAACATCTTCCCAGTCATCATGGACTAATTTTCCCGCATCCTCTTCCATATGAATCTCATGGATTCCAATGGTTTTCTTTCCTTCTGAAGTCTCAATCTCAATGCCGCCATCGTGGCAGATTGGAAGATAAAGCTGGGAAATCTGATAGTTCTGAGGATTGTCCGGGTAGAAATAGTTCTTCCGGTCAAATTTACAATACTGGTTGATTTCACAATTCATGGCAACACCTACTGCCATGGCATATTCTACCACCTGTTTATTTAAAACCGGAAGAGAGCCCGGCATACCGGTACAGACCGGACAGGTGTGTGTATTTGGCGCACTTCCGAATGCAGTAGAACAGCCACAGAAGATTTTGGTCCTGGTTGCCAGTTCCACATGGACTTCCAGTCCGATGACGGTTTCATACTGTTTACTCATAATCTTCTTTCCTCCTATTCTGCTGCTAACGGGCTGTGCTGATATGGTCTTGTCTGTTCAAAGGCATAAGCGGCACGGATGATATTCTTCTCCTTGAAGCAGTCTCCAATCAACTGCATGCCAATCGGAAGTCCCTTGCTGTCGATGCCGCATGGCAGGCTGATTCCCGGAAGTCCTGCCAAGTTCACCGATACGGTATAGATATCGCCTAAATACATTTTCAGCGGGTCGCTTAAGGACTCTCCCAACTTCGGAGCGGTGGTCGGTGCTGCCGGTCCTAAGATAACATCATATTTTGCAAATGCTTTATCAAATGCCTGCTTAATCAATGCTTTCGTACGCAGTGCTTTCAGATAATATGCATCATAATAACCGGAACTTAAAACAAAGGAGCCTAACATGATACGACGTTTTACTTCTGCTCCGAAGCCTTCGGAACGGGATTTCTTATACATGTTGTGAAGTCCTTCGTAGTCTTTCGTACGATAGCCATATTTTACGCCATCAAAACGGGCAAGGTTGGAGCTTGCTTCTGCATCTGCAATTACATAGTAAGCAGGGATTGCATATTCTACCAGGCTCAAATCGAACTCTTCTACGATAGCACCTTTTTCTTCTAATTTCTTAGCGGCTGCTAAAATAGCATCCTTTACTTCTGCATCCAGTCCTTCTCCAAAATAATCTCTTGGAATACCGATTTTCATTCCTTTCACATCATCGACTAATGCACTGGTAAAATCGGTCTCTTCTCTCTGAATGGAAGTAGAATCCTTTTTATCATAGGAAGTAATTGTCTCTAAAATGGTTGCGCAGTCTGTCACATCTTTGGCAACCGGTCCTATCTGATCCAAAGAAGAACCATAGGCAATCAGTCCATATCGGGATACGGTTCCATAGGTTGGCTTAATTCCTGTGACACCACAAAATGCACTCGGCTGACGGATGGATCCACCGGTATCAGAACCCAATGCATAGAAGCACTCTTCTGCTGCTACTGCCGCACAGCTTCCACCGGATGAACCGCCCGGTACATGCTCGGTATTCCATGGATTTTTGGTCTCTCCAAAAGCAGAGGTCTCTGTGGTACTTCCCATGGCAAACTCATCCATGTTGGTCTTTCCAAGAATTACTGCTCCGGCTTTTTCCAGATTTAATACTGCTTCTGCGGTATAAGTCGGAATAAAGTTATATAAAATTTTAGAACTGCAGGTGGTCAGCATTCCTTTTGTGCACATATTATCTTTGATTGCAACCGGAACTCCCGCCAGCGGTCCTGTCAATGTGCCGTCATCAATGAGCTTCTGCACTTCTGCCGCACGCTTCATTGCACCTTCTTCATCTACGGTAACAAAACTGTGTACCGCATCCTCTCTTGCTGCAATGGCATCTAAGGCGGCTCTTGTAGCTTCTTCTACTGATACTTCATGGGCTTTGATTTTTTTTCCAAGCTCTACTGCTGTCAGTGATAATAAATTCATCTTCTGCCGCCTCCTTTACTGATCTACGGTCTTTGGTACAACAAATGCCCGATCTCTGCGCTCCGGCGCGTTGGCAAGGGTATCCTCGCCGCCGTCACCATTGGTTACTACATCTTCCCGGAATACATTATGCACCGGAAATACATGGGACATCGGTTCTACACCGGATGTATCCAGTTCATTTAATTTATCAATATAATCTAACATGCTTTCCATGTCTTTTTTTGCTGCTGCTTTTTCCTCTTCGGAAAGCTCAAGCTTTGCAAGGATTCCAACGTATTCCATGGTTTCATCTGAAATCACATTTGCCATTGTTTTTCCTCCTTAATCACGTACTTTGATATGAACTTCTCTTAACTGCTGCTCGGTTACTTCGTTTGGTGCTCCGCACATCAAATCCTGTGCATTTCCATTCATCGGATAAGCAATGACTTCACGGATGTTATCCTCGTTACGCAGTAACATAATCATACGGTCAATGCCAGGAGCCATTCCTGCGTGTGGCGGTGCTCCAAACTGAAATGCATTGTATAATGCTCCGAATTTATTTTTCAGCACTTCTTTATCATAACCTGCGATTTCAAAGGCTTTCTCCATAATCTGCATATCATGGTTACGGACTGCACCGGAGGAAAGTTCCACGCCGTTGCAGACGATATCGTACTGGTATGCTAAGATGTCCAGTGGATTCATGGTATTGAGTGCCTCTAAGCCGCCCTGTGGCATGGAGAATGGGTTATGGGTAAATCCGATTTTCTTGGTCTCCGGGTCACGCTCGAACATTGGGAAATCATTGACATAACAGAAACGGTATGCATCTTTCTCAATTAAATCCAGCTTCTCGCCTAATTCATTTCGAATCATGCCTGCATAATATGCGGCACGCTCTTCTTTATCTGCCATGAAGAAAATGGTATCTCCTACTTCAAGACCTGCCAGATTTCTGAATTCTTCTTTCATGTCATCCGGGATAAATTTGTCAATCGGTCCCTTATAGCTTCCCTCTTCTAATACTTCCAGATATCCTAATCCACCCATTCCGATTCCGGTTGCAAATTTCAAAAGTTTCTCATGGAAACCTTTGGACATCTCTGCATGTACGCGGATGGCTCTTACGGTCTTTCCGATAAATGGCTTAAAGGTACATCTCTGGAAGAACTCTGTCACATCGATGATACGAAGTGGGTTCCGAAGGTCCGGTTTGTCACTTCCGAACTCTAACATTGCCTGCTTATAACTGATGATTGGATACGGTGCTTTCGTTACTTTACTGCCTTCCGGTGCGAATTTCTCAAAGGTTGCAGAAAGTACTTCTTCACCAATCTTAAATACATCTTCCTGGGTTGCAAAGCTCATTTCAAAGTCAAGCTGATAGAACTCTCCCGGTGAACGGTCTGCTCTTGCATCCTCATCACGGAAACATGGTGCAACCTGAAAATATTTATCAAATCCGGATACCATCAGAAGCTGTTTATACTGCTGTGGTGCCTGTGGCAATGCATAAAATTTTCCTTTGTATTTTCTGGATGGCACGATGTAATCTCTTGCGCCCTCCGGAGAAGATGCGCAAAGAATCGGAGTCTGAATCTCTAAGAATCCCATTTCTGTCATTTTCTCTCTTAAGAATGAAATTACCCTGGAACGGAAAATAATATTGTCTTTTACTTTCTGGTTTCTCAAATCCAGATAACGGTATTTCAACCGGACATCCTCGCGGACTTCCCTACTGGTCATTACTTCAAATGGAAGCTGTGTATAAACCTCTCCTAAAATATCTACGCTCTTTGCCTCTAATTCAATGGTTCCGGTCGGAATCTTTGGATTGTAGGTCTCTTCATCTCTTTTTTCAATCAGACCTTCTATGGAAACTGCCTGCTCCTTGCGGATTCCCTCTAACAGTTTTCCATCCCGGATTACAATCTGCATTACTGCATACATATCTCTTAAATCAATAAAGGATACGCCGCCATGGTCACGGATATTCTCTACCCAGCCTGCTACCCGAAGTGTCTTTCCAATGTCGTTTTCGCTTACCTGATTTAAGGTTACGTCTCTGTAAATGTTGCTCATCTTATCTACTCCTTTTCTGATATGATTGTCAGCCCGGAGTATAAAAATAACCCCGGAATACTGACTCGTATTCCGGGGCGAATAATCTTCTTATCCGCGGTACCACCCGCATTGGAAAATGAATGCTTCATCTTCCCTCTCTTCGTGCGTAACGTGCACTACGTACTGACCTACTGTAATTCAGCCAGTCGGCTCCAGAGTGTTCCCTTTGCTTTCTCTTCCAAACAGCGCTCTCAGTCGGTGACGCTGTATTCCTGTCGGCCTCTAAAAGTAAGAGTCTCTTTCCCAGCTTTTACAACTATATCTCCTAGTTGTTGACTATGATAGCACTGCTTTTTTTGTTTTGCAAGTATTTTTTACAAATCTGATGCTATTTTTTCACTATGTCCTTTATATTATCCAATTTCATTTTATATAATGAACATAATCTGTTTTTCTCGGAGCGGCGTCTTTTGCCGGTTCTTTTGCATAGCCGATGACACAGTTTCCAATGCCTTCGTAATCTCCTTCAATGCCAAGTTCCTTTAAAATTGCTTTTCCCTCTTCCCGCTCAAAAGTTTCTTTTGCACGGTGAATCCAGCAGCTTCCAAGACCTAAGGAATGTGCTGCCAGCATCAGATTGCCCATGACAAGGCTTCCATCATATAGATAGGTTGGGCGGCTCTTATCTGCTAACACCACCAGTACCACCGGTGCTCCATAAAACGGATCGCCGGTTGTTCCCATAATCTTGGCATTTACCTTGGAAAGTCTGTCTCTTACTTCCTTATTGGTAACTGCAAGTATAATCGGTGACTGCCTGCCCATTCCGGTAGCCGCATAAGTTCCGGCTTCCACTACTTCTGCAATCAGCTCTTCCGGCACCATATCTTCCTTATAACCTCTGATACTTCTTCTTGTCTCCATTGCTTTTATGATCTCGTTCATTCCTTACTGCTCCTTTCTGATGCTCCGGCGGAAAATTTCATCCGCCTCTTTCACTACTTTTATTTCTCCGGTCTCAATCATATGTTTGATGCGGTTCATATACCAACTGTCACTGATTCCAAGGGGATATTTTAACAACAGATTTCCAATAAGTCTTGCCTGTATGATTTCGCCCTCCGGCAGTTCTCTTCGAATCAAGAAATCATAAAAATCCTCTTTTACGCCCACCAGACAGCCATTTATCAGAACCCGAAGAGGTGCATCCTCTTCTTTAAGTTCGTCCCATCTGGATGCAAATACTTTCTGCTCATGCTCTGAAAGTTCCTTTTCCAATGGGAGGAATCGATAAAACTGTCCGGCATCTACTTCTCCCCAGGAAGAATAGCGTACTGTCGTATTCTCTTCTTCTCTTACATAATCCGGCAGACGTACCACGGATATCGCACATTCATATTTCCGCAGCACACTGACTGCATGGCAGAGTCCGCACAGGGAATAAGGCTTGTTGCTGTACCAGATACGGAAAGATTCTCCCTGCTTTGCAAACTGCTCCATCCGCTGCAGCTCTTTCCCATAGGTTTCCACTGCCTGCTCTAATTCTTCCCGCTTCTCTTTTTCATCCTCATTCCAATAGACACCATACTGCTCTAAGATTATCTTCTTCCGATATGTACCATCCAGCGGTTCCCTCAGGCTGCCAATGTCCAACATAAATGGCAGTATAATGACCTCCGCAGAAGTTCCGCCAACTGCTTCTCCTGCAAACATGTCTTCAAAGGTGGCTTTGTCCGGCTTTTCCCCAAGCCATGCGGTTGGTCCATCCTCATAATCCGGCTGCTGATAGTTCTTCGCAAGCTTCATGGCTCCGCCTTCACTTTCGCCAAATAAGATTTCTATCATCTACACTTCTCCCTGCTCTATGAGATATTCTAAGAATGCTTCGCATCCGCGTGTTACATCCGCATAGGTTTTATCGAACCTGCTGCTATACCATGGGTCAGATATTGCTGCCTGCTCTCCGGCAAAGGAAAGCAGCATGGATATTTTACCGCCACGATGCCCGGTTATCCGCTCGATTCCACGGATATTGCTTTCGTCCATCCCTATGAGGTAATCATAAATCTCATAATCGGATTTTGTCAACTGTCTCGCCCGCTTGCCCCGAAAATCAGTCTCCGGCGTATTCCCGATTCCATGCTTCTTAAGCTCCGTCTGCGCCGGCGGGTAAATCGGATTCCCAATGCCATTCCAGATTTCTTCGGTGCTGGTGGCAGCCGAAGCTATCTCGAAGCGGTCGGTGAGCCCTCGTCTGGCGACGAGGTCCTTTAGGATGAATTCTGCCATGGGGGAACGGCAGATGTTGCCGTGGCACACAAATAATATTTTTATCATGCCTTAAAAACTCCTTGAAAATACTGATTTTCCTTGATTTTACGCCACTTTATACGATTTGCTGTGATAGATTGTTTTCTTCGTTTTCGTCGCATATCGTGGCATAAATTCGTATATTTTGTCATCCAAATTTAGTAAAAATCTTAGTAAAACAGCACGATTTTCTCATTTTACTAAAGACTTTTTCCACTTAGGTTATCTTTTAGTTGTATCAATTTTCTTAATCTTTTAAGCCATCTTAGCATATTTGCCAAGTTCTTCCCTGGCATCCTCTGCTCCCAGATGCGTATATGTATTCAATGTTACCCCAATGTCCGAATGTCCCATAAGATACTGAAGCGTTTTAGGATTCATCCCGCTTTTTGCCATATTGCTGCAGTAGGTATGCCTGCAAACATGCGGCGTGATTTTTGGTAACTGCTCTTTATAGATTCGATTATGCTTAGCCAATGCCCACTCAAAATGTTTTTCCCAATGTAAAGCAACTTCCGGCATATCCTTCTTATCTAAAAACAGAAATCCCTTATATCCATCAATCACAGGTTCTTTCTTGGGCTTTTTACGATTTTCAACAATACGCTTAAAACATTCATACACTTCCTCAGTCATAGGAATGATTCTGGTTCCACTTGACGTTTTGGTATCTTCAATAACATACTTCATATCTCTGGTTCTTTGAAGCTGATGATTTACACTGATTTGCTTTTCTTCAAAATCAATATCGGAAAGTGTCAATCCGCAGAACTCTGAAATACGAAGTCCGGTTTTAAAGAGGATAAACATACCATCATAGTATCGTTTATAATGCTCATCATTCTTAATAAATTCCAAGAACTTTCTTTCTTGTTTTCTGGTTATGGCTTCTCTTGTTACACTATCGTTTACAACTACTGTACATAGTTGAAACTCGAACGGATTTTTACGAATCAAATCATCATCTACAGCCATTTGAAAAGCAGGTCTTACCACTCCACGAACTGAATGAATGGTGCTGTATCCCCTACCATCTGCCTGAAGCTTAATCAACCATGCTTTTGCATCTAATAGTTTTACCTTATCAATCCTTAATGCTCCAAATTCCTCTTTCTTAATAATGTTGATAACAAAATTATAATTCGCAGCTGTATTATGGCGAACCCCAGTCTTCTGAGCAATATACTTTTTTACCAACTCAAGAACTGTCAAATTATCACCATAAGGAGTAATGCCATCATTTATATCCCTTAATATGACTTTTTCCTTTTCTCTAAGTGACTGGCAAGGTCTTCTTCCTACCGGAAGAGGATCTGTCGATTCCAACTTCCAACTGTAAAGGAATTTCTGTTTTCCAAAGCAGTCTGTATAAACAAATGCATATCTTCCATCCGCTCGCTGGCTTTCTCCGTTTCGTAAAATACGTCCTTTTTTATCACGTCTTTTCTGATTGCGATTTCTTTCACTCAAACGTCTTTGCTCCTTTCTACGAAGAAGCCCTAGCACGACAACCATATTATATCATACCAGGGAGGCATTTACCACTTTAAAGTGATAAAGTTTTGTATTTTTCATTCCTACAAGGAAGTGGTTTGATTAAGAAATTCTTCAAATTTATGCCGATTAATCAACGATTTATTCCCCACCTGAACAGTAAAGCAATAATCAGAATCAACGTTCTCAGAAATTAACATCCTTATCTTCTTTTCTCCAATTCCAAAATACAGAACAGCCTCGTCAACTGTTAGCATATATTTCTTCCATATTGGAACCATCTTTCCTTTCACTTTTGCCTCTGTATTATCTATTTTCAACACCTCCATCTTTCTCATAATAGGCAACACTTTATCTGCCCATGACAAACAGGAACCCATGCTCCTATCTCTCATCAGCAGACAACAAAAAATCCATACAGATGGCAGGTCATTACTCTGCCCACATCGGTCTTGCACCGTCATTCAAATTGACCGGATCTCTCCGGAAGTATCATTATCACAGATATGCTTCATCGCCCTGTGCAACTGCTACACATTTTGCCAAATTCTTCTCGCTCCATACCTTTGCTTCAATGTAGTGTTTCAACATTCCCTCACGTTCACTCAAAAAGAGCAGGTATCTCTTGGCGAACCTGCCTAGTGGCTCCGCATATCCTCACGTCCTGTATGCAATCAATATTCAGTTGTCAAGGTACAGGGTGCATACGCACCGATCAGTGAATGGAAAGGGACACCGCTGACCGCCTGCTATGCAACTTCAAAAGCCAATATTTTCGTAATCAACTTTGTTTCTAATCTGCGACGTAAAGTTTCATCAACACAGTAATGCGGATTCCCGCACTCATCATAGAGCTTTCTTGTAGACAGAGCTGCAATATACCCCTCGTAATGTTTCAAAACCTCATTGATTGCTTCCACATCGCCAGAAGCTGCTGCCGCAATGATATGGTAAGGTAGCAACTTTGAACATTTACTTGATTTCTCCATTCCTGATTCCCTCCATAATCTTTTTTAATGCCTGGAGTGAGCTTACCCGGTGATGATGAATGGTACTTCTGACAAGATTCATGTGCTTTGCGATTTCCGTATCTGTCATATCCAGAAAAAAAGACAGCAAAATAACATTCCGCTTCTTTTCCGGCAGATACTTCAATGCTTCACTGATCAGCTCGTCCTTTACCTCAATATCATAATCAAGGACACGAAATACCTCTGATTCTGCTATGTAATCATCCTCAGTATTCAACCGACTCAACTCCTCCTGCGTTAGTTCCGAGAAAGAAACTTCATGCTTTTGCCGATAGCTTCTTGCCCGTTCATAGTCAATCATTTCATTCTTTAACAGGGTTTTACAAAAGCTGTCAAACTGTTTCCTTATTCTTAACTGCTTTTCGGAAGAAGATTGCTCCATAAGAGTTCACCTCCTTCCACACCCATTTGGAACAGAGTGAAATATCTCCCTTTCACTCCGTAGCACGAATGGAAATATGAACAGCGTCGAAAAATCGACAACTTTTTGAAAAAAATTTTATGTATATAAAAAACGCCCTTGCAGGTACATACCCACAGGACGTTTCCTATATCTGATATTAATTTTTTTACCACACAATACAAGTGCGCATAGTGCACTTTCCATGATATACTTTGCCGCATCTGCGAAGATGCGACCTATAAAATTACCTTTCCACGCAAAATGCCGGACAGGTTCCTAATAACATAAAAATATCCTCTAAACTGTTCAGAACACATAACTCTCCCAAACATATTCAAAGGACAAAACAACGTGAAAAAACCTTTGAATACTGCGTTTTTTTATATGCAATATCCAAAGTTCCTATATTTATTTAGTGCATTATATTCCTCTGTTAAAGTGTATTATTAGTGCATTTCCAAACCAAAACGTGCACTATACACTATACATGGAGGTGCATATATGGCTAGATCTAAGAAAATTGATAAAGACATGGGGTTTCGTCTTAAAAAGGCTAGACTGGATCAAAAGCTGACATACGATGAGTTATCAGAAATGTCCGGTGTTTCCTCAAGGTATATCAAGGAAATTGAAAATCATGGCAATATTCCAAGCCTTGAGAAATTGGGGCAACTGATTCGTGCTTTACATATCTCCGCTGATCCTTTCTTTTATCCGGCAGCTCCAACTGACAATTTGGATTATCAAAGGCTGCTGGTCTATCTCTCACAATGTACAGAAGAACAGATAACAACGATTCTTGCCATTGTGGAAGCCTATCTTCGGACATATAACAAACCCACAAATTAGAATAGCAGAATGATTTTGATTTTAACTTGATTGTTTCTGAATTATTCTGGAGAAAAACAGGGTGGAAGTTCCATGATCGGATGCTCCACCCTGCTTACTTATTTCATTATTGTATTCAATAACTCTTTTACCTTAACACTCTCTTTAACAATCCCAAGTCCAGCAAGTATCTGTACTGCATCTACGATACCCTGATAATAGGCTCTCTGTTGTTCCTGAAAGTGTGCATGATCTACAATATCCATATAGTTTTCTAAAAAATTTCTCTGCTCTGTAGAAAGGTCAGATAAGAATTTTTCATATTCCCGGTTTTCTTTTTTCAGTTCCTTATCCGCCTTCTTTGCTTCCTCCGTCTGTATGGAATACTCCCGTTCGCCTGCATCGCTTCGAAGCTCCTCAAAAACATCAGATAATCTTTCAAATACTTCATTCATTTTGTGTCCACCTTTCTCTAAATAAGTATTGCATTTTACAGGCAGTATTATCAATCCTAAAATTTCTTACAACAATATTTTTCCGCACTTCATCTTTAGAAGTATATTATCAAGATTATTCCGTAAAATCAATCATGTGACACTTCATCTTTAGAAAGTTGGTGATGATATGAAAATTTACTGGAATAAAGAAAGCAATTCCAAAAATCTGATAGGTCAGAGAGTAAAGGAATTGCGAACTGAAAGGCAGCTATCGCAAAAAGCACTGGCAGAACAGCTCCAGCTTGCCGGATATGAATTTAGCGATTTGACTGTATTACGAATCGAACAAGGCACACGATTTGTGCCGGATTATGAAGTAGTTGCTCTTGCTGAATATTTCCAAGTATCATGTGAATATCTTTTAGGAGTTAAAAACGAAAAATAAGCAGTGATCTGTATTTCTTCATTTACAGACCACTGCTTAAATTTTTGTTAAAACGATAGCCCACACCCCATACCGTCTGTATATAGATTGGCTTGCTTGGGTTATCCTCTATCTTTTCCCGAATATTCCGAATATGGCTCATGACAATGTTGTAATCACCGGAATATGATTCTTTCCAGACAATATCATAAATCTGCTCCTTGCTGAACACTCTGCCTGGATTGTTGGCTAACAGATAAAGGATTTCAAACTCTGTAAATGTCAAATCTATTTCCTGTTTCTGTTTTCTTACCGAACGATTTATATCATCTATTTCTAATCCATTAAAACTCAAATTTGTTTTTGCATTTTCAATTACTTGAAATGCTCTTGCTCCCGTACTGACATAGGATATTATATGGTTGAGAATTTCTTCCTCTCTATCTTCAAATGTAAGTATTAACATTTTCCCATACAATCACCCCCTTATAACAAGATAGGCATCCATTCCCATTGGTTCATCCAATTTTAAGTTCAGAAATCACTTCAAAACATTATTGAGTGCTGAAAAAAATTGCTCTGAACCTTTATAGTAAAAGGTTAAATCTTCTTCTGACACACCACCACTTTTTATGGCATCTTTGCTAATAACTACCTTAACAATATCTGAATCCTTATATGTGGTATATTCCATGACTTTTTCATAAGTATTTTCTTTATCAGGTTGCACTCTAGTATGTGTCTTTTCCTGATACAACTCTATTACATATTCAGAAACCAGTTTTTCATCAAAGTTCTCGCATTCGGTCCATTCGTCCTCATCGAAAAAATCATCTACATCAGCTTGAGACTGTTGTTCTAATGTTATAACATCTGTGCTATTCTCATTTCGTATTTCGATACGGCACATCTTTTCTGTTTTGTTCCCACAACCTGTCAACAAACAAACTATTAATAATATTGTCAATAAATATGTCCTTTTTATCATTTTTTCTTCTTCCTCCTCCAATACTCTTCATTCATTGTTAATAGCCTATATGCTCGCCATATCCCCCATGTATAAATTGCAAAGCATCCACCTATTCCCTGTACTGCATCTCCTAACGCATACCATATATACTGCAAATCTTCTGGAACAGTCCAATAGAAATCTGGCAAAAACAGAAATCCTATTAAGAATACAAATGCGCCTCCTAATATCATTATCTTATACTTTTTCTTATTTTCCGCAAATGTCACTCTTAATCGTTTCAACACTTCGGCATCAAAGACCAATGGTTCTGTCCAAATCTTTTTATATGGATTGTCTGATATAACCATACTGATTATCAAAATAATAGCAACAATTATGATAAACGTACTAATCACATCACCAACGTTGTTATACATATTCATATAAGAAAACACACTAGACACACACGCCAGTAGAAAACAAATACCTATTTTTATAAACTTTGATTTTTGATGTGCCAGAAAGCTTTCTGCCAACTCATTACTGACATACCAACCTTTTTCTGATATATCCTCTCCCGGTTTTTCTTGTTCGTTTCCAACTAAATAGTCTAAGCTCACTTGATAAATCTGACTTAAACGTATGATTTTTTCCATCTCTGGATAACCATTATCATTCTCCCATCGGCTAACAGCCTGCCTTGATACACCTAACTGCTCTGCCAATTCCTCTTGAGATAGACCAGCCTCTTTTCTTCCTTTTTGTATTCTTTGCCCTAATGTCATATATCACTACTCCTTTCTCACTCAGCGTACCATTTTTATCTTGTGAAGACTATCAAAATACAGTTGCAACTAAGCAATTTTAAGTTGCAATAACTGTGATTACGGCTTCCATAATAAAATCAACTTACAAATTATACCATACAGTCTGTCATCAATCTATCGCTTATACCTCAAGGCACCTTTCTTACATTGGTTGCAATTATATACTTTCAATTTCGTTCCTTATTATTTTTAAGTTATTTATTATGTATCAATGGCTGCTTTTTCAACATCGCCTTCTGCGTCTTCCACACCTCATCCATAATTGCTTTCACTTCTGCCATTTCCTCTCCATAAACATTCCCGGTGCTGCTAATTCTCTTCTCAATCTGATTCAGATTTCCACTGATTTTTCCAAGTGTTTCATTGTATTGTCTTAAATAAGAATAATCCACATCATAAACAAATCCAAAGAGTATCAGTGTCCTAATGCAATCCGAAGCACTCTTCCGCTTGGACAGTTCCACCTTTCTGTCCAGGATTTATTTTTCATTATCGTTCAAATAAATTTTCAGTTCATTTTTTCTCGTTCTATTGGCTCTATCCTTTGCCATATCGTTCCATGTTCCTTTTGATCTGACAGGTATTCATCAGTGGAAGCATACTTGTGATTTCACATTCAATATTCTATTTCCTGACAAGTGATGAAAGATAGGTTCGTATGTTCTTTTCATCATCACATATTGCAATTCTTATCATGTTCCACCTCCTTTTTCTTTTCGTTTATTATATCGGAAATTATATAAAAATTTCTAAAGCTAATAGCGCAAGTGGACAAAAACCTCATTAAATACAACCTGAACAGCCTGAATTTACCAATAACATTCTCTGTCTTGCCTGTTCCCTTTGTTCGTCACTTAACCTTCTCGGCTTACAATAACCATATAACAGGAAAAAGCAGATAGATTGCTATTTGCTCTTTCCATAAACTTTATAAACTTACTTCCTGACTCTTGGTCTTTGGTTTCTCTTGTTCTACCTTTTCCTCCGTTTAGAGTAATACTTCCCACACCACACAATCCTGCACCGAAAGCTCTGCTTACACTCATGCACACACTTCTTGCACTGGTCATTATACTGTATCCTGTTTTTGTCATTCAAAAAGAACACCCACAACCTTTTTTCACCTACATTAAAATACCGACACACCCTCCGGGAGTGTCGAAAACAACCATAGCAAGCACTGCCCATGTCATGACACATAGGCTGAAATTTACTTTTCATGCCGCAGGCATAACCCGTAAATTTCCATAGGGAAGTATCCCTAACCCTCTTATATTTTTTGAGCCACTTTTCACAGCAAAATCATTGACCTTCTTCTGCAATTTTGCTACAATTTTTCTTGGATAATTCTATCCAAAAATCGAATACACATTGAAACAAACTGTTGTAAAACATCGAACATTTTACAGCAGTTTTTTTGTACCCAAAAAAAGAAGGAGTTAGAGAAATGGCAAACAGAAAACGCACCAATCCTGTGCAATTTTATCTCGATGATGACGAACAGTATATCCTGGACGAGAAGTTCCGATTATCGGGAATGAAAAGCAAGTCCGCTTTCTTGCGAAAGCTCATTTTGTATGGCTATGTCTATGACGTAGATTACAGTTATTTAAGAAATTATAATACGGAGCTTGGACGTATCAGCTCAAATCTGAATCAGATTGCCAAGCGAATAAACAGCACCGGGAATATTTATCAGGAAGATATGGACGAAGTAAAGGAGTTGATGAATGAGGTATGGCGTACACAAAAATCCATGCTATCAAAGCAACCGTTGATAAAGCGATAGACTACATCTGCAACCCCGAAAAGACCGATGAAAAAATGTTCGTTTCCTCTTATGCCTGTTCTCCGGAAACCGCAGCTTATGACTTCAAATATACTCTCGACCACTGCCGGGAAAACAGTCCCAACAAAGCCTATCATCTGATACAGGCTTTTGCTCCGGGAGAGGTTGGTTTTGAAGAAGCACACCGCATTGGAAAGGAACTTGCAGATAAACTTTTAGAGGGGAAATATTCGTATATTGTAACCACCCATATTGATAAAGGACACGTTCATAATCACATCATTTTTTGCGCTGCTGACAACATCGAACATAACAAATATCACGACTGCAAACAGTCCTATTATCACATCCGGAAACTGAGTGATGAGCTGTGCAGGGAGCACAATCTTTCCGTCATCATTCCGGGTGATCAGCGTGGCAGAAAATACAAAGAATGGCAGTCTGATCAGAATGGTTCTGCATGGAAAACGCAGATCAGAAAGGACATCAATTTCTGTATCAAGTCGGCTTCCACTTATGAAGAATTTCTGCTTCTGATGAGAGCCAAAGGGTATGAAATCAAGGGGGAAACTTTTGAAGAAGGAGCTGCCAAATACATCTCATTCCGCCCTCTAGATAAAGAGCGTTTTGTGCGTGGCAGTGCGAAGTCTTTGGGTAAGGAATACACAAAGGAACGTATCAGGGAACGCATTGAAAGGAAACGGGAACGAAAGGCAGTGATTCCCAAAAGGGACTACTCTGCCCGCAGGCTCATTGACACCTCTGACGAAAAATTCAAAAGCAGTCCGGGACTGCAAAGGTGGGCTGCCATCGAGAATTTAAAGATTGCCGCACAGAGCTATAATGAGGTTGGTTCCCTTGCAGAACTGGAACACAAAATTGCAGTGAAAACCGAAGCCGGAAAGTCTGCAAAGCAGAGCGTGGTGGAACTGGAACACCGCATCAAAGACCTTGCGGAAATCATCAAATACGCACAGCAGTACAAAGACAACCGCTCCTATCATATCGGCTACAAAAAAGCCAAGAACCCTGACGCATATTTCCGCAGATACGAAAGCCAGATTATTCTTTATGGCGGCGCCAGACGTATGCTTGAACAGGCGGACATAAGCTTAAAGGGATTGAATGTCGATAAACTAAAAGCTGAGTATCAGAAACTGATGAAGCAGAAAAGCGAGCTGACTTCCACCTATAAAAATTGTGAAAAGGAAGTGCGTGAGCTGAAACGGAAACAGGAAAATCTCAATCAGTATCTCGGACGGACACAGCCCGATCCGGCACAGGAACAGCAGGAAAAAAGTAAAAATCAGACTTTATAATAATACAAGGCAGATATCCAACACAGGACATCTGCCTTGATATTATTCATCTGAATCATCAAGTCTTTGTTCAATATTAAATCGTTCACGCTCTATCTCTTTCTTCAATTCTTCTTCTGTTGGCATATATAACTTATATTTTGAAGCATATAAATGATCATTCTCATTTAATACGGAATACTTAACCATTGTTTCATTTTTCTCCGAGCAAAGAACAATTCCAATCGTAGGATTATCTCCTTCCGTTTTAATGTTTTCCTCAAAGTATTTTACATAAAAATCAATTTGACCGATGTCCTGATATGTGAGCTTATGTGTTTTCAAGTCAATCAAAACAAAACACTTTAGAATGTAATTATAGAACACCAAGTCGATGTAGTAATGATCCCCATCTATAGTAATTCTTTTTTGTCTTGCTACAAAACAAAAGCCTTTTCCCAATTCAAGTAAAAAATTCTGCAAATTATCAATCAATCCCTGCTCCAGTTCATGCTCCAGGTATGTCTTATTTTCCTCTAAACCCAAAAACTCTAAAATATACGGATCTTTTAATAAATGCTTTGGTTCTGTATTAGGCTCCAGTGATTGGATTTCTCCCCTTACTTCTGCTTTTTTACCTTCGCTAGTGGCTAATATTCTCTCATAATAAAATGAATTTATCTGACGTTCTAACTGTCGTACACTCCATCCACATTCTACACATTCATTTTGATAATACTCTCTTTTTTCTTGTTCCTTTATACGCATAAGCAATCTGTAATGCGACCAACTCAATTCGGAACACACTGTGTTCCATTTTGGATAGACCTCATAAAACTGTCGCATATTACGCAAATTTCTTTCATCAAATCCTTGCCCAAATTCTTCACTTAACCTTACCGAAACATACTTTATCAGTTGTTTTCCATAAATAGAACCATCACCACTCATTGCTTCATGTAACTGTTTTCCTATCGTCCAATAAGCGGATACCATAGCAAAGTTAACCGTTGTAGCTACTTTCTCTCGTGCTTCTAATATTGCATTTCTTATATTTTCAAATTCTGGGAATTTATCTATATCATTTGTGATAATTTCGTTATTCTTTTTCATTGCTACCTCCCAAATAATACATTTCAAAAAACGGAACACACTGTGTTCCATTTTTAACATCGGAATATATGCATTAGAATTATACCCTACAAAACCATTTTTCTCAATCAATTTTATATGCCATATTTTTTGAGAAAATAAAAAAGCAGGCAGCCAGCAATACAGCCAACTGCCTATCTTTCCTACATATCTTCTGCCGCTTCCAGAGAAATTTCTGCAAATTCCTCATCGGTGATGCTCTGGAGCTTACCTAACACCTGCTCTCCAAGCTCCTCCATATCGCTGTCCTTTATGTGCGGCATTACCTGTCTGATCTGCCCAATCATATCCGTCCTGTCCTGTGTCTCAAACACACACATGAAATTGATTTCTTCTACTGTGAATTTACTCATCTTCTTACATCTCCCTCTGTGATTTTTTCTCGGTTTCCTTTTCCGGTGAAGTACGTTCCGCCTTATCCCTCTGCTCTATGACTGCCTTTTTCTCTGCCAACTTCTCTTTTATGGAAATTCTGCCTTTGATCTGCTCCTGTTCCTTTTTCTCCGCTCCATTGTTTAAGACATTATCAATCATGTTGTAATTTTGTTCTTCAAGCTCCTCCACCTTTGCAAGCGGCTTGTATTCTGCCAGCTTGTCAAGCAGCTCCTTCGCCCTTCTCGCAGTCTGAACCGCTTCGCTGTCATCAATCTCCACACCCTCTCCGAAAATGTCCGTTATACCCTCTCTGACGCCTTCAGAAATGACCGCATTGAGAAAGTCATTCAGATACCCGGTATTTCCGTTTCTGATGTCCTCAGTGATGTTAGCAACCTGTGCTTCCCTGTCCTCAACCGTATCCTGATACTGATAGGTATCATAATCGTAGGAAAACTGGTCTATCTGAGAAGCAAGGATAGCCGCCTGCCACTTCTCCAGTGAACCACGCACCTCAATGTCCGGTAACTTGTCAATCAGCTCCGCTATGACCTCGATTGCTTTCGGCTCGTCTGTTATGTCCGGTACATAATCCAAAACCTCCAGATCAATGACCTTGCCGGAGAGAATATCCATTTCCACGTCCTCATAACGCTCGGTTCCCTCGGTGTGTATGTTAATGCCGATACTCGGAATCCCATTCATGCGCTCCGGCGGTATGCTTTTCCACACAGCGATTGCTTCCTCCACGCTTGCGATATTCTCATGGAACTCTCCCAGACTGTGAAATTCGCCGCACTCTGCAACCGTTAAGGTAATGGTTTTCTCCGGTATGGCTTCCACAGCAGACGCTTTCTGCATTGCCTGTTTCTCTGCAAGATAGCTTTCCACTTCCGGAAGATAAGTTGCAAGTGTTCCGGTCTTGCCCTCTGTGATAGGATTGATGTCAACCTTTACCCCGCCAATCATAAGACCGTCCTCGTTAAAGACATTGAACAGATCATCTTCATGCTCCCTGCCCTTATACTCCACAACCACATCCAGATCGGAGCCTGCTTTCTCCAGACCTCTGCATCTGCTTCCGGACACCACCACATCCACAAGCTCAACATCTATCTCATACTCGTCAAGCTTGGATTGCAGATATGCCCATACCGTCTGCTCTATATCGTCCTGTGTCTGTCCGTTGATTCCGTTAAATAATTCCTCTGTCTTTGCCTTGAAATCAGCAACAACACTGTCTGCTTCCTCCCGGATACGCTCGCTTAACCGTTCACGCTCCACCGCTTCTGTTTTCTCCATAAGCTCCTCATAGTCCACCGGAATACGCTTATCCTGTTCCGACAGTCCAAAGTCCTCCAGAACGTCCTTTAACGCCGCATGAATGGAAATATCAGGATTATCATACACGCCACCGTCAACCAGCTTATAATCCGCATCAAAAACGGAATAATCATATCCCTCCGTACAGGTCTGTATGCTGACAAATTTATCTTTTATGGAAAATGCCATCTGCTCCGGCTCTTTTACCTCAAAATACGGATTATCCCACTCCGTAATCGGTACATTTTCCTCGATGTGCTTTTGGTTGGCAGTAGGCATTAACTTCTCCATCTTGCCCTGTTCATAGAGCGTATCGAACCGGCTCATATAAAGGGAAATATCATCAAGACCGCCCTGTTTCAACTGATGTTCAAAACGCCGCTTCACAAAGTCTTTCACTTCCTCCGGTGTCATATCCCGGTGTACTCTTACCTTGTCGATGCCGATACTGTCACTCAACGTCTGCAAATCGTCCATGAAGTGCTTACTTTCCTTTGCTTCACTGCTGTGGGTAAAATCAAGGGAAAGGACGTTTTCGTTATTCTTTACATGGATTACATCAAATTCAATGCCATGCACACTGACACCAAAGGTTGTCCTTGCCTTGTCATCGCTGTACTGTGCATCTTTGCCACGATAAGCCTGAAATGCTTCCATTGCTTCAGAAATGCTGTCAAAACGCTCCAGCTTGCTCCTTTCTGAGCTGTTCTCTGCCCATGTGCTTAAATCGGCAATGACATAGTAGGATACCTTGTCATTATCAATATCCATATGCTTCTGAAGCTGTCTTGCTTCCATGATGCGCTCAAGCTGTGTCCTTCCGTTTACCATGTAGAAACCAATGTTATTTTCCTTGTTGAAAGGCATATTCGCCATTTCCCGCTCTGCTTCATATAAAGCAGCCGCAGCTTCCTCATAGGTATCGTAATGCACTCCTGCTGGTGTGATGTCCTTGATCTGGCTTTGCAAATGCAAAAGCCTGAAATCCCCGTCTGCATACGGATCGTCAATGGCAAAGTAATTCTGTTCAAAGTCAAGCATACTGACCTCACGCCATTCGTTGTAATTGACGAGGAACACTTCATTTTCCCTGTCCGGTTCATCGTCTGCATGTTCCTGTGCTATCTCCGAAAGGATCTCCGTTGTTTCATCAATGACCGAAGTCTGTTCTTGTGTATGCTCTGCCATAAGCTCCTTTGTAAATTCCGGCACTTCCCTGTAACCAAAGGAATCCACATAATGGCTTGTATTCTCTCCGTTCTGATGAAGCACCACCACATCACTGACGGAAAGGGAATGTCCCCGAAAATCTGCCGGACGATCTATATTAAAGCGGGTGTAAATATCTTCAAGGTTTGTGCCCCCCTCTAACGGTGCGGTATAAAGCAGATCATAATTCTCCTTTGTAACCGCAATGCCCTTGCTTTCAAGATAGTCCATTCCCATAAAGTGAATGTCCCTTGCTTCCTCTGTATCTTTGAGCTGATATATGCCAAATCTGTCCTCACTGCCAAATAGAAGCTGTGCTTCCCTGTTTGCAGGGCTTTCCTCTAACTCCTGTTTCATACTCTGGTGTTCCAGATAGGCACTCCAATCGTCCTTTTCCACTCCGAAAATGCCCTCATGCTCCTTTAATTCTTCCAAATCTTCAATGAGCGTTTCGGAACCGTCCTCATGGAGCTGATACACAGCCACATCTTCCCCGAAAAGCTCTGTTGCCTTATCCTTTGTCAAAGGCAGCATTTCATTCCATGAATAACCATACTCATGCATCTCAGAAAGACCTATCCTGCCATCCGGAAGTGCATCAATCTCCGCCTGTGCATCTATGACAGTAAGCGCTTCATTGACAGGCTGATTTTCTATCATGTATGCAAGTTTCTCCGCCAATTCTCTTGTCTTTTCCATGTCATCGAGCTTGTAATTGTAATTCACAATCAGATTTCTCTCATCATCCGTAAAGACCGTTGCCCCATGCTCCATGCGGTTGATAAGGTTCTCTGCCTGCTGTATGGCAGACAATTCCGTTGATGCACTCACGCCTATATCTGCATCGTATGCAAAATCAAAAAACTGCGGTGCGTGTTCATTCAGTCCGGCACTGGAACTAATCAAAGTCATTTCTGCCCCATGTTCTTTCAGATACAAATTATAATCTCCGTCCCACTCATTCTCGTTAAGCAGCGCCATATCATAAAGCAGCTTTTTAACTTCATCCGGGGACATATTTGTGATTTTGGAAATCTCCCATTCACTTCCCATCGAACCGGAGAATTTTACCACTACATCTCCGGCAGCAACAGGCTCCATTGCTCTATCATAGATTTCCTTTCGTTCTTTCATATCCACAAGTTCCTCTGTATCGGTATTGTAGCGGACATCAAGGTGGTATTCTCCAAATTCTTTTGTATCTTCGTTGGCAATCTCGGTAGTCCATGCCCCTTTACTCTCCAGATATGCTTGAATACTCAGCTTATTGTCCTCACTCATGGCTGAAAGAACGTCCATAAGCTCCTGTCTGTCCATGCCCACAACACTCACAAGGCTGTATTGTGTCAGATCATCATTCTGTATCAGAAGAATACTCTCCTTATTCTGTTCCTGCTCCACTGCCCTGTCCTTCTGTAACTCTGCTAACCTGTCCTCAATGCCTGTGATCAGCTCCGAAGCGGTCTTTCGTATGATATCAAGGGAAGATTTCAGTTCTTTCATATCCCGGTCACTGCTCCATCCGGCGATATACCCAAAGGAATAGTCTGAGGTATCAATGCCGAAGTGCTGACACACCGTATAGGCAACGCTCTCTGCTTCCACTTCCTTTGTGTTGCGGTCTTTGTCTAAGACCGCATCTATATCCTGATTCTGTTCCCGGTCATGGAGCTTTGCGTGTGCCACCTCATGGATAGCGGTCTTTACGGTCTGGCTCTGGCTCATGCCCTCCTGTATGGCAATCCGGTGGTCTGTGGTGTGGAAATATCCCTTTGCCTCCCCTTCTATATCTTCATAGGTAATGGGAACCGGGGAAACCTCCGTAAGTGCCTGCATAAAATCCTCATAGTCCTCCACGCTTCCCGAAAGCTCATTTACCCCTATATCCGGCAGCTCTTTTCCGTCCGTCTGTGACACATCAAAGACCGGAACCACACGAAAGGCGGGTATCTTAATCTCCACTTCCTCCGTAATGGGCATTCCGTTCTTATCAAGCATAATCTCTCCCGTTACCGGATCAAGTTTCTCCTGTTCTTCCTTAATCTTGTACGGTGCCGGAGCAAGGATACGGATACCCTTTTCCCCTTTCTTAACGTGCCTGTCAAAATTCTTCTGCCAAGCCTTAAATCCGGCCACTAACGTAG
This sequence comes from Roseburia sp. OM04-10BH, assembly GCF_003462605.1. Lineage (NCBI taxonomy): Bacteria > Bacillati > Bacillota > Clostridia > Lachnospirales > Lachnospiraceae > Roseburia > Roseburia sp. OM04-10BH. Next base: position 255,561 of record NZ_QTZI01000002.1, read on the forward strand.
CGTCAGGCTTTTGCATTGCGATTAACATGGTATTGTTAAAGCTGTAATTGTGGAATTTTGACATGGTATTCAGATATGTCTTGTACTTCTCGCTTTCAAAAAGCTCCTTGATACCCTGCTCCAGCTTCTCCGTTATTTCCTGTACTTTCTGTTTTTCTGTTTTAGCATCTGCCATTGTATTTCCTCCATCTGCTTATTTTTTGCATGACAAAAGGCAGCCATTATTGACTGCCCTTGCACAATTACGATATTCACTTATATCTTTATTATTACTGCCCTGATTCGTTTTGATTTCTGCAATGTACTCCTGTCTCCTTTCTGCACCTGTCGCTGTAAATGTTTTTTACAAATAAAAAAGACAACCAAGATTTTGTTTCTTAATTGCCTGTTTCTATGCTATCAAATTTTTATTGAAACGATAGCCGACGCCCCATACCGTCTGTATATAGATTGGCTTACTTGGGTTATCCTCTATCTTCTCCCGGATATTCCGGATATGGCTCATGACGATGTTGTAATCACCGGAATAGGATTCCTTCCACACAATGTCATAAATCTGTTCCTTGCTGAACACTATTCCCGGATGCTTTGCAAGAAGCTTCAAGATTTCAAACTCGGTATAGGTAAGATCTATCTCCTGATTCTCCCAAATTATCACCCGTTGAACCTCGTCAATCAGAAGACCTTTGAAATTCAACAGATGATTATTCAAATCTGACATCTGAGTAATTTCATCTCTGGTATTTATAAACGATAGTATGCGGTTCATCATAGCATCCTCATTATCCTCAAATGTCAGAACTAACATTTTCCCATACACATCACCTGCCTTATTACATTTATCTACTGCTAAAGCTCTGGTCAATACAAAAGAATAATTCCTATATCCAACCAAACAATGTGGTACTTGCTATTTGATCTTTCTTATTTATTTTTCCTATATGCTATAAAGGAAATTATTTTTCCGGTTGTTCCAAACTGCTATCCTCTTAACAATTTGTTATTCTGCAACTCTATACCCTGTTTTTGACAACAGCTCTATTGCTTTTGAAAAATTTTTTGATTTTATTAAAACATAATCCGTATTAAACGTAGATATAGCAAAAATGCCTATATTATTTTCTGCCATCAGGCAAGATATTTTTAAAAGGATTCCGATTAAGGAAAAATCCAATGTTCCCTGTATTCTGAATGCCTTCCATTCATCATCTCTCTGTCCTCCTTGAGATATAGAATCGAAATCCTTTTCTGCAATTACTCTTAATCTGAACTTCTTTCCTTTTGCAAAAGGAGTGAATAAAGCCTTTCCCTCTTATTCACCCCCTCATATTCATAATTTGTTTAAGAAATTACTGCATTCTTTCTCCTGTATGTATCATTATCTTTCTGGCTTAACTCCCCCTCAATCTGAGCCAGCTTTTTCTCCAATACCTTAACCTTTTCTTTGTCCCCCGCCGCAGCCTTTATCTGCTGTTCAAGCTGTTCCTTTTCCTCCTTGAGTTTCTCAATCTCTCTGTCAACATTATCTGTATTTGTCGTACATTTCTCTGCCTTTTTCGCTGGCTCCTCCTTTGGTTGAACATCTTTCGCCTTTGCGACTCTCTTAGGATCATCATACATTACTTTTGGATTACCATTTTCATCTTGCCCTAAACGATACAGACCACTTGGCTTGCTACCAGATTTTTCGCTACTAATATACTCGTCCTTTGGAACGGGAATACCTTCGTTTTTATCCTCCCCCCTTTGATCTTGTGAAGCTTCTTTTACTTTATCCTGCCCTGTCTGTACCCTATCTAAATACTCATTTTTGTAATCCTTATAATTACTGCTTATTTCCATTGACATAAAACGTCCTCCTTTTCTTTAATACACTATAATGTTTTTACAATCTCTTATTCGTCATTCATATATCTGTTTTTAACAGATTTGTTGTGAAATGCTTTCTGATTGTTGCGGAATGATTAAAAGAACACTTAAAACAAATATATCTCCATCTATTCTTACTTCCATTGCTCCATGATATTTTTCTGCAACTGCTTTTATGTTAGCAAGTCCTGTCCCACTGCGAATGCTCCCTCTCCCACTATGGCTATTAATTATTTCAATTAAAAGAAAATCACCTTGCACTTTTCCTGTTATGTGAATATATTTCTGATTATCATGGGGCACTCGGTTACAAGCTGAGATAGCGTTATCTAATGCATTAGAAAAAATAATACAAAAGTCAATATCAGCAATTCCACATGGATATGGAGAAATAAATGAACATTGTACTTCTATCTGATTGCTCTTAGCTATCCCTAACTTATTTCCAATTAAAATATCAAGTACAGGGTTATTTGTACTTACCGGAAATGACATATCTGCTGTTAAATTTTCCATATCACTCATATACTGCAATGCTGTATCTATATCGCCATTCTGTACCAATTCTTTGACAATAGATATATGATTTTTCACATCATGTCGAAATGCTTTTGTTTTCTCATAACGTACTTTTGCTTCTTCCACATACTGATTTAAAGAATGTTTTTCCAGTTCTAATAAAGATAGCTCTCTGCTCAATTTAAAACTATCCACTAATTTTTTATACGCAAACATGATGCAAAACAGACTGGCTATCCCCAATATCTGTATAAACAGTAATGGAAACGGACTTATGCTAGGTAAACTCCCATCTGCTTGTATCGTAATCGTATGTCCATAAATATTTGAACTAATATATTCACTTACCAAAAAAATCACTAAAGTCGGTATTAAAATCAGAAGAACATATTTTGCCCCAACGTTTTCATCATATGAAAAATTTTTATTTATGACCTGATAACACAAAACAGATGTAACAAGAGCTAAAATACTGCTCATTACCATAAATAAAACGCTAACCGCTTTAGGATTTTCCTGAAAAAACAAGGGAGATAAAATACACGAAATCGAATTAAAAACTCCATAGCATAAGTGCATTATTTCAATCATTACAACTGCATATAACCCGACAAATATATTGTATGTTCTACATATAAAAAATCCTCCTGCCATCACCAGCAGAACATATACCAATAATTCCATAATACTGCCGGTTGGAAAAAACATCATAATCGTCATTCCAAGAAAGGCAAACAATATATAATAAATAAACTTTACCTTTTTCTTAAGAAATCTGGTAAAGAAATGAAAAACCGTCAACATTTCAATGCTTCCCATAATATATACATTGAAAATATCTAATCCATCCATTCTTTCACACTCTCCGTTCCTTCATATATTTCAAAACAACACTTGAAAATTCCTTGCTCCGTAAGCGTGATACAGGTATCTGTTTGTCATTTATCATATACGCCATCCCATTTTTATAACTTTTCAGATGGCTCAAATTAATTAAATAACTTCTATGGCATTTAAAAAATCTCCCATCTAGTTTTGTTTCAAGATTTTCAATTCTGTCATAGTAATCAATAACTTCCTCCGTTTTTAGATGCAGATATATTTTTCTGTCTATAATTTCACAAAAAACAATGTCATCAAAGGCAATAATATTACTCTCGTATCCCTTTTGGACAAGCAAACTTGCGTCTTTTGCATTTTGCATAGCAGAAAATAATCTCTCCATCGTTTTTTCAAAGCATTCTTCTTCAATCGGTTTTACCAGATAATCATATGCCTGGACTTCAAAGGATTGAAACACCATTTCCTTTAGAACTGTTATAAAAATTAGGTATCCTTTATAATTTTGACTACGCATCTTCCTTGCAGTTTCCATCCCATCTATTCCATCCATTTGAATATCTAAGAACAGAATATCTATATTTTTGTTGTGTCTCAGTAATTCCTCACCACTCCCGAATTGTGAAACAGTTATTTCTACGTTTTTTCTATGAAAAAAATCAAATACCAGCTTTTTGATTTTATCTAATATGTATTTTTCATCATCACAAATTGCTATGTTAATCACACGACCACCTCTTTCCTTAAAAAATTTATTTTAGCATCTATCCTCAAGTGAAACAATTATAATGCTTTGAAATGTAACTGTAATGATGTGTAATGCTGAATAGTCTAATAAATATATCGGTGAATTCTTATCAACTTTAAATTTGCCTATTGTTTTCGTCTGAATTGATTTTCTCCATCGCAACCTTGCCTGTTTCCTCTGCTCGTCACTTAATCTTCTCTGCTTACGATAACCACATAACAGGAAAAAGCAGATAGATTGCTACCTGCTCTTTCCATAAACCTTTATAAACTTGCTTCCTGACTCTTGGTCTTTGATTTTTCCGGTTCTTTCTTCTGCTGTTCCGATTTCACTTTCATCTGTGACAGCTTTTCCTTGACGGACACCCTGCTTTTTTCCTTATCCTTTCCGGTATCCAGTCCGGCACAGATCTTATCCAGCTTCGCTACTGCACCGTCAATCCGCTCCACCTGTTTCTTTAAGGCTGAGATATGCTTCTTTACAGGCATATTCAGTACCCTTGTAAGGGCAACGCCCTCTTTTTCGTCCGACACTTCCTTTGTACCTTTTCCGGTTAAGAGCCTTCCCACGTTGGCTACGCTGTTCCCTATCTGCTTGAACTCGTCCCCGATACTGTCTATCTGGTTGGCGGTCTTTTCATAACTGGTAAGCACATCAACCATCTTCTCCCGGCATCCGGAAAGCACCGACTGCACACCGGAAATTCCTTTCTGAAGAACCCTGTTCATTTCCTCCCTTCCCTTTTCCTTAAAGGCGGTTACTGCCTGTGCTGCGGTGTCAATCAAATGGTCTTTCAATTCCGATAAGCGTTCTGCAAGACTGCTTACCTTCTCCTGAAGGTATGACACCTTATCCAAAAGCTGACTTTCCGCTGCTTTCGGCTGGCTCTCCTGCATCCTTTCAAGCTGCTTCCGTACTCCTTGCAGTTCGTCCACCATAGCGGAAAGCTGTAACTGCATCCCGGCGATATACTGCAAGACCTCCATAAAGTCCTGTGACTGCTCTTTCATGCCCTGCTGTCCCAAAAGCTCCATGAACTGCTTCATAACGTCCATTTCCTCTGTGTTCTGTCCTTTCTTTGGTTCGTTTGCTTCCATAGCACCCTCCTATAAACTTTCTTCTTTTCCTTTGCTCTTTACAGTCTCCGGTTTCTCCGGCATCTTCTGATCGGAAATTTTCTGCTTCATCTCGGCAAGTTTCTCCTTGACGGATACCCGCCCTCTGGAACCGTCTGCTAACATCCGTTCCTTGTCATGCTCTGCGATACGCTCCGACATCAGAAAACTTGCAACAGGCTTTAACGGTTCATCAGCCACCGCCTGTATATCTTCTGCCCTGTCCGGCTCGCCCTCCTGTGCCTGTGCGCTCTGCTCTCCGTTTTCGTCCTCCGGCTCATCATCTCCCATATCCAACGCATTATCGCCCTTTTCGTCCATATTAAGAAGCGCATTTAACTCTGCAAGTCGCTCTAGCTTCTCCGCCAGTTCCTGCTCCTGTGCAAAAGGTTTCGTGACCTCCACCTTTGCGGTTTCAAGCTGATGTTCCACGTTGGAAAGCTTCTGCTCCACATCTGCCATTTTCCCGGTCATTCCCTCTAACGCATTGGATAGTCTTTGCAGATTTCCAAGCGGATCGGCTCCGATTTCCACCTCATGGCTCAGACTTCCTTTTAAGCTGACCGTAAACTTGGAGAAGAACGAGTCAAAGGACACGCTCATCTTAAAGCCCTGATATTCCCCGATTGTTACTGCCATGTTTGGCTGTTTTGCACTCCGGCACATATCAATCAACGCCGCACCCGCTTCCTTTTTGTCCGTATAGGTATGGTTTCCTATCTTCATGGAAAAAACGTCCTTATCCACAGGCTTATGCGCTGTATAGGTCTGAATGTCCGTCCGGTATCCCTCAAGCCTTTCTTTTAAGGCTGTGATCTGCATCGGGTAATGCTTTGCGATATTGTCCTCCAGACGATAACGCTGGCTTGTGTGATTCGCCTTTAAGAGCTTCAGTTTTGACACCTGTATATCCAAATCCATCTTCTCCTTAATATACGGGTTTCCGGTTGCAAGTGCTTTGACCTCTGCATAAGAGAGCGCCGCTTCGTCAATGTCCTCACAGGAACGTACCGGGGACTTGCTCGTCATGATCTGCCCGATAAACTTCTGCTTGTTCTCAACGAGCTGCCATGAATAACTGTCGAAGGTGCCTTCCGTCACATACCGGAAAATCTTGACCTTATCATTCATATTGCCCTGTCGTAAAATACGACCTTCCTGCTGTTCAATGTCAGACGGACGCCAGGGCACATCCAAATGGTGTAATGCAATCAATCTGTCCTGTACGTTGGTTCCGGCTCCCATTTTGGCAGTAGAACCCAACAAAAAACGAACCTGTCCGCTTCTTACCTTTGCAAACAGCTCCGCTTTCCTTGTTTCTGTATTGGCATCATGTATAAATGCGATTTCTTCCGGTGGGACACCCTTCTCTATTAGCTTACTGCGAATATCCTCATAAACATTGAATGTACCATCTCCTTTCGGTGTCGATAAGTCACAGAAGATAAGCTGTGCCGACTTCTGTTCCTTTGTTTCTTCCCATATCTCACATGCCTTGTCCACACAGGTCGTGGCTTTGGAATTATCCTCATCGGGAAGCATATCGTTGATCAAACGCTGGTCTAATGCAAGTTTTCTACCGTCATTGGTGATTTTGAGCATATTGTCAACGTGTGGCTCTACCTTCCTATCACGAACAGCCTCCGCACGATCCGCAAGGGACTGTACCATTTCTTTCTGGTATTCGCTCGGTTTCAACACCACATTTTCGTACTCTGCTTCCGGTATAGGCAGCTTTAACATATCCGGTGTCTGAATATCCGCACTTTCCTTGAAAAGTGAAATTAACTCCGGCAGATTGAAGAACTTGGCAAACCTTGTCTTTGCCCGGTATCCGGTTCCCTCCGGTGCAAGCTCTATGGCGGTCTGCGTTTCTCCGAAAGTAGCCGCCCAACTGTCGAAATTGCCAAGACCAAGTTTCTGGAGCGTATTGTATTGTAGATAGCGCATATTCGTATAAAGCTCCGTCATACTGTTGGAAATCGGCGTACCTGTGGCAAAGGTAATGCCCTTGCCGCCTGTCAGCTCGTCCATGTACTGACACTTTACAAACATATCCGAGGACTTCTGTGCTTCTGTCTGTGCAATGCCCGTCACGTTCCGCATCTTGGTGTATAAGAAAAGGTTCTTATAATTGTGGCTCTCATCTACAAACAGCCTGTCAACGCCAAGCTGTTCAAAGGTTACTACGTTGTCCTTACGGGAAGTATCGTTCAATCGGCTCAGTCTTGCATTTAATGATTTTTTCGTCTTTTCCATCTGCTTAATGGTGTAACGCTCTCCCTTTTCCGCCTTGACTGCTTCGATTGCCATTTCTATTTCCGTTATCTGCCGCTCAATCATGGCAGCCTGTCTTTCCGTTGAAAGCGGTATCTTTTCAAACTGCGTATGCCCGATAATGACCGCATCATAATCCCCGGTTGCAATACGGGAACAGAATTTCTTACGGTTGGCAGGCTCAAAATCTTTCTTTGTGGCAGCCAGTATATTTGCACCCGGATACAGGCGCAGGAAATCACTCGCCCACTGCTCTGTTAAATGGTTCGGTACGACAAATAAGCTCTTTTGGCAAAGCCCTAACCGCTTGCTCTCCATTGCTGCAGCAATCATTTCAAAGGTCTTACCTGCACCCACGCAATGGGCAAGCAGGGTATTATCGCCGTAAAGCTGATGTGCCACCGCATTAAGCTGATGCGGTCTTAATGTAATGTCCGGTGTCATGCCCGGAAACTTTAGGTGGGAACCGTCATACTCTCTCGGTCTGGTGGAATTGAAAAGCTCGTTGTACTTGGCACACAAAGTCTGTCTGCGCTCCGGATCACGAAATACCCAGTCCCTAAAGGCTTCCCTGATAGCTTCCTGTTTCTGACTGGCAAGTGTGGTTTCCTTTTTGTTAAGAACTCTCTTTTCTTTTCCATCTTCCTCAATCGTATCAAAAATACGAGTATCACGAAGGTTTAAGGAATCCTCCAGAATACGGTAGGCATTTGCCCGGCTCGTTCCGTATGTCATGTTGACAAGTGAATTGCCACGATCCGCATTTTTGCCCTTTACGTTCCACTGTCCTGTCACATCGGAATACTGCACCCCGACAAGGTTGCGGTCAAAGAGGTAATCCGGTGTTTCAAAGGTTTCCCGCATGAAATCCTCGATGTACTTAGGCTCAATCCATGTGGCACCGATACGCACCTCAATCTCGCTTGCATCAAGCTCCTTTGGCTGTACACCCGCAAGGGCTGTGACATTGATTGCAAACTCCGGACGGTTCTCTGCAAAAATCCTTGCGGTTGCCAGCTTCTCCCTGACATTGCCGCTTAAATACTCGTCTGCGGTTTCCCACTTTTCTGTGACCGGATTCTGGAAAATGATTCCGGCAAGTTCCTTTGCCACATCTTCCTCGCTTTTTCCCGTAAGCTCCGACATATAGGCTAGGTCTACCCTTGCCCTTTCCCCTAATGACACCGCCAGTGCTTCACTTGCGGTATCCACGCTTGTGACAACCTCTGCCTTTTTAATGGTTCGCTTGGAAAACATATCCGCCTTGCCTTTGAAGTTGCCCTCATCGTCTAATTTCTCCAATGAACAAAGCAGACAATAACTTGAGTCCTGATTAAACGCTCTCTTATTGGTCTGTGAATTGATCAGACCGTATTTCTTGGAAAACGCATCATACAGCTCATTAAGCTCTGCCTGCTTGCTCTTAATCATATCTTCCGGATATTCATTCAACTGATAGTCAATCAGCTCCTGTGTACAGTCACGAATCTGCACCATGCCTTTCATGCGCTGCTCCATCGTTTCTGATACATCCACAGGCTTCATAATAGAATTTTCCCGGTAATACACCCTCTCGTCCACGATCGTGTAACTGTAATTCTTCACGCTCGGATCGGCGGGAATGGCTTCTCTTGTCAGCTCATCGTCAAGTTCATCAAACTCTACCTCGTCAATTCTGCCCTCGATATTGGATATAGCCTTTTCAAGCTGCTTGGATAGAGGAATGGCTGTATCCGGTGTACAGGTGGCTTCCATGCCAAACTGCCCGCTGACCATTTCCATTTTTCCCATGATCATCTCCGGGTGGTCTGCAAAATACTGGTTCATGGCTATGCCTTCTTCATTTTCACAAAGATGCACCCAATCCGGCAGGGTGTCGATTACCCTGTCACGTTTCTTTAAGAAAAGAATGTCTGAAGTGACCTCCGTCCCCGCATTTTCCTTAAAGGCTGTGTTGGGAAGCCTGATTGCTCCAAGAAGCTCCGCTCTCTGCGCAAGGTACTTTCTGACTTCCGGGCTTTTCTTATCCATTGTTCCCTTTGAGGTGACAAATGCCACCACGCCGCCCGGTCTGACCTTATCTAAAGCTTTGGCGAAAAAGTAATCATGTATGAGGAAGTTATGCTTATCGTAGGCTCTGTCTGCCACCTTGTACTGACCAAATGGCACGTTCCCAATTGCCACATCAAAGAAATCATTTGGATAGTCCGTCTTTTCAAAGCCTGTGATCTTCACATCGGCATTCGGGTATAGCTGCCTTGCAATTCTTCCGGTAATTCCATCAAACTCCACACCATAAAGCCGGCTCTCCTGCATATTCTCCGGCAGCATACCGAAAAAGTTTCCGATACCCATTGCCGGCTCCAAAATGTTGCCTTTTGAAAAGCCCATTCTTTCCATCGCATCATAAATAGCCTTGATGATCACAGAGCTTGTATAGTGGGCATTTAAGGTACTTTCCCTTGCAGAGTCGTATTCCTCGGCTGACAACAGGCTCTTTAATTCCTGATATTCACTTGCCCAGTTCGCTTTGGTTTCATCAAAGGCATCGGCAAGACCACCCCAGCCCACATATTTTGCTAAAATCTCCTGTTCTTCCGGCGTGGCAATACGGTTTTCGCCCTCAATCTTTTCAAGCGTTCTGATTGCTTCCACATTCTGACGGAATTTTTCCTTTGCCGCAAAGCCTTTTCCGGCACTTTCCTCTGTTTCCGGAGCAATGTGGAAGTTGACTGCACCCGATTTGTCAATCGGTGGCTGTTCCTTTGGCGCTTCTGCTTCATTCTGCGGCTCCGGTTCGGCAAGCACTTCACTTTCTTGCATTGGATTAGACAATTCTTCATTTTTCTGTTCATATTCACCCCATACTCTTTGGGAAACAACAGAAAAATAAGGAGATTCTTCTTCCATAATGCTGAAGCGAATCTCCTCCATGTCCTCAAGGCTCTTTGCCCCGGCTATTTTATCATGGTACTTAAAATATAATGCTTCCCTGCCAAGAATGCCCTCCAATCGTGCTAGTTCAGGCTCCGGCATACGTTCCCAAATATCATCCTTCTCCGTATGAATGGTAAAGCCTTCTCCGTCATCATGGTACTCAAGCGTATATTGCAGCTTATCATGTTCCCCACGAATATCACACTCAAAATCATAGACTGTTGTTCGTGTACCTCTGATATATTCCCGGTCTATCAATACAATGTTTTGAACATCATCCGCAGTCAAAGGCGGTTCTTCTTTCTGCTCTATGGAAGGCTCGCCCTCATAACGTGACGCATACTGTCCGGCATCCTTTAACAGTCCGTCCATCTCCAGAGCTTTTTCTGTTTCGCCGCTGATTGTCTGCATCATTACATAATCTGCCGCTTCTGCAAAAAGGAAATCATAGACCTCTTTTCCTTTTAAAGTGCGCTCATCGTCAGCAATCGTGACTGCCTGTGTTTCCTCGTTCCATCCAACCACATCTTTCCGGTCTAATGCTCCGCAGATTTTAACCACAGCCGACATTTCAGACAGCCTTTCATTTAACTGATCTATGTCTGCTTTCCCGGTTTCCGGTGCTGTTGGTTCTCCTTCAGCAACAGTTCCTGTTTCTCTATCTAATTCCTGATTGGTTACACCATGCTCTAACTTCTCCTGTTCTTTTTGCATGGCTTCCTCTGCCTGTTCCTGTTTGTACTGTGCATAGGCTTCCTTTCCCTCCGGCGAAAGGTATTTATCTGCCTGCACAAGCTCCCGGATACGTTTCTCGACAACATTCCAGTTTAAAAGCACCTTTGCGTAAGGACTGCCATAGTTACCTTTCTCCAGACGGATACCTTTGGCATCGTGATCCTCATGCGCTCTGTCACTTCCCGGAAGTGCGTGGGAGCTGCCGCCCGTACCATATTCATTTTTCATAAAAGCAATGTTGTCTTTCTTGTCATGCCCTTCAATGAAATACTCATAGATACGGAATTTTCCATGTTCAAAGCCGCTTCCTCCTGTCAGCCTGTAATCAATCTCGTCCTGTGTGATGAAGTCCTCATTCCTTACTTCCACCGTATCAGTTGCCGGGAATTCTTTCTTTTCCACACCTAAATCCGCAAGCTGTTCTAATAAATAATCCGGTCTTTTCACATACCGCCATTTAATCTGCTTTTCTCCGCTGTCAAGCTGTGCCTTTGCCTTTTCAAGCTCATCCTTAATCAGCTCTCTGCCCTCAGTTGTGGATAAAAGCTCGCATAACCTTTCCATGCTTGCCGGGTAGTTAGAAAATTTCAGCTCCAGACTCTCCGGCATTTCCGATATACCGTCACGGAAGAAATTGTTGATATCCGTTGCAACACGCTCACGCTCCACCGCATCCACAAGGAATACTTCGTTGGTGCTCATATAAGTTCCATTCTCCACCATAGCCCGGATATGGCTCTCTGCTTCCTGCCAGCTCATGACAGCAATCGTATTTTCCTTTGCCGATGTACCGTAACCGATACGCATACCCATTTCATCAAACCATAAGGACACGGGATTTCCGTCAAACTCAAAACCTTTTCCGGTAGTCTTATACTCGTTCTTTAAAAATTCTGCCATTTCTTCCGATGTCTTCCCCTGTTGGTACTTGGCATAGATACGCTTTCTACTGTTATCCCTACCGCCGCCACTGCGCAAGATACTGTCGATCTGCTCCTGTGGCAAAGAAAAAGCAGCGGGCATGGTATATTGAATACTTGCTTCCGCTGCTGCGATTGTGCCGACCTGTTCCTCAAAGCTCGGAAACAGGCTTAACTGTTGATAGGTTCCCTCCGGCTGTTCGATATTTAACTGTAGATCAGTTCCGTCATCACGATCTCCTCTGCTGAGTGTACGATGCTGTTCATCTTCGCTACCCAGAGCATCTGATTTTCTGCTTTCATCTGCTCCGTTATCCCCTCTCTCTCCTTCATCTGTCCGGTCAGAAGCTCCATTCTCTCCTCTGCCTGCTCCTGTATCATCAACAGGTGTTCCTTCAGCTTCCCACTCAGAAGAAGTCCCGTATATACTCCGTTCTTGTGCTCCTGTAAGAACTTCTTCCTCATCAGTCCGTACTTTGTCAGTACCTCCTTCGGCTGTTCGTCCATTACTACCATCGGTATCTGATAATCCCCGTTCTTCTCGTATGTCAGATTCATCATATTTGCTCCTTTCCCCGGCTTCTCCGGTCTGTGTGATAGATTCTCCGTCTTGATTTTTGCTTTCACGCTTTAAAGCATTGTAGCGTGTTTCTGAGGTGTTTGCAAGTCCTTTTTGAACAGAATTTTCCGCTGTGCGGTTCTCTGCTTTCTCCTTCTCATACACCCCGATTGCTTTGCCTATCTCCATCAGGATAGGCTTTGATAAATCGGACACGTTACTGCCAAGCTGTGACAGCGTTTCCACTGTGTTAAACTCATGGATATAAGGGAAGTTTATTTCCTCGGCAAGCTCACCCTCCTCCATGCCACACCGCTTTAAAACGGTATAGGCAAGGCTGTCGGCAAGGGTTTCCCGTATCCTTACTTCCACGTTCAGCTCGTCCAGTTCCTCTAAAAAGCTCCCTTCCTTTAAGTATTCCATATCCGAAGCAAGCTCTTTATAACAGTCCTCTGCAATCCGTCCGACAATCTCCCGGATACGTCCCACAAACCCGGCTTCCCTGTCGGTGTCCCCATAAATCTTTTCCAAACGGGAAATCACCGATTCCATGTGTTCCTCACGCATTTCCCAGAGGTTAGGGAATTGTCCGATTCTTCTTGCCTTATGCACATCTGAAATATCAAAGACATATTTCAAACCGGAAAAACTATCCTCATCAATCAGCGCAATGCCCTTTGCACCTTTGTTTACCCAGCAGTGCATCTTTTCATTCCATATCTCTATGGAAGCACAGGCGGTTGCATCCGGTCTTTGAGCATAGATTAAAAGCTGTTCCTTGAACGAATATTTATACAGTCCGGAAGCAGTATTTAGGTATCTCCTCCAGTTTTCTTCATTCCGCACGACTTCTTTTGCTGTTTCCTCTGCCAGTGCGGAAATCAATTTATATTTTCTCATGGTAAACCTCCATTCTTATTTGATTTTCTGCAACAAAAAAGGTGGCTATGGGTCATTCATGAGCCATTGCCACCAGTGACGGTAAACTCTATTCAATTTTTGTCTACTCCTTTCCAATATCACCATTTTTATAAAAAATAGCACCTAAGATTTTCTCCTAAGTGCCTCTATGCCAATAAATCAGTAATTAATATATACTATTTTTGTATATCTCATCTATATTATCTATTTCCTCATACGGATATGGGATTGGTGCATAAAAGATACGATTTTCCACATATTCATCAATCAATTTTTTCCCACATACTTTGCACACATCACTTTCTCTACCATCAAAGAATTCTTTTAAATATTGGATTTGCTTATCATCCTCTAATTCTGGCTGAGCTTTGACAACCTCATACGCCCCGCACTCACAAAATATAAACATTGTCACATACGGATTAAAGCCACAATCAGGACATGCAATTCCAAATATCCCCATCATATTAGCCATCATTGGATGTCCACATTGAGGACATCTTTTAGCACTAAATATGCAACTAATTATCAATTCCTTTCTATATGCTTTCCTCCATCCTCGCATTATATCTTTTTTGGCTTTTTTAAATCCTGCCATTATCAAATCTCTTTTTTTGACTTTCTGTTCATTTTCTACATAACCATTTTCTATTTTAGAATAACCAACGGATAAAGATAATCCAGAAAAAATACTTCCTTTACTTATTGCACTATTTACAACCTCTTCCAATTCCGCTCTTGTAATAGCGCCTCTTTTTCTTCTTAATTCAGCAAACTTATTGGTTAAGTTGGTATACAAATTATCAACAATTATGTCTCCTGGGTCTTTGAATATGTAGTTTAGCCTAAGATACCTTCCGAATATTGCCTTTGTATCTTTGCTATCCTTGAATAATGGTCTTACTTCTACCCTAACCTTATCAATAATATCTGCATACTTTGACAAAGCAAAATTCGAAATAAGAGCATCCTTAACTTGATTTTTTTTCTCGTCTGTTTCGTATGGATTTACTAAAACTTTCACATAATCGTCCAAATATTCTTTAAAATTCTTTTCGTTTATTCGTATAGGAACAAAAGAAGTTAGCACAAAAAAATTCTCTGTACTAGTGTTATCACTATTCAGTGTTAGATAATGTTCTAAAATATCTACAAAATCGCTTTTCCCTATAACAGAACTTTTTAGCTGAATAAAAATATGCTTTTCCTTATTGAAAATCTCTATATCTTCTTCACCTTCGCACTTTATACAAAAATCCACAATCTTTGTACCAAAACCAAAAATATCTGTAGAATGTAATTGTTCAAGCGCATAAATAGCTGCTACTGAATCTTGATTTTCTATCTTTGAGGTTGTTCTTCCACCAGTACTTTTTTTATCATAATAATTTCCCATTTGTTCATCACTCCTCGAATGTATATTTTTCTACCTCTTTCTCCGTATTTCTATATAGAATACTTTTTAAATAACATCTCAAAAAAATCACGAACCGTTTGTTTCATTTGCTGACTGTCCATAAACTCATAGCCGCCAAATCTATATACTTCATACCCTTTTAATTGTAATTTTCTCGTGTCAACCATCATTTCAGCATATAGCTTTGGAGAAGAAATATCTCCCTCTGAATAATGTTGTTTACCATCAATTTCAATAACCACCCTTATACCATTGGGTAAAAGCATTAAGAAATCCATGCGTTGATGTGTATATACTACATTACTTCCTCTCCAAGTCCTTGCATGAGGATCATAGTGTAAATATACTTGTGGAATTAGTGCCGGGTACTCGTTCGCATTTTGATATATTGTATAATATTGAGTAAAAAAATCTTTTTCCGGTTGCGAATCTAAAGAATTAAGTAAACGCTTAAATAAATCTTTCTGAATATTTTCGCTTGCATGTGCAGAACCCCACCATTTTACAAGTGTGTTCCATAATAATCCATCTGCATTAGGCTCAAAATCATACAACAGACAATTGTCTGTATCTCCTACAATTTTTATATCATTAGCAATGGCATCATCAATAACTATATCTGGCTTTTTACCCAACGGAGCAAAAATAAGATTTTTCATATTGCTTTTTGCTGCTTGTCGCTTATATATTTTATAAATCAATTCATTTGATATTTTTCCCGATACAACCAACTCAAAGCCATCTGCGCCAATAATTTCATTAATTCCCTTTACATATTGAGTTTGTTCCTCACCTGTCCTAACTTCTGGATTAACCATTTTTTCAAGGAATTTGATTATCGAGTTGTCGCTAATGTATTTTATTTGCAAAATATCAAGCAACATATCTTTATATGACATATCATCATTTATTACCACATGCTTAATGATGTATTCTCCAAGAGTCATTCTATCGAATATAAATAAATCCTCATCCCTTGTACAAGGTTCATTCATATCCCAGATACCCTGTAATAATTCATCTAATTTCATCTTGCCCTCAAAATTCGGACACGTATCGAAATATTCTGCTAATTTTCTTCTAGTAATATAGGTAAATTCAAATATACTGTCACCAAAATATTCTTCCATCTGCTTATTAAAAGAAATACTCTCTGCATCTCTCGCAATTCGTTTCGATAATTCTACTATCTCTTCTTCTGTCATTTTTACAAGTCCAGACCAAGCATACACTTTTTTACTGCTATTCGGGTTAAGTGTTTCATCTGGAGATATGCCATATCCTTTTAAAACTCCATCTAATTCATAACTTTTATAAGACCAAAAATAGTCTGCAAGGATTTCGATAAGTCCATCCTTCTTTTTGCTCATATCATTCAACTCCAATCCGTGAATTATTCAAAACGAAATATCAAACCTAAATTGTTACAAATCATCCGGCAAATACTCCATAATAATTTGATAATCTTTCCATAAACGTTTATCCCGTGTAATATCGCAATTTCTATAAATCTTTACATCCTCTAACTCTTCATAAAAATAAAAGCTTTTTCCTACATATATATCCTTTTTAAATGCTCCACAAAACATGAACTGAGTTGCTGTAATATCAATATAACTTTCTCCATTCACAATTAGCCATGCGTGGTTTGTAGTATGTTCAGGGTTATCATCACGATAAACTCCATTTCCTTGTTCCATGTGAATATTGTATTTTTCAAGTAGATAATATGCTAAAAGGTCACTTGCATCATCACAGCAACCTCCCGGAAAATTGCTCATCCTATCTCTATATTGAAATCTTCTATCATATTTGGCATCAAGTATTGCCATGCGAAAGGCTTCCGTAATATTGTATATTTCATCTTCATTTAGTGTTCTATTTATCACAATCATTCACCTCTGACATTACAAATTTCTGTTGAAATTATACTATATTTTTTGTTACTTTTCTACTATTAGCAAGCAGCAAGACACTCTCTATCCTACTGCCTGCTAATGTGCAAAACACTATTTATTCATAGAATCCCTGCTCCTCAATACCTTTCTCTAGAATGGTATGTATCAGTTCCTCCAACTCCACGTTGTTAATCTCGCTGACAACGATCAGCTTGGCAAGGGTATCCTTCGGAACAGATACCGCATAACGCTCCTCATCTGCACGAAGCTCATGCACACAGATACCAAGTCCGTCTGCAATCTTGCACATAACACCAAGTTCAGGCTCCTTAACTCCTGCCATAATGTCAAGGATTGTTCTCTCCGGCACACCGGAAATTCTGGAAAGCTCCGCAATCCCGATTTCTTCCTCTTTCATCACATTTAATAATTTGTCTCCTGTTGTAAACATATCCCTTTCCTCCCTACTCTGCTTTTCTTCCAAATGAAAATGTATCTTCTTTTTCCTTTTTCGGGGCAAATTTGCCTTTGACTTCCAAAAGCCTTTTTTCCATAATGGAGAACATGGCTTCCACCTGCTCCTGTGTGTACTCATAATTGGTGCGGTTGGAAAGGTTCTCAAGCCTACCGATTGCATCAATGACTTTGTTCACACGATACTCCCCAAGACGGACAAACTTGTCCGCCTTGCTCTCATTGTCCTGTACTTTCTTTGTTTCTTCTGCTCCCATTGTTACGTCCTCCTTTTATTTTTTCTTTCCTGTAAATTTCTTATTGGGAAACTCCATGACAAACTTAAACTGCACTCCGGACTTTTCTTCTCCGTCCTTTGTGTAGTGGTATTCTTCCGTACCGCTCGGAATGATATAGGCATCGTATTTCTTGCCCGCCTTGCTTGTAAGCCCCTTTAACAGCGTCTTTTTCCCGGTAAGCAGGCTTTCCACCTGTTCATCTGACAGGGCAACACCCATGATCCGGCTTACATTCATGCCACACTTATTCTTACAGAAAGCTCCGTATTTTCCCTTTACCACCTCTCCGCCGCAGTTTGAGCATTTACCAAGCACCTTCTGCTCCTGTGCGAACATTTTTTTCTGCTCGTCACTGACTTCGTGGTAGGTGTGGATTAAGTCAGATACCATTGTTTCAATATCTGCCATAAAGTCCTCACGCTCCATCTCTCCCTTTGCAACAAGGGTAAGGGCATTTTCCCAGTCAGCGGTAAGTTTCGGGGACTTCACCACATCGGGAAGCACCGTAATCAGCTTTATTCCGTTCTCTGTGGGGATCATCTGCTTTTTCTCACGCTTCACAAAACCGTCCTTGACTAACTTCTCGATAATGTCTGCTCTGGTGGCAGGTGTGCCAAGTCCTTTGCGCTCTACATCATCTCCCATGTCCTCACTTCCGGCTCGCTCCATTGCGGACAAAAGGGAATCTTCCGTAAAGTGCTTCGGCGGTGTGGTGTAATGTTCGCTAATCTTCGTCTGTACCCCGTTAAAGGTCTGCCCCTTTGAAAGCTCCGGCAGTTTCTTATCCTCCTGCTCCTTATCTTCCATGGTCTTAAAGGAACGTTTAAAGGTATCTTCAAAATCTTTCCACCCGTTTTTTAAGACCGACTTGCCGGAAGTGGCAAAGGTGTAACCACCACAGGTAAGCTCTGCTTTAACCGTTTCATAAAGATGTTTCTCCCCCGTAGCACACAGCAGTCTGTTGGCCACAAGGGATAAAATCTTTCGCTCCGTTTCCGGCAGTGCTGCAAGGTCAGCTTTGGCAATCTCCATTGTAGGAATAATCGCATGGTGGTCTGTAACCTTTTTGCTGTTTAACACACGCTTAATATCCGGATTAAACATCATATTTTCCTCAAACAGAATGGAACTGAAAATCGCTTTGATTACGTTTCCGGCAGTCTGCTCCATATCGTCAGACAGATACTGGCTGTCCGTTCTCGGATAGGTACACAGCTTTTTTTCATAAAGGCTCTGGGTGTACTCTAAGGTCTGTTTTGCAGTAAACCCGAATAAACGGTTTGCATCCCTCTGGAGCGTGGTAAGGTCATAGAGCTTCGGTGATGCCACCGTCTTTTCTTCCTTTACCACAGACGTAACAAGAGCCTGTCCATTCCGACAAGCTCCTGCAATCTGTTCCGCTTCTGTTTTACTGTCAATCCTCTCTGTTGCTGCATCCACGCCGCCGCAGAGGATGTGAGCCATGAAATACTGCTCTTTCTTGAAATTCATAATCTTGCTCTCACGTTCCACAAGCATTGCAAGGGTAGGTGTCTGTACTCTGCCCACCTTTAACACCTTGCCGCCATATAAAACGGTAAAAAGCCTTGTACCGTTGATACCCACAAGCCAGTCCGCTTCCTGTCTGCAAAGTGCAGAATGGTATAAATGCTCGTAGTCACTTCCCGGCTTTAAATTCTCAAATCCTTCTCTTATGGCACTCTCCTCCATGGAAGAAATCCATAAGCGTTTCATCGGTTTGCTGCATCCCGCCTGTTCATACACCAGACGGAAGATAAGCTCTCCTTCCCGTCCGGCATCGGTGGCACACACTACCTCATCCACTCTGCTGTCATGCAAAAGACCATAAAGCACATCATACTGCTCTTTGGTATCCTCCTTAATCTCATACTGCCAATGTTCCGGATTAACGGGAAGGCTCTCAAAAGTCCATTTCTTCCACTGATCTCCATAGCTTTCCGGTTCTGCAAGCTCTATTAAATGTCCCACGCACCAGCTTACAAGATAGCCGCCGCCCTCAAAATATCCGTCCTGTCTGTCTAAGGCTCCCAATACATCTGCTATGCTTTTCGCCACACTCGGCTTTTCTGCGATTACTAACTGCATTTATTCGTCCTCCTCATCGTCTTTCTCAAAAAAATCGTCCTCTGTGTCCTCGGTTTCGTCCTCATCTTCCAAGACTTCTTCTTCCTCGTCCTCCTCATCATCTTCATCAATAAACTGCTCTTTCTTTTTCTTTACCACCTTGAAATAGTAGCCTGCGCCGATGCCAATAACTGCAATGATGCCAAGTACAATATAGGTTCCCATCGGATTATCGGTCTGTGCGGGCTGTTCTTCTTCCGGCTCCTCTGTGCCTTCTTCCATACTTTCCTCGCCATCCTCCGGCAATTCTTCTGTTCCCTCAGTATCCGTTTCTGTGTTGTTGTTCGGCAGTGCGCCGTCACTTACCGGAATTGCAGACTCCAGTGCAGCGGAATTTTTCGGAAGCGTTTCGCTGTTTTCCGTTGTTGTATTTAATAAATCATTTTCGCTGATCTCTGTCAGGAAGTAGACCATTTCCTCATCCCCGTCCCTGTCGATAATCAGATAAAACACCTTATCACTTGCAGTCTGAATGGTGTAAAACTCTTTCCCTTTCTCCGACTGTTCTGCATTATTTTCTGCCTGCTCCGAAGCATCTGCTTCCTGCATGGCAGCTTTTTTCTGTTCTGCAAGACTGGTTTCCGATGTGGTATTGCCCTCACTGTCCGTTTTCGTATGCTCTGTTACCTGTCCGGTTGCTGAGGAAGGCTTGGTTGCTTCTGCACTGACCGGGAGCTGTTCTGCAGGATTGCTTTCGTTACTGTCCTCCGCTTCCGGATCGGTGTAATACGGATTGGCTGTCTTATAGACCTCTGACATATTTCCGGCATTATCCATTGCGGAAATGGTAAAATACTGATACCCTGCATCAAACTGTTGCAGACGGATATTCAAAACGCCATTCGTCAGCTCGGTAAATTCATAACCATTCACATAGACTGCCTTGATACCGGAATCCGTATCGTGTGCTTGTACGCTTAACAGACCATCGCTAACCGCCGCATTTAAGGTTGGCTTGGTAAAATCAAAGCACTTGATGTAACGGTTCTTCTCGTAGGTATTGCCCTTCTGGTCTGTCACAAGCACATAGACGGTGCAGTTTTCCGAAATCTCCACATACATATCCTCTGTGATGTCTGTCCAGCTTCCATTCTGTGCGACTTTCGCCTGTACGCTTTTTACGGTAAAGTTGCCTGACTTTGCCACATCTTCAACTAAGACAGGTACCTTTGTGGTATCATTGTGCCACCCTGTCGGTGTATTGATTGTGATTTTCACGTTGGGATTCACATACTCACAAAGACTGTAATCCTCTTTGCAGACCTCACATTCCTTATCCACCGAGTACTGTGAGCATTTTTCCTTACAGGCACATTCCGGTGTGGGAATGTCATTGCCGGACACCGTAGAGCTTTCCTGTTCACTTTCGCTTTCTTCCTCATTTCCCGTAGACGGTGTTTCCGTTTCACTCTCATTTTCCTCTGCATCCGTATCCTGTGCCTGTACCGATACGGTATTGCCGCTGTTTGCCATAAATGCCCCAATCGGCATACAGAACAATACTGCCGATAAGATAAGGGACATGATCACCTTAACTGATAACTTTTTCTTCATTTCCTGTTCTCTCCTTTTCTTTTTGTGCTAATAACTGCAAAATCTCGTCCTCGCTGAATTTGATAAGTAATTGCAGCTTCTCGGACGAGATTTTATGCTTTTCGATAATATCCAGTTTTTCGGCTCTTTCCGCCATTCGTTTTTCTTCTTCCAAGTCCTTTAACTTTGCCTGTATGGTGGCGAGCTGTTCTTTTGTCTTTGTGATTTCCTTTTCTATTCTCTGGCTTTTTGTCATAATATCTCACTTCCTCTAATTCAATCTTCCAAAACTGTAAAAATGGATCTGCCAGTACGGAGTGTTAATGGAAGCATATTTGATTGGATCGCCACAGTGTATCATTACCTCGTTGTCGCAGTAGATGCCTACATGACTGACTGCTCCTGCTGAATTATAGGTGCCTGTGAAAAAGATAATGTCTCCCGCTTTCGCTTCGCTTGCCGATACGGGAGTACACTGGTCATAAATGCCCTGTGCAGTTGTTCGTGGCAGATTGTGTACGCCGCTGTTGGTAAATACCCAGCACACAAAACCAGAACAGTCAAAACTTGTGGACGGGGACGAACCTCCCCATACATACGGATAGCCTAAATACTTGGCTGCTTCCTCCATAAGTGCCTGTACGGTTGCATCATCATAGGAATCCGGTGGTATGGCATTTCCCGGCGCACCGCCGCCACCTCCCGGACTTTCCCCGTAAAGCGTTCCCTCGCCTACATCAAAGTAAAATAACGGATTATAATACTCTCCGTTATATAAGCACTCGATATGCAGATGGCTTCCGGTACTGCTTCCGGTGTTTCCCGTAGTTCCGATTACCGTACCTTTGGTTATGCTCTGACCTGCACTGACACTCAGGCTGTCCATGTGGGCATATTTTGTGGTGTAACCGTCTTTTTCGATGACCACATAATTCCCGTAATAGCTGTCATAAGTTGCTGTCGTGACTGTACCATCATGGGCTGCATAAACGATTGTGCCTGTGGGCACCGCTATATCCACGCCCCGGTGCAGTTCCTCATTTCCGGTGTTCGGGTTCTTGCGGTATCCATAATAGCTTGAAATATAGTTATACCAGTACAGATCAAGCGGAGAAGCAAACTGCTGTAAAAACCCGCCTGTTTCTGCATACATGGCATAAATCTCTGTCTGTTCTGCATCCATCTTTCCGGCAACAATGGTTTCCAATGGTTTGACCGTAAGCACTACCCTTAATATGCTGACTTCATATTCCTCCTCTTCCTCGTATTCGTATTCTTCCTCTGTCTCCTCTCCTGTTACCGGATCAGTGACAGTGCGTGTACCTGTCTTGGTTACTGTCCTTGTCCTTGTTTCCGTATCCGGTGTAAGAGTCAGCGTATACATCTCACCGAAAAGAGCCTGTACCTCGCTTTCCACTTCACTTGCGGTAAACTCCGTATGGACAGCCGATAAATACCCGATCAGCGTAAACGGATTGTGCCCGATTTCCCCCAGATTATAGGAATACTCATCATATCCCGGATAATCGGTTTCGATGTTGTCAATCTCGTTCTGAAGGTCAAGCTCCAGTCTGGTAAACTGCAAGTCTGTCGCATCAATCTCTGCCGGTTCGCTTAAATAGCTTGCCGCAAGCACTGTAGACTGCGTATCTGCAAACATCGCCCCACAGGACGATACCGAGGTCATAATCATAATAAGAAGCACCGCCATGATACCAACCGTTATGAGAACACCCGCATTTTTGCTTGCAATCTCCTGTAATTTCTTTGCTATGGCGGTTGCAGTATTGGCAGTCTTTGACACTGCTTCCTGTGCCGCTTTTGTGGCAGCTCCCTTCTGTCTTGCTTTCATGTACTCCCGCTTGATGCGCTGTTTCTGTAAACGCTTCTGCAATGCTTTTTTCTGCATCTGCGGGTTTTCCTCTAAGAACTTCTGGTACTGGAAGTTGACCTCTTTCTGAAACTGCTTCTTTTCCAGCTTCGCTATTTTCGCCCGCTGTCTTGCTTCCTTTCCCTTATAGTGCCTTTTTACAAAGCCAATCAGTTCCTCACCCTTCTGCTCCGTCTTATGGGCACCTTCCACAGCAGAGTTTTCCTTTTCGTTCTCGGCAATCTTACCATGTACGAAATTTCTGCTTTCCGTCTGCATTCGCCGCATAGTGGTCTTGGAAAGGCTCTCCTGCTTAAAAGGCTTCTCCTTATCCAGCGGAACAACCACATATTTCCCCTTGCCCGTTTCTTCATCAAAGACTCTCTGCAAGGTATATTCCCGCTTCTTGGGAAGTTTTCCTCTTGCCTTTTTGACCTGCTCTGCGGCTTTCTGCGCCTGTTTCTGTTTCTTTTTTAATTTCTCGCTTCCGGTAAACTCTGAAGCACGATCCTCCGTAAAGACCTTTCCGGCATCTTCCGTAAAAACGGTATCTTTGGCTTTTTCCCTGTGTTTATGCTCTCGCTGCACACGCTTTTTGTGGTATTTGCCCTTTTCCTGTGACTGCCTGTAAGTGTCCCTGCGGTGGTAATCCTCTTTTTCTTCCTGCCTTTTCCCGTTTTCCTCCGTCTGACCGGAATTATCCTGCCCGGAAAACGTGTTCTCGGCTTTGGTAAATGCCGCCTTTTCCTCCTGTCCCTTATCGGCACCGGACTTCTGGACATTTTGTCCAAAAGTTTCCCCATACTCCTTTTTCGCATGGCTTTTCGATGCGCCGGGCTTTTGTGAAGCTCCTGTTTTCTCCTGAAAGACATCGGAATCTCTCGGCTGAAAATCTGAGCCGCCGCTTTTTTGAAAGTCTGGATTGCCTTCCTTTTTAAATTCTTTCACAGCCTTTTTATGGGAAGCGGCACTTTTTCCTGTCTTTTTATCTGCCATTAACTCGCCTCATCTTTCTTAACTGCTTCCTCCGGTTTGGTGTTCATAATCGCATAGGTCTTGGTGTTTGTCGGATACTTGTCAACAAACGGGATAACCACGTTGTCAAACAGTATCAGACCGCTCCCCGGCTCGGAATTGGTTACATGGGCAAGCTGCTTTTCGGAAAGTCCTAACTTATCCGCAAGTATCGCCTGATCCTTTGCGTTCTGGTTTAACAGATACACAAAATCACTGTTACCCAAGATACCCTCGATTTCCTCTGAACGTAAGAAGTCACCCACGTTCTGGGTAAGCCCTGTCGGGATACCTCCCCACTTTCTGAAACGCTTCCAGATTTCCACAGAGTAAATGGCAGTCTGCTTTTCCTTTAACAGAAGGTGGAACTCATCACAGTAATAACGGGTGGCAATCTTACGCTCCCTGTTCTGTGATACCCTGTTCCATACCGCATCCTGTACGATCAGCATACCAAGCTCCTTTAACTGCTTTCCCAAGTCCCTGATGTCAAAACAGATAATACGGTTCTGCGAGTCTACGTTGGTACGATGATTAAAATAATTCTGCGAACCGCTTACATACAGCACAAGGCTGTTGGCAATTCTGACCGCCTTTGCCTTTGCTTCCTTTGCAAGCTCTTTTTCCACGTTTTTCGGCTCATATTTTAATAGTGCATTGTATAAGTCCTCAAGGATAGGCATATTCTCCGGCACAGGGTTTTCAAAATAGGTATCGTAGATATGGCGGATACATTCGTCAATGATACCCTTCTCATCATTCTCCAGACCGTCCTTTCCTCCGGCAATCAGATCACACAGGGTAATGAGAAAGTCACTCTTTAATTTCAGAGCTTCCTTGTCCCCTTTGTGGGATAACTGAATATCCATCGGGTTTAAATAATCTTTGGAATCAGTGGCAAGTCTTATGACCTGCCCCTTTAGTGCCTGTACCAATGGGAAATACTCTCCCTCTGGATCACAGATGATAATGTCATCCCTTGTCATAAGGAAACAGGATAAAATCTCCCTCTTTGCGCTGAAGGACTTACCGGAACCCGGCGTTCCGAGTATCACACCGTTTGGTGTACGAAGCCTTTTGCGGTCTGCCATAATCATGTTGTTACTGAGGGCATTTAACCCGTAATAGATTGCCGGAGCAGGCATGAACAGCTCCTGTGTACAGAACGGAACAAGGATAGCAGTGCTTTTGGTTGTCAGCACTCTCTCAATTCCGGTATCATTGCACCCAATCGGTGCAGATGCCATAAGCCCCTGCTCCTGTAAATACTGCAAGCATCGTAAGTTGCAGTTTGCCTGCTGGATAATGCCGGACACTCTCTGCGTGATGTTCTCAAGCTCCATTTTTGTCTTTCCGTAACAGGTAATCAGGAAGGTCATTTTGACAATCTTCTGGTTGCTCGTGTTCAGATCGTCTAAAAGCTCTAAGGTGTCCTTTTCATAAGTGATGATGTCTGTAGGAAGAATATCCATATCGTAGCCGCTGCGGACAGCCTTTTTCTGCTCCTCAATCTTCATTTTCTGAATATTCGTCAAAGCTCCCTTTAACATCTTGATTGCCTTTACCGGGTCCATCGTCTGCATGTGCATGGTAATGGTAAGGTTATCATCAATGTCAAGGAGCTTCTTTAACAGCTCGTCATTAAATCTCGGTGCAATAATATCCAGATAGTGAACACTTCCGTACATACTGCCGGACTTAAATCTGCTCGGATACCTAAAGTCAAACCCCGGCGGTGCAATATAGTCCTTGACTGACTTGCCAGACTCTGACAGTTCCTTAAATGAAAAACGGAAAGGCTCCATCGTTCCCTGATTAAAATACTCATGCAGGATACGAAGTCTTTCCTTTCCGTCAAGTGACCGGGCATTCGTGCCGATGTTATTTAAGTTTCGGATAACATCTTTCTCGATATTATTCAGTTTGTTCCTTGCTTCCTTATATCCGGTGCTTTCCACACCAAAAATGAGATACTTTGACTTGATGATACCGTTGTTTCCCTTTGCCGACTGATGCTTCAGCATCTGTGTGTATTCCTCACGAATATCGTCAAAATCATCATCCTGCAAAGGTATGTCAAACTGCTCCGCAAGTGCCTGTTCATTGACCTGCCTGTTAAATAGGAACAGCTCGAACTTAATGGACGGATCAAAGTAATTGATGAGCTTGCTGTACTCCTCCAAAATATCTCCCTGGTCTTCTACTTCCAAAAGGTCATAGTTGATGTCGTAAAACTCCACCATCTTCGTGTAAAAATTATGTGTTACCTGACAGATACCATCACGAAACATCTTTTTGAAGGTAATGGTTTTCTGTGCAGTATCCGGCTTTGCCTGTTCCTTCCCGTTTCCGGCAAGAATACGTCTAAGCTCCACTAACCGCTTCTTTTCCGAAAAAGTAAGTCTGGCTCTGCTTGCCGCCTTCTTATTTTCCGGCATTCTGCGGTTTCCGGCTTGCGCCTTTTGCTTTTTCTTCAAGGTAGCGCACCTCCTTCTTTATTTTTTCTCTTTCCTCCAACTGCTCGTAGAGGTTTTCCGATTTATACGGACGTATCCCCGGTGTAAGCATCTTCTGCCGTATCATAAAGTACAGAAGTTTTTCTGCCGGAAACCCGTCCCTTTCATACATTGCCAAAAAGAAAAATGGCAGCATCACTCCCACCATGATAAGGGCTCCCGCCTGCGTCCCTAAAACTCCCTTTGTAAGAAAATACAAAGGAACTCCGGTAATGGCAGCTCCGCTAAAACAGATGATCTGTCTTTTGGTAAGGTTTAATGCTACTTTCGTTTTGATGCCACTCAGGTCTTTTGGCACTGGTACTGATATTGCCATAGTCTGCTCCTTTCGTGTGCATACCCATATATGGGCAACGCCCACCATGAATTAGTGAGCGTTAAAAATTGATTTTGATAAGGAACCTGTCTTGAATAAGCTGAAGCATAAGATTACGGTATAGGCTGCCACAGACCATAAGGCGCTGTGAAGGTTACTTGCCACTGCCACGCTTGCCACAAGCACAGCATAAATCGCCACACATACCATAATGAAAAATCCCTGAAATGCTAAAGCGATAAGTCCCTTTAGATAATTAGTTCCGACTGTTCCCCATTCCCTATTGGTTACGGTTGCCGCCGGAATTGGTGCTACTGATACATAAAGGTATATTTCAATCATACGTCCGTATAAAATGACGGTGATAAGGACGGACATGATTTTCATACACAGGCTGATGATCATGGTTTCCATGCCAAGTCCTATCAGCTCCCCAATCCCCATACTGTCAATCTGGCTGTTGAACATGGAAGTAAGCGTAGCCTGCACATCCAGACTCGTTGAGCCGGATATGGAAGCTGCCGCCTGTGTCACTACATGACTTCCCACGTCAAAGACCGCCATGACAATATCAAAAGTCTTAGAAAGTAAGCTGACAGCGATACAAGCCTTGAATAAAAAACGGAAGAACAGGCTCGTATCAAAGTCGTGCATATTGTTTTTGTCGATAACCATTGTAATCAGCTCATAGACCAGCACAAAGCTGATGATCATTCCCGCTATGGGGACAATGACATTTTCCGATAACGTCTGCACCATACTGAAAATGCCGGAGTTCCATGAGCTGGGTGTCTGGCTGACCTCCCCTGCAATCGTGCCTACCTTGTCATTCACATCGGTAAACATGGTTTCAAGGTTGGACAGCACCCACCCTTGCAGCATCTCTTTAATGAAATCAGTAATCTTGTCAATGATTCCACCCATGAAGGACTATCTCTTATGAGAACAGTGTGGAGAGCTGTGGAATCACCGTCTGCGCCACAATGATAATGCCCCCGCCGGACATAAGCTGCTTGATACCCTGTGACTTTGCTGATGTGTGATAAAGAAGTAATAGAAGTGTAAAAAATTTTGCCGTTCCTATCCGGCACTTGCGCATTGTGTCGGATAGGTCGGGCGGTTATTCGGGCAAGTCCACCTTGCCAACAAAAGAATAATAAATCTCAATGTCCTGTCTGCGGGTCTTGTTCTCGTCATAGCTGCACTCATGCACAACGATTTTCTCTACAAACTCCCGCAGCAGAGTAGGGGTAAGTTCTTCAAAGCTGGTATGCCGCCGGACAACATTCATAAACTTTTCTGCGTTCACGGTGGCTTCCTGTGCTTTGGAAAGCTCCGCTTGGATAGCGGCGGCTCTTTCTTTCAGCTCCCGTTGTTCTGCTTCATAGTCTGCCGACAGTTCTGTGAAACGCTCGTCTGATATGCGCCCGGTCACGCTGTCCTCATACAGCCGCTTGAAGATAGCGGATAACTCGGCTATGCGTTTCTCGGCGGCTTCCAGTTCCTTTTTCTTGGCGGCGTTCCTGCGCTTGCCCCCGTCCTCGTTCTGCTCAATCAAGAGCTTCATAAACCGGGCTTCATGCTTTGCCGCATAGCTTGTCACTTTCCGCAGATTGGAGAGTACACCAGCGGTCAAGAGGTCGGTGCGGATAAAGTGCGCCGTACAGTCATGGGTGCGCTTCTTGTAGTTGCCGCAGATATAACAGTCCTGCTTGCGCTTGTCCGTCTGGTATCGCTGCTGATACATGACACTGCCGCAGTCCGCACAGAACAGTATGCCGGAGAACAAGCCCACTTCATCATAGCGGTTGGGGCGTTTACGCTGCTTGCGAAGCTCCTGCACCCGTTCCCATGTCTGGGTGTCTATGATAGGTTCGTGGTGGTTCTCAAAGATTGCCTGCTTATCCTCGTCATTGTAAATGATTTTACTGCACTTATAGGATTGCGTGGTAGTCTTGAAGTTTACCAAACAGCCCGTGTATTCCCGGTTTTCAAGGATATGCACAACGGTATTGGTCGCCCACTTGCACTCATAGCCGGGGTGGTAACGGTGGGTGTGTCCCGTCCTGCGGTATTCCAGCGTCCCCGGCGTGGGGATTTGCTGCTCTGTGAGCATACGGGCTATCTTGGTCGGACCGTTTCCGGCAAGGCAGAGGTTGTATATCTGCTTGACTACGGGTGCAGCTTCCTCGTCAATAATAAAATTTTCGTCCTCGTCCATGAGGTAGCCATACACAGGCTTGCTTGTGATGGGCTTGCCACTCATGCCTTTTGAGCGTTTTACCGCCCGTATTTTCTTGCTCGTATCTCTCACCAGCCATTCGTTAAAGATATTCCGCAGCGGGGCAAAGTCATTGTCGCCCTGTGCGCTGTCCACTCCGTCATTGATAGCGATGAAGCGGACACCTTTCTGTGGGAAAATCATTTCCGTGTACATTCCCACTTGCAGGTAGTTTCGCCCTAACCTCGACATATCCTTTACAATAACTGTCCCGACTTTTCCGGCTTCAATGTCCGCAAGCATGGCTTGAAAACCGGGTCTTTGAAAGTTCGCACCAGAATAACCGTCGTCCGTGTACCAGCGCAGATTGGAAAAGCCGTTCTGCTTTGCATAGGTTTCAAGGATACGCTTCTGGTTGGAAATGGAATTGCTCTCGCCTTGCAGCTCGTCCTCATGGGAAAGTCTTGGGTAAAGGGCGGTAATTGGTTGTTGGTTGGTCTGTCTTAACATAAAATCCTCCGTTTCCGACAGCCAGCCCCACTATTCCGTACCTTGATTGTACCACATGGGGCGGCTGTCTGTATAGCGGCAAAAGCGTCAAATCTGCTTCTTTATGGTCGGTCAAATCGCCGTTTTTTGTGTAGCAGCTTCCGCTTCCAGCACTTTCATCATCTTGTCGGCTGCGGTGTCGGTTGCGCCCTGCTTGAAGAAGCCGGAAACGGTAAGGACGGAGTTGCCCATGCGGATTTCCGTTACACAGTCCGGGCGGCGGTCTGTTTTGGTGGTGCTTGTCTGTTTGGTTTCTGTCATAGGCTCTCCTTTCGCTGCTTCATCAGTTGCTTTAAGCGTTCCAGCTTTTCCTGTGCGGTTTCCTTTCGGAAGTTGCTGCCCGTGAAGCGGACGGGGGCGCACATGGAAGTCAGCCTGTCATAGATACGGGCGTGGGGCGTGTCCTGCGGGTGCTGCAATTCCTCCAGCGTGAGGTTGGTCGTGGCGATCAGCGGCTTGCCGCTTCGGTAACGGCTGTCAATCACGCTGTAAACCTGTTCCAGCCCGTATTCTGTCCCTCGCTCCATACCGAAATCATCAAGTATCAGCAGAGGGTAGCTGCAAAGGCGGGAAATATATTCGTTCCTGCCCTCAAAGCTGGCGGAAAGGTCATTGAGTATCGTTGCAAAGTTTGTCATGCGAACGGCAACCTCTTTTTCCATAAGGGCGTTGGCGATACAGGCGGCAAGGTAGCTTTTTCCTGTCCCCACACCGCCCCAAAACAGGTAGCCGATATTTTCAGCCTGCATGGTTTCCCAGCTCTCCACATAAAAGCGGGCGGTTTCGGTCTGTGGGTTTCTGCCATTGTCATGCTCAAATGTCCAGTTCCGCATAGCGGGGTCGGTAAAGCCCCGGCGTTTCAAGTCCTCCACTTCTTCAAGGTGCTTCTGTCGGCTTTCAGCGGCTTGCTGCTTTTCACGGGCTGCCCGCTGGCAGTCGCAGTCTGTTGGGTGGCGGTCACGCCCGAAACAAGTCTTTCCCTCTGCAAAGTAGGCTTCTTTGGGCGTATGGCACTTTCCGCAGTATAAAAGCCCGTCCTCGCCTGTGTAGTCCTCCGCTTCGGCGGTAGTGGTTGTAATATCCATAATCATAGCTTCAATCTCGTTTTTCATAAGCTCTCGCCCTCCTTGCATGAATAATCGGGTATGCCCTGTTTCGGGGCAGCCTTGCCTTTGGCAGCGTCCTCCTGCGCCCACTTGTAAATGGTGGCTGCATGGCTATGGTACTGCTTCCCGGTGGAAGCGATATGGCAGGAAAGCCGGTCAATATAATACTCCCACTTGTCGGGCAGCTCTGTTTTCAGCCCAGAAAGCTCTGTATCGGTCAGTATCACATTGTTGTATCTGCCATAAGCGGCGGGGGCGGGGTGTCCCGTTTCTCCCTCTCTCTCTTTTTCTAACTCTATCTCTTTCTCTAACTCTATCTCTATCTCTGGTGGACGAATGTCGGACAAATGTCCGCCTTTTGTCCGGGACGGTAAAAGTGCCTTGTTTTCCAGCCTTGCAGCCCGTTTTCTCTCGGCTTCGGTAGAGGACTGTCCTATCATCAGCTCAATGTCGGTCATATAGAAAGCCCCGCTGTCAAGCTGCTCCACAAGCCCCAACTGCCGGAAAATCTCTAAAGCCCTTTCAACCGTCCCTATCTGGTGGCGGGTCAGTGTCGCTATCATCTGCGCTGTGTAGGGGATATGCTCGTCAAGCTGCAATTTCCCGCCGTTTTTCAGCGATTTTAAGTACAGCTTCAAGAGGATATTGGAGTATAAAATCCCGTCTTTCATATCTTCCAGCAGCACAATGGAGTCGCTGTCAAAAAAGTTCTCTTTCAGCTTGAGGTAGTAATATTTGCGGTTATCTGCCATTGTCCCTGTCCTCCTTTTTCCGGCGTTTGGAGTAGTAGCGGGGGCAGAGTATGATAACCGCCCGGAAGCTCTGCTTGCAGCTATGGGTACAGCCCCGGCAGAGGTCGTTGTATGTGATACGGTCGCAGGTGGTATTCCCGACTTTTACTTGCCGCAGGAAAAAAGACCATTCCAGCCGCCGTTTCTTGCTCATTCTTGGCATGGGTGCGCTCCTTTCTGCCGTTTCCGCTGGTGTGGCGGTATCGGCGGTAATTCTGTATCATCTCGGTATCATTTTCGGGGTTTTTCTGCCCTGTAAGCCCGTTAAAAAATCCTTTGGTATTGCGGGTAGGGTACGGGGCAGCCTCCTTGTTCTGTATGGGTTCGGGTACATTTTGGGGTGGTTTTTATCGTTCCTGTTCCTGCCTTTTCACAGGCTTGCGTTCCCGGCGTAAAATCTGGTCGATATTGCCCTTGACAGTCTGTAAGCGGCGGTATTCCTCCCGTTTTGCCCGGTAATCGTTGTAGCCGCTGTTTTTCTCTTTGATAAGGCTTTCAATCTCTGCTTGCAGGGCTTTATAGCTCGGCAGCTTGGAAATGCCGTTCTCCCTGAAATAACGGACGGCTGCGTCTGCTATGATAAAGTCGCTTTCGTGCTTCTGACGGTAGGCTGCTTTTGCTTTGGCGTTTTTCTGCTGTTTCAGCCCGTCCCGGACAGGGCGGGTCTTGGAATAGGCAAGCACCTGCCGTTGCAGCTCCTTTTTCCCGTTCAGCGTCTTTTCCACCTGCTTCAACTCTGTAAGGCTTTCCTGCATGGCGGCATAAGCGGCAGAACAGGCTTCGTCCAGTTCCTCCGGGGAAGAAAAGCCATACTGCTGATAGGCGGTAACGGTAGCCGCCATCTGCTTTAGGTTGTGCTTTGCCGCCCAGCGGTCATAGCCCACGCCCTTGCCCTCGGCTCGCTTGGCTTCCCGGTCAACCATGCGCTGCAAGGTGTTGTCTGCCGGGGTGGTTTTTGCGGCTTTTTCCTCCCGCAAGCGTTCCTTTTGGGTGTAGGGGTATTCGGGTATGGCTGTGGTCTGTTCGGCGGCTCTGCGGGCGTTCTGCGTGAGCAGGGTAAGGACAGCAGCCTTGTCAAAATCGTCCCCCAGCTTCCGGGCTGTGATAGGCTTCGTCCTGTCCGGCGTGAGGTAGGAAAGTCGCCCCCGGCTCTCCTTGACGGTCACGCCCTCCCGCAGCAAAAGGGAAGAAAACTCGTCAAAGCTGCCAGCTTGGGAAAGTGCCTGCCGTATCGTCCGGCGCAGCTTCGCCTTGTCCGTTTCAAACTTGGTGGGCTTGGTCGGCTGTCCTGCGGCTTCTCTGACAGCGTTCTCTTTATCAAGGGCAAGCTGCCCTTTCTTTGCCGCCCAGTATTCCCGTTCCGTTATCCGTTCCTTGCTGCCGTTCAAGAGGTCGATTTGGTAAAGCCCCTCCCGGTGGCACATTTCCATGACTTCACTCTTGAAATATTCCATAGCGGCGTTGGTGCAGCGGTGCTTGCAGCCCTCCCTTGTGTCGGCTGGTCTGTCCATGTAGGGCAGAAGCGGGACTTCGTAAATCCGCAGGGAGTTGATGACGATATGCACATGGATATTGCCGCT
Source organism: Roseburia sp. OM04-10BH (assembly GCF_003462605.1). Classification (NCBI taxonomy): domain Bacteria; kingdom Bacillati; phylum Bacillota; class Clostridia; order Lachnospirales; family Lachnospiraceae; genus Roseburia; species Roseburia sp. OM04-10BH. The sequence continues at coordinate 288,709 of NZ_QTZI01000002.1, forward strand.
GTGGTTATGCCCGTCCGGGTGGGTGCATACAAGGGCTTGGTGTCCGGGGAAATGCTCTTTACAGAACTGCTCGCCCAGCTCCTGCGCCCGGTCTACGGTCAAACCGTTGTCTGTCTCGTCCCGTGGGTCAAAGCTGATGATATAATGGTGGCTTTTCACATCTTCCCGTTTTTGGTTTTTCTCATAGCGGAGATTGGCTCGCATACAGGCAACGGCGAAATCCTCGCCCCCGCAGTTGAGGGAAGAAATGCGGTAATCCTCCCTCGGTATCAGCCGCCCGTTTTCATCAAGGGTGGGCTTCATGGTAAACTCGTCATGCTCAAATGTGAGGTAGGCTTCCGCTGCGCCATAGTCCGCATTTTTAGAGCTGATATGTTTGAATGTTGCCAACAGCGTCACCCACTTTCTGCAAGACTTCAAACTTTAGGGCAGCAAGGTCGGAAACCGCCGCCCGTACCTCCCCGGCAAGTTGCGGGTAGGGGCTGTGCCACTCGTTCAGTGTCCGGGCTATCTGGTTTAAGTTGCCGCCGATCCTGCCGTATTCGGCGGTCAGCTTCCCGACAGCGGCAAGCAGCTCGTCGTTGACGGGGGAAACGGTTATGATGGGGCGTATGGCTGCCCCGGTTATGGCTTGCCGGATAAACTCGGCTTGGCTCATGTTGTAAGCAGAAAGCCGCTGGGCAAACTCGGCGTATTCTTCCTCGGTCATGCGTGTCTTGACTACCCGGCTGCGGTGCGGTGTGTTGTATCGTTTTCGCATGGTAAAAACCTCCTTTCGGCTGCCGCATGGCTGCGGCGGGATAAGCGGCGTAAGCCGCATAAGCAGGGTTTGGGGAAGGCACTCCCCAACAAGATTCCCGCAGGGGCAAAATGAGCGAAAAGCGAATTTTGGTACTGCGGTAGAATCTTGCTCTCCGTAACTGCAAACCCCGGCGCATATGGGGGCTTCTCATTTTCCGCTAATATAACGCTCGAAAAGGGCTTTGCTGCCCGCTGTAGGCGGTCTTTTTTCCTTTCCGCTAAAGATACATTTCAAAGACCGTCATCTACCCGCTGGACGGGGATTTTCTCAAATTTCCTTTTGCTCCTGTAATCCGGGCAACAGCTTTTTGGCAACTGGCGGGGTAGAGAATTTTTCTTTTCACTCACTACTGCAACCGGCAAGGGGCAAAATGGCCGGAAATAGAATAGAAAAAAGCAGTAAATCTTTTTCAAGACTTACTGCTTTCGATGGCCGCCGGTGGGCGGCAAGTATTCAGTTTTTATGGCTCGTCCGGCGGGTAGTCAAATTGGAATTTGAGCAGACAGGCAATCAACCGTTCTTTCACATAGTCCTCAACTTCGGCATTGACTTGCCCGTTCATTTTGGAAAAGTATCGGATATATCCGGCATAGTGGGAAAGAACTGCGTCCACGGCTTCCGGGTCGCCTTCATGGGCTTTGACAATGGTTTCATAGGGAAGTAGCCTACTCATGGCGGCTCACCTCCATTTCCTCCCGTAACCGCTGCAAGGCAAGTTGGATATGCCGCCCCGCTGTGCTGCGTGTTTGACCAAAGTACGCACCGATCACGCGCTGCGGCTGGTGCAGGAAATAGTAGCGGAAGATTTCTTCCTGCGCTTGTTCCGGCAAAGTCGAGAGTGCAGCGGCAAGGGTGACGTTGCAGAGCAGGACGGTCTGGCCGCAGACGATAAAGGGGTGTTCTTCGTCCGGCTCCGGCTCGGCAAACTGGACAAACTTCTCATTTGTCAGATAGTCAAGGGAAATTTCCCGTTCCCATTTCTGCCGCAGCCGTATGATTTTCCCGATGGCGGCATACCGAATAACGGCTTTACAAAAGGCGTTGTGCTTGCACCGGATATACTCTTGATAGGCTTCAATCTCGGTCATGGAAATTCCCCCTCTCTGAATAATAGTACGGGGCGGGCAGCACTCCTTGCTGTCCACCCCTTGATTGCCTGCCAGCAAAGGCGGGCGGGGCTGTCAACGGCGGCGCGTATGCGCCGTTCATCTTAACCGTTGACTGGCTCGACTGGCTTTGCTATTTCGTTATGTTCATTCAGTTGTTGACAAAAGAAATGTAGATACCGAAACTGTCTGGAACATAGCTGATGCTTATCCACTTTTCTTCATTTGACAAAAGTGTTCCGATAGAAACATAGTTTTCTCCCTCGATTTCCTCTGACACATTTTCAATTACGGAAAAGCCTTCTTGGTTCAAAATCTCCATGTACTCGTTATAGTCGTTTTCGCTAACGCCGGTAAGGTTGATACTGCAATTCCCATGTTCTGTATCAAGTGTAGCCCATGCAACCGTACCAGGCGGAACAGGAAGCCCCTCCGTGTACTCATTCGCAGGCCAAACGCCCTCTTCCAATTTTGTAACACTGTTAGATTGTGTATTGCTCTCATTGCTGGTTGGTGCAGATGAGATATTTTGATTAGAACACGCAGCCAAAAAAATCATAAGCATGATTGCGAATACAGAAATATACTTCTTCATTGGTTACCTCCTGTTTTTGTGTATGGTTCTAATAATTAACAAAACAGCAATAGCCGTTGCTACAAACCCAATAGTCAAAAGGATTTGTGAAACATCAAAGGCAAATGCGCCCTCAATCTGTATATTTGTTGTCGCGTCTGCCTGTCCGATTGCTCCTTCTGGTACTTTTCCTGATTGTGCAACAGCATATACCGAAAAGGCAGCAACCGCGATAACAAGCGCAACAAGAGTAGAAATGATACCGTTCCTTTTTTTCAATGTGGTGTTATCAATGCCAAACTGTTCTGCGGTGCTGTCTGCAAATTCTTTTGGTGTGCCCAAACGTTGGATAACCTGTTGCTCTGTTTCTCCATGCTCCATAGCAGACGCAAAAACTTCATTCAAGTCACGCACAACCTCTTTTTTCATTTTGCGTGGTAAAGATAGTTCCTTTTCAACCTGTTTGATATATTGTTCTTTCATTTGGACACCCTCGCTTGTTGATAACTTTCTATAAAGCCGTTTACGCAGTTTTCATAGCTTGACCAAAATAAGATTAGTTCATCAAGTACATTCCTGCCTTTATCAGTTAAAGAATAATACTTTTTTGAGCCGCCATTTGCCGCAGCCGGAGCCAATCGGCATTTGATTAGTTCTGCTTCCTGTAAACGATACAGAATAGGGTAAATGGTTCCCTCTTTCGCATATCCCAAAACAGACGCACTATTGTTCAATTCGGTTATAATTTCATATCCATAAGTTTCCTTGCGTCCGATTAGGCATAAGAGTATCATTTCCAGAGAGCCTTTTTTGAATTGCTGGACATATTTGTTATTCATATCGTCGCCTCTCTTTAGTTTCGCTACTTAGGCTTGCTAAGTAGCAACTATATTATATCTCTTTCGAGGTATCAGAGTCAATAGTCTTAACGAAAAAGTTACAAGATGCGTGCGTAAGGCAATATCGGAATAATGGGCTGCTGTCTATCAAATTCTTGTGTGTTACTTTATGGCACATGAGCATTTGCTCCGGGATTGTCGTTACCGTAACCTTCCAGAAGGTTGATAACACCCCATACACCTACACCTGCTCCGATTGCTGTTACTACGGTCTTTAATCCTGTTACTGCTGTTGCAAAAAATGACATTTTAATTTACCTCTTTCTTTCCTTAAATTTGATTTGTGATGAAAAGAGTTTTTCGTGTCAAATGCCCTGCCTTGTGATAAAATAAGGACAGGGCATTCCTTTAGGATTACCCTGACGGGCATCCGATACCTTCAAGTTTGCCGACTGCGGTATCGGGTGCTTTTTCTATCCTAAAGTACATTCAAAACTCCGTTTCCACTTTTGGACATTTTGTCCAGAAGTTACGTTAATAGTTCCATATTCAGTTTTATGCTGCGATTTCCCCGACATCTTCCACCTCATCAACGATGTCGTTGTTCCTGATCTTTGCATGGTACAGGTTCTTTACATATTTTTCGATGTCAAAGGCATTCTTCTCGTCATAGTCAGAAAGCAAATGGTACTGCTTATGCTTTGTTATATCAAACTTATTGGAGAAGAATGGTCTTACTCCCCTAAGCTGCATGATGCACTTGCCACCATCCATGACTGCAATCTCGTCCTGACTCATAAGCTCTTTTCCGGTCTTTTGGTAATTCAGACCGTAGGACTGGCTCGTACCCCTCGTGTCCGAGGTATTATAAAGGTCAATGGTTTCTTTACCCAAAACTTCTGCCAGCTCTTTAAGCGTGGTCTTTTCCTTCCCGCCGAGGAATAGTGTGGTATCACAGTTGCCCTCTATGGTATCGGCGTTGTCCTTATAAATCGCTTTAAGCTGTGACTTTGACTGCAAAATAATAGAAGCTGAAATTTCCCGGCTACGGATTGTAGCGATCAGCTTCTCAAACTTTGGTATCTGCCCGATGTTCGCAAACTCGTCTAATAAGCAGCGCACATGAATCGGCAGCCTTCCGTTATACACATCATCTGCCCTGTCACAGAGCAGGTTAAAGAGCTGTGTGTACATGATTGACACAATGAAATTGAATGTATCGTCTGTATCGGAGATAATGACAAACAAAGCTGTCTTTTCGTCCCCTAACATATCAAGCTCCAGTTCATCATAGCTTGTCAGATCACGAAGCTCCTTAATGTCAAATGGTGCTAATCTTGCACCACAGCTAATCAAGATACTCTTAGCTGTCTTTCCCGCAGCCAGCTTGTACTTTTTGTACTGCTTTACTGCGAAATGGTCTGGCTCTCTCTCCTCAAGCTCATCGAACATCAAATCGACAGGATTCTTAAACTCCTCATCGTCCTCCCTTGCTTCACTGGCATTGATCATGTCAAGCAGGGTGGTAAAATTCTGTTCTTTCTCCACGCACTCATACCAGATATATCCGATAAGGGCTGTGTAGTACAACTTTTCGGCTTTCACCCAGAAATCTTCACCGGATTGCTGTCCCTCTCCTTTGGTGTTTAAGATAATTGTGTTTACCAGTTTCAAAATGTCCTTTTCACTCCGGATATAAGCGAAAGGATTATAGTGCATTGATTTTTTAAAGTTAATGGTGTTCAGAACTTTGACTTTGTACCCGTTCTTTAACAGCATTTTTCCACACTCCACAAGCACCGTTCCTTTCGGATCAGTGACAACGTAGGAGCTGTGCATCTGCATCAGGTTGGGTTTCACAAAAAAGCGAGTCTTGCCGGAACCGGAACCGCCGATAACAAGAATGTTTTTATTTCTTGCATACTTCGGCTGCTTTGGTCTGCCCGACATCATCAGCCTTTCCGTTTCTGTCAGTATGACATTGTTCTCAAAGACCGGATCGACATAAGGCTCTATATCCTTTGCATTTCCCCACCTTGCGGAACCGTACTCTACACCCTGCCTAAACTTCTTGGCATTCTTGGCTTTGAAATACACCACAAGACGGAGCGCAACGCCGCCCACAATACCGACCAGCAAATCTTTCGGAAAAAAGCTCGGCAACGGATTGGAAAACAAATCATTCAGCCCATTCATGGCTGCCATCATCTTATCGGAAGCATTACTCCCCGGCGATACGCGCCACAGCCACGCTATCTTGTCACAAAAATACCCTGCAAGAATATACGGGAGATTCATAAGAATGAGCTTCTTTTTATCCACGCCTGCGGTCTTAGCCTTCAGCGTTTCGGGGATGGCTTTTAGGTCTTTGGCAATACCGTCTATAATCTTACTCATAGCGACTGCCCCCTGTCTTTCTGGTGTTCCCTTGCTCTTTCCCTGTTCTTGTCCTTTCCAAGCAGCTCCCTGAACTCTGCAAGCTTCTCCCTTACGGATACTCTGCCACGCTTCTTCTCATTAACTTTCACAAATTCCTTAAATGCCTGTGTGATCACATCGGCATCCTTGCCCTTGAAAAATACCATATACTTCGGCGGTTCCACCGTCTTGTCCTTTTTCACAGCAAAGTCAACATTGTATTTCCTTGCCACTCGTTCAAAGGACTTGATGTTGTTATCCGTAACCTCAATACTCGAAGCTCCCATACCCTGACCTACCAGCTTTTTCACTGACATTTTTCCATGCGTTGCCTGTTGTCCGGCTTTCCGGCGCTCCAGATACATCTTCATGGCTTTTTTCAGTACATCGGCGGTCAGCCTTGAGGACTTGAAAACAAGGGCAATCGTTTTCTGTGTAACTTCCTCCTGCATGGTTTTCCTCCTTGATTTTTTGTAGCTGTAATTCCGCTATGGTGGAACATACAGCCTGTGCAGCAGATACTTCATTTTTCTCTCCTTTCCACTTTTGGACATTTTGTCCAAAAGTTCTGTAAACGCAAAAAGGGCAGCTACAAACCTTTACGGTCTATAACTGCCTTTACGCTGTTGCTATATTATAACAAATTATCAATTGCCTGTGTAATGATTTTCTCGTTAATTCCAGCCTTTTCTAATATCATACAATATATTAAAACACGTGCTAAAGAATACGCCAATATATGAATATCTTCAAATTTTTCTAAACTATTATGCATAAACATATTTCTTTTCTTTGCAAATGCTTGTGCAATACCTTTATATTCATCATCTGTATAGCGTAACCTATTTTGTTTTCTATTTACATAATCGTTAATCACAACTTCATATTTTGAAAGACAATATTCAAATTTTTCAGCCAACCCAAAATCTAATAATTTGATCATATCTGCATACTTTCTAAATTCTTTCCTTTTTTTAGCATCAACTCCTTTATACTCATCTTCTTTTTTATTGATATAATCAAGAAATTCCTCTTTGACTTCATTTGCTTTTTCTGAAAATTCTATTTTAGCATTGGGAAATACAAAATTAAATACCGATTCAAAACTTGTACAACATACCATATATTTTTCTGGTGAAATATACTTATCGTCATTCTCACTCTCTGGAATGAAAAGCAGATTCAAATCCGGCTTATTCACAATCTGTAATAATTGATTTAACCTCTCTTCTACGAAATAGTATCCAATAATTCTATCTATATCAGTAATTTCATTTTTGTTTTTTCCTAAAATATATGTATCAGCGACTTTAGCTACCTTTTTTTCTTCATTTAAGTTTCCAAGTTCAATTTCTCCCATAAATACGTCTTTACGAAAATTTAAAAATACCATCAAATTATAAATCCACATATAGATTTTTCTAAAATTACAAATTTCTACAGAAGTATCAAACATTAATCTAAGTATAGTTTTTGGTTTTCCTAAATTATACTCAGGTTTCAAATAAATAGGCAACCCCGGCTGAGTAATGCTTATCATAAGGTTAGCTTTCATTCCATCAATTACAACATCACAAGATCTGGTAGTTTTGTTAAATCCTTTTAATTTAATGACACTTTCTCCAGTTTCATAATTACAACTAGAGCTCTCTTCGTCAACTATCTGATTTGCTCTATAAAAATAATCCATTATTCCACTTTTAAATGTAATTACATCGAAAGCCTTAAGATTTTGGTCACAACAAATAAAACCCGCCGGTTTTGCTACATATCCAGAGTTAAACACTTTTAAGTAACAATTTAGGAAAAAAATTCTTTCGGATCTCTGATTTATTCCCTCAAGAATTTCAAAATGTTGTTCCTTGTTTTTTAAAAAATCATATGGTCGAATTAACTCTTTATCTTTCGGCACTAATTGAAGCAATTCTCCATCATATGTGAAAATATATGGCTTATCCAAACATTCTATATAGCCATTCTGCATTTTTTGTTTTACCATATCTATTTTCTCCTCTCTTCAGTTTTATAAATCATAAAATTCTAAGGCTGGCTTCATATTTATTCTATCTTTTGAAATGCCACACTCAACTAAGTCATTAAACATCCTGTCTTTTTCATCCTTTCCCCAATAATAAACAATCCATTTAGCCTTATGTCCTGTGCATAATTCAATATTTGAAAAATATGGTAAATCAACACCTGCTATTGAATGTCCAATAACTTGAATTTCATCTACATCTTTATCTTCTAACCATAAAATCTTATACATATACTTATTAACGTTCTTAAAAGTTCTTTCATAATAATCTTTTACCACCTTACAAATACTAATTTCCTTTTCATCGTATATTCTTTCTGCTGCTTCCAACTTTGCATTTATCTTCTCTATTCTTTCAATATTTCCATGTCCTAAAATCGGGTTATCTTCATACTCCCTTAACGATCCATGTATATGTACTACTCTTTCGTCATTTATGCCATATACATGTTCTAATACAGCAGTATAATTAAAGGTAATATATATTGCATCTTCTACCTTATTAATTAACGATGTTCTTGGTTTCACATCTCGTATCCTTATCGTTCTAACCCACTGCTTAAGATATTTTGCCAATAAGTCTATATACTTATATTGATCTGTAAAATATTCATACAAGGTATCTTCAATACCCACATCACCACTTTCTAATGCCATATCCATTTGGAGCGCATTATCGATAATAACATCCTCATCAATATTAGCTAAATTCTTCTCTAATTCATTCCATAAAAGTTCTCTTTGCGCTTTCTCATTATTTGCAGGATAAATGTAATAATGCCCTTCAAATGCATTTAAAAATTCTGGATACATATTTTTCAAGTATATCCGAAAATCCCAATAATTAGTTTTCAAATCATGTCCTTTATCAAATCCATTTCCTATTATAAATACCTTCATTTTCTATCCCCTATATAAATTATGACGATAAATATTCATCCACAATATAATAAATATAATCTAAAACTTCATATATTTGTCCAATACTATCTTTCAAAACAAGATAATCTATTGAATGTCCCTGTATAAAAAACAAATTTTCATCTGTAGATATTAGATATCTCCATACCTCTGCATTCTGATCCACCTGCCTTTTATCGGGATTTATTTCTACATCTTTTTGATTAGCCTCTTGCAGTTCCTTTATCATTAAACGAATTTTATTACAGTTGATTCCATTCAAATTATATTTAATAAAGTTTTCTTTATATGATTTCACATGTTCTACAAACTCCTCTGAACATATCATTTTATCTACAATTTCTTCTTTTATGACATCCCACAGGGTCAGTAAATTATGTCCACCTTTTGGAATCTTTCCCCATGCCCGCATATAAATATGTTTTAATGATATTTCTATACAATGGCGATATGAAAAAAGAATTGGGAAAATATAGGTATCCAAAATCTTGGGATTTCCGCCACAATTAACAGCAATATCAACTAATTCATCTGCACTATTTTTATATCCTTCTCTCAACCCATACAAAGCCTGATTCTTATCCTGCCACCCAAAATGAGCAGATTGATCCATTAAACCCGTATCAACAAAGATTTTCAACACAATTCCTCCCTGTCAAAGAAGATATATACTACAAAACTCCGCATACATCTTTCCATCTTCAAATTTCACATCATCAAGCAATAATGTCTGGAATAACACTTCCCTGACACTCTCTAATTTTACCATGGAAAGCTCCGCTTCCGAAAGTCCCTCCAGCTCTATATTTTCCAAAGCCACCGCTTTTCTTGCTGACAGACAGTATGTATATAAAGCCATAATATATCTGTCAGACATCACAAAGGCATAGGTGTCCTTGCCTTTATAATTGTATCGGCACTTTTCCAATTCTTCCGCAGATATGGTAAAGAAACATCTGACTGTTTCCAGATACACCTTTCCCTCATAGTCCGGCTTATATTTCTTTGCCAGCCGCTTAATTGTTGCAAAAATATTATTTCTCTCATAGGTCAGTCTGGTTCTCTTAAAAACAGCTTTTTTCCCCCGCATATCCATGTAAACATTGTTTCCTATGGTTTTTCCGGCGAATGGCTCATACTCACCGACCCGCAACAGATAGGAAAGCACCTGCAACAGCTTTTCCTTTGAAGTGATTTCATTGTAGCTGTAATTTCCAAATCCTAACTGTTCAAACTGTAAAGGTGTGCTTCCCTTTTTAATTTCCCGTTCCATTACTCTGTCCACATCTCTCATTGACTCCATATATCTTTTTGCTCCTTCCTTTCTGACAATAAAAGAGCAGCCATGTTCTGACTGCCCCACCTTTGGACAAAATGTCCAGAAGTTCTATATTTCCACTTTTGGACTTTTCGTCCAGAAGTGTCCTGTTACAATACGGATAAGCTCTCCTGCTATACCGATTATCTTAAAAATAAGCACCACGCCGCCAATCAGTCCGCCTATGATGCAATTCAAAGCAAAAACGCCAATGCTCCCACTGATACCGAAATTCTTTGGTATCAGCCATAGGAACATCCGGCGGATACCAAACGGACACCCTACTATAATCCAATATAAAAACCAGTCAAAGCCTTCCGCTTTATTGCATACCGGATAACAAGTCAGCATCCATACCGCAATGATCACTGCCGGAACAATGACCTTAAACAATACCTTTTTCATGCCATCCACCTCCATACATATCGTGCTGTACCTCCTGTTGGTAGTAATGATTGATTGTGCTTGGCGCATTATAGAGTGTTGTCACCATATATGCCTTGATGTTCGTAATCTTGGTTGTGGTGTTCTTCATGCAGCCAATGACATAATTCAAGTGTGAACTGTTCAGTTTCAGGAACTTTGACTTTACCAGCTCATAAGGGTAATCATCCCCGCCTATCCTTACCGTCTTGTGCTTTACACAGACCACTTCACAGATAATCTCAAAAAGCTCATCATAAAGCTCCCTGTCCTGCCAATCACTATATTTCATGTAGTGATCGTATTCAATGTTCTCCTTGATGATTTCAATATACGCGTTGACATCCTCCATCGCATCAGTCGTTTTTTCTGCTTCACTGTCAGCTTGATTGATATGATAAGATTCTCCGTCAGTAATATTTGCAGTAGTATATGAATCTGTCTCTCCGTTTTGGGATAGACCTGTATCCGGTTCCGGAGAGAGACTGTTATCCGTTTCGTCATGACCTGTATCCCATTTTGTAGATACCTGTATCCCGTTTGGGATACCCCTCCCTCCCGAAATTTCCATAGGGGTATCCGATTTTGTAGGGAGTCTCCCTCCCATTTTAACATCGGATACATCTGCGTATGAATTGTTCTCCCCATTCATAGCAGGAATTTCCTCTGGAAATGTCAGTCGGAAAAGCATATCCGGCTTTAGTTCCACATACATCACATTATTACAAACAAGTCCGTCTCCGTAGCTGACTGTCCGGAACTCTCTCCTGATTACCTGTAGCCTCTCCAATTTATCCATTGCAGTTTTTACTGTTTTCTTCGATTCTCCAAACAAATCCGCATAATACTGATAGCTCTGTCTTAAAATATCCTCTGAAAACTTCTTTTTCCATCCAAGAATATGCCCGGTTCCCTGATCCCTCACCTCGGAAGGGCGATACCAATAGACAATATCCGCCAAAATAACAATCGCAAGGAGATATGGTTTCCCATTCTCCTTTGTGATTGTTTTATACCAGATAGCCGGGATAATGTTTCCGGAGATATTTATAGAACCCATTGCGTCAACAATCTCGTTTCCGCTTGTCAAATATCCCATGCTCAAACAGCCCCTTCCTCTCTCCATTTATCAAGAAGTGAAATGATGACATTTTCAATCTCCTCATTGGAATAGCTGTCTGAAAAATATTTGTTTATCTTGTCCGCTTTCAGTGTAACCTTACGTTCCTTTGGCTTTTCTTCTGTCAGGATCAGCCGCACCATTGCAAGCGTAAGCTCTTCGCTTTTGCCATATTCCTTTAGTTTCCCGGATTGTACGGTGCTGACATTACAGCCCTGTTCCTCTATAATGACCTCTACCCACTGCTGTGCTTCCTCTGACAGAAAAGATATGTCCACGCCCTGTGAAAAGCCTAATTTCTTGGCATCCACCATTTCAAGAAGCTCATCGGACAGCCTTGAAAGCCAGATATAACGCTGTACCTTTTTCGCATTCTCCCCGGCAGCTTCCCCCACTTCATCAAGGGTATTCTTGCCCGCTTTCTTTCCCTGATGCTTCATGGCTTCATACTTCATCTTATAGGCTTTTGCCTTTTCACTCGGCAAAATGTCCTCTCTCTGGATATTAGAATCCACCATGATAATGGTTGCTTCATCATCGGAATAATTGCGGACAATAATCGGCATTTCCGTTTTTCCGGCTCTTTCCGAGCCATGCTTCCTGCGGTGTCCGGCGATCAGCTCATAGCCGCCGCCAGCTCTCGGTCTTGCAATTCCCGGAACAAGTACCCCGTAAAGTCTGATACTCTCCGTTGTTTCCTCCATCTTTTCATCGTCCAATACCTTAAACGGGTGGTCTTTGAACTCATGAAGGTCTGCTAACGGGGCATTGATAATCTGCTCTGCACCTATTTCCTGTGCGCTGCTTCCACCGAACAAATCATCAAAACTCTCCATTTTGATTTTAGATGCGCTTCCTGTCTTTGTATTACTGCTCATTCGCAAGCACCTCCTCTGTCAAAGAATTGTAGGCTGATGCTACCTTCCCCTTTGGATCATGCTTATAAATGCTAACACCTTCCGCAGAGATCTCCGCCGCCCTTACCGAAATCGGGATATTGTTGGTAAATATCTTTACCCTGCTTCCATAGACTTCCTTCAGCATGGCGCTGATGTCCCTTGCATAATTCGTCCTACTGTCAACCATCGTCAATAAAATGCCCTCTATCTCCAGTTTCGGGTTAATCTGACGCTTTACCTTGCCAATGGTCTTGATAAGTTGCTGTAAACCTTTAACAGGCAGATATGCTGCCTGCACAGGTATCAGAATACTGTCGGCACAGGCAAAGGCATTTATGGTAATCATGCCAAGTGAGGGCATACAGTCAATTAAAATATAATCGTAATAATTCCGCACCATGCTTATGTACTCCTGCATGATACGCTCCCGACTCATGACATTCACAAGGGAAACCTCCAGACCGGAAAGCTCAATATTTCCCGGCATAAGGTCTATTCCCTCCTCGTGATGTAAAATACCCTCCATCGGCTCAACTTCCTCGTCCTTAATCAGACTTCCCATGACCGATGCCAATGTGATCTCGATTGCATCCGGCTCTGTGTACCCCAAACTTGCGGTAAGACTGCCCTGTGCATCGGCATCTATCAGCAGAACTCTCTTGCCCTGCTTTGCTAATCCAATTCCTAAGTTGCTTGTTGTGGTGGTCTTTCCGACTCCACCTTTCTGATTTGCGATTGCTATAACTCTACACATGATAAATTCTCCTTTGCTTTCTACTGATTTTCTTTTACGTTGCTTTTTCTGACTTCCACATAAGCCCTGTGGAATTTCTTTGTACCCTTGTTCGGGTATAAATCTGAAAACTCTGTTACTTCAATCTTGGGATTTCTCTGCAAAATCTTCCCAAACCATTTAATATCATTCTTTGTTCCCATCAATCGAACTTTTAACATCAATCTGCTCCTCCAAACAGGGCATACAGTTTCCGGTTATAGGTTGCATATTCCGGATACCGGATTTGTATCGCCTGCCAAAAATACGGTGCGTAGGCACAGCAGAACAATTCTTCCACTGAATACTGCCTGCACTCATTGATCTGCTCCTCTGCGTCCTTGTAATCGTCCACGCTTGGTGTACCATTGCAGTACAGATTAAATGCCATTCTGACTACTTTTACGCTTCCGCTGGTCTGCCAGCCTTCATGTAAACATTCTGTTTTTACACAGCCTGTCTCAAAATCATAAATGCGATTTGCATTTCTTCTGGTATCATCGCTAATTCCAAGACAATAGCAAAGTGCCTTGTGGTACACATCCTGATACCTTACCTCTTTCAATTTTTCATAGTAGAATTTCTCATGTGCTTCGCTAATAAAAATAATTTTCTCTGCGCCTAACGCTGTATTGTTCATGTTCTGAACCTCCTTTTTTGAAAATAAAAAGGACTCTACTAATTGTTTTCACAACTAATAAAGTCCTAAGTTTCATATTCATTTCTAAATTCGTGCTAGGGATTTCTTACTAATATTTGTTCTTAGTAAATTCTTAGTAAATTGCTCCCTTAGAGTCCAAAACATACCCTAAATTCAAGGTTTTCAGCGTTTTCGGAAAATACTGCCGTGGCAAATGAATAGTATTTTTATCATTGTTGCATAACCTCGCATTTCTTAGTTTTTCTTGGTTTTTCGGGCTTTGTAAGCCTTTGTGAATTTTTCTTTTCTGGCATAACCTGGTTTATTTTCTCATAATATCGTCCGCAAAAGGTGTAAAATAAGGTGTATGTTTTTCCATTTTACACCTTGCTATTTTCAATTAAAAATCGTAATTACACAACCTGAATCCGGGCAACTTCTTCCCTGGCATCCTCAAGATTTACGTGCGTATATGTATTCAGCGTTACGCTGATGTCTGAGTGGCCCATCAAATATTGCAATGCTTTTGGATTCATTCCGGATTTTGCCATATTTGAGCAATAGGTATGCCGACATACATGAGGGGTGATGACAGGCATCTGTACTTTGTAAGTATTATTATACTTCTGAATGATGTGTTGAAAATAATGCTCCCAGTGCAGGGAATAACAGATACTTTCATTTTTATCAAAGTATAAGAATCCACTTTTTCCATCTACCATAGGTTCTGCTTTGGGCGGGTTTCGTTTTTCTATAATTTCCCGAAAACATTCCTCTACATCTGCAGTCATAGGTATCTTTCTTGTTCCGCTGGTTGTTTTAGTCTCTTGAATATAATATCCGATTTTTGATTTTTTCTGCAATTGATGATCGATGTTGATCGTATGCTCCTTGAAATCAATATCAGAAATCGTCAAACCACAAAATTCCGAGATGCGAAGGCCTGTTTTAAATAATATGTAAATTCCTTCATAATACCTGCAAAAATGAGGGTCTTCCTTCACAAACCGTAGGAACTTTCGTTCCTCAGCCCTGCTGATTGCCTCTCTTGTCACACTGTCATTCACAACCACTTCCATTAGCTGAAACTGAAATGGATTTTTCCTGATCAGGTCATCATCCACTGCCAACTGAAATGCCGGACGAAGAACTCCTCGGATTGAATGGATGGAACTATAGCTTTTCTTTTCTACCTGCTGAAGATGTATCAGCCAACATTTTGCATCCGAAATCCGAACCGTATCAATCCTTCTTTTTCCAAATGGATCTTTCTTCAATAAATTGATAACTGTTCCGTATCCTGCAACTGTAGTAGGTCTGACACCGGTTTTTGTTGATGTATATTTTTCAACCAGTTCCAGTACCGTCATATTTCCGCCATTTGTTGCAATCTGTTCAAAATGATCTGCCTGGATTTTCTTCTCCATCTCCCGAAGCGATAAAGCCCGGTGCTTTCCTTTCGGAGTTGCATCGTTATGGTCTAAGCGCCAGCTATATACGCAGCGCTCCTTTCCCATCTCATCGACATACTTAAATCTATATCTGCCATCAGATAACTGTATTTCTCCATTGTGTAATATACGTCCTCTATGATCTCTCCTTTTTTCACTCATAATATTTCGTCTCCTTCATTAAATGCTCATTTAACTTGGAAGACCGTCTCGGTTTATTCATTATACCACAAGACCTTCTCTTCGCTAAGATAAAATGAACATTATTTTCATTACTATTTCTTCTATTCTGTCACTTAAACTGTACTGGCTGTGTCCAGATAATCTTCAAATAATTTTCTTTTGAACCGGATATGCGAACCAACTTCCAAAATAAAATCTGCTCCTTCATTTTCACCTGCGATTTGTCTCAATCTCTTTTCTCCAATTCCGTAATATTCTGCTGCTTCGGAAACATTTAAAGAATATTTCTTCCAAACAGGTATTGTTTTTTCTGTATGATTCATTCGCATTCCTCCTTCCCTCTGTTTGTGTTCAACAGCGTTTTCGCTTTCTCCATTTTCATACTTGCAATCGCTTCTCGTTTGCTTGTGCCTCCAACATACACGGGTGTACACATTTCTAAAATACGGTCATAGATACGCCTTTTATCCAACATGGTCTCGCTTTTTATTTCTTTCAGCGGAAGATTCGTTGTGATGATCAAAGGTCGTCCCGAACGGATCCTGCGGTCTATGACACTAAAAATAATTCCTAACGCATATTCTGAATTTCGTTCCACTCCAAGATCATCAATAATCAAAAGCTGGTAAGAAGCCAATGCATTGATATATTCCGTTTTGTCTGCCAGTGGAAATATATTATCAATAATGGTATTGAAATTTGTCATCTTTACCGTTACTTCCCGCTTAAGAAGTTCATTGGCAATACACCCGGCAATATAACTTTTCCCGGTACCAACCGGTCCCCAGAACAAACAGCCTATATGATTTCTTTTCATTTCCTCCCAGTTATCAACATAGCTTTTTGCCTTATGCATTACTGCATCTGACATATCTGCATTCTCAAATGTCCACTCTTCCATCCTGCTCTCGTCAAAACAGATGCTCGTATTTCTACTGACTAATTCCCGGTGTTCTTTCTCTTTAAAATATTTTTGTTCTTCTTCATACGCTTTTCTGTCACAGGCACATTGCCTGGAATGTTTCTTCATCCCCATAAAGCCACCCTCTGGGAAAAATGCTTCTTTCGCTTCCCCACAGACTTTGCAGTATCGCAAACCATCACTACCTACACATACGGTATCTTCTTCTCTCATCACAAACTCTCTCCTTTCCCATAGCAATAATTTACTTCATAATATTTATTACTTTTATATTTCTCAGTTACTTTACTAGGTGCCACATTTCCGACTCCTGTACAGCCATTTTTACGACCAGATGATGGTTGCTTTTCCGACTCCATCAAAGCCATCTTTTCAACCGCCTTATTCTCAACCGGCTGTAGCCCAATCTCATCAGATGGTATTTTTACATATAAATGATTGGGTTTTGAAAATCCACCGGATCTGCGAACCAATAATCCCTCATCATCTAATTCCTTCAATGCTGTTTTTATAGAAGATTTGCATTTGCCGATTTGAACAGACAATTCATCTATTGGAAATATCAGATAAACATTTCCATACTTGTCTATCCAGCTATTCTTTCTTGATATCCGCGCCCGGTCGTACAAAATCATATAAAGATATTTTGCAGTTTGAGAAATTCGCAGTTTTAGCAAAAACTTCGGAAACTGGAAGTATTGAAGCATCTGCTCTGACTCCTTCATGTATTCATATTTCATTCTTTTCTCACCTCGTTTCTGTTTCTAATTGTTGTAAAAATCATTTTTATGCCGGCTCAAAAAATGTCCTTACACATATTCAAAAGATGAAGGGCATAAATACAGGCTCTTGATGAAAATTTTTTATTTTTCCTGCAAAAAATACCCTTTCATTAATACGAAACGCTGAGAGGCATTTTTACAGCCCCCTGAAGAAAACTTTTTTATTTTTTCTGTTAATTAAATATTTGAAAATAAAAAAACACTCACCTATCCAGGTGAATGCCTTATCAAAATTTTCTTATTTTGTTGTCTATGATGCTTACTCAGAAACGCTTGCGTATCTGCTAAAATGTAATTGCCTGCAATTATATTTTCACGTGGGTATGGGGACGTAATCCCCATCAAGTCTGCCACTCGTAAGTAATACAATATTGTCAAAATGACAATACTGTAATACACGGGTGGATCTTGCTCTGGTTGTAACGTATGAATTCATACAATAATAGGCCCAAATGGGCACTTTCACCATTTGAGCCTATATATTATATATGTCTTTCAAATGATAGCTTAAAAAATAGCTGTCTAGACGGTATGTTTTTAACGTAGAATTGATTTTATGGAAGACAAGGCATGGAATGCTTTGTACCTTTAATGGAAAAATTTAATGATATTTACCATGTACAAAAAAGAAACGGCAGATAAAAAACATCACACGAATCCTTATCGTGCTGTAAACTATATAAGAGATGAGAACGGAAATCCTATATGCCCTAATGGACGTAAATTTCTTTTCAAACGAAAACAACATGTAAGATATAAAAAATATGGACGTACAGAAGAAATCTATCCAAGCTTATTAAGTGTACCCTTTTTACATAAAACAGTGACGATTTTCAAAAAACATATATTAATGTAAAGAAACGCCAGAACCAGCATTTGTCGGAACTAGCGTTTCTTTAGCAGAGACTTATTTTACAGCCCCGTTTTTTGCTTATATTATTTTCCTCCGTTGGATTTCAATTTTGGAAAGAAGATGACTATCTTAAAGCCCTTTTCCCACGGGGAAGCAGCTTCCAGACGAAGGTTTAGATCGTCAGCCATCTTCTTAACCAGGTAAAGCCCTATACCGGTAGCTTTCTTTCTGCTGTCAGTAGAATCCCCGGTAAAGCCCTTTTGAAAAATATACGGCAGATCATATTTTTTTACACCGATGCCATTATCCTCAACTGAAAGGACATCTGCGATCTCCGAATGTATCATAGAGATTGTTAGCATGGGACTATCGCTGCTATATTTTATGGCATTGCTCACGATCTGTCCCAACATAAACTGAAGCCCTCTACGGTCTGTATAGACTGTTTCAGATTGCAGTTTATTGATAATTACAAACTGCTTTTCTTCCAGAAGTGGGGCATAGTCCTCCAGAACTTCCCCCAAGCAGTCATTCAAATTGATATCCTTAAACTGATAATCCTTTGTACTGCTCTTTAACCGGGCATAGTATAACATCTGAGTGACATCCTCCTGAAGCTGACTGCGGACATAATCCAGTTTTGCTTGCAGGGGAGGAGACATTTCGTTGCTCCGATTATCCAGGAGCATGGTCAACAACGATAGGGGCGTTTTCGCTTCATGTGCCCAGCCCTCCACATATTCTTCATAGTCCTGTAGGGCATCTGCCATACTGTTACTCTCAGTTTTGTGTTCCTGTAAAACTGATGCCAGAAGCCGGATAGATTCTCCTTCTTCCCGGCTGATGGCACTGAGCAGCCGTTCCTCGTTGCAGATGGCAGGATCACTGAGGAAATCCCGGAACAGCTCTCGGCGGGTGGTCTCCCGCTTGTTTAGTACAAACAGAATTGCTGAAAACAAAAGGAGGCTTGTCAGAACTACTAACCCACTCAAGGTTTGAAATGCCTGAATGTCAGAAATCCAAAGAATGATAGCACAAAAGCAATCCACGCCCAACAGCAACAGCAGCCAGGGGTAGTACCGTTCTATCATGTGCCAAAGCCGCTTCATGGAGCCACCCCCGTTTCCAGACGATAGCCCATCCCACGAACCGCAACGATTCGCTGCTTCATCTCAAGACCGGACATCGTCTTTTTCAGCCTGGTCAGATTAACCTGCAAGGCATTTTCGTCTATGTATTCCGTGGTTCCCCATAGTGCTATGCAAAGTTGCTCCGTCGTGACCAGAGCATCGCCGCCGGACAAAAGAGCAACCAACAGTTTTCCCTGATTTTTTGGAAGCACGACAGAGGTATTATGAATATAAAGCGTGTAGGTCTTCTGGTCTAACAGGAAATCTGGTCCCTCTATGAGATTGGTACGGCCTTCATACCTTTTGAGAATATTGGATACCCTGGCAAGAAGTCGATCTTTTCTGCACGGCTTCGTCAAATATTCATCAGCACCCAAGTGGAACGCTTGCAGTTCATCCTTTACCTGATCTCTGGAAGTCAGTATCAGGACGGGGATAGCGGTTTTATTCTTTAGTTCCTGGCAGATTTGAAAGCCACTGATCTCCGGCAAATTCAGGTCTAAGATCACAAGGTCAGGACGGAGGGCTGCCAGGAGCCGAGCGGCATCTTCCAACTCGGTGATTGCCTCCGCAAGATACCCGTCCTTTTGAAGCATATTGCAGAGTTCTTCCCGCATATAGACTTCATCTTCCACAACAGCAATTCTTTTCACGGCAGCACCTCCTTCCAAATTATTCTTCTCTCTGTGGCTGCATCAGTGTCAGCAAATACCGATCACTGGAGCGCTTGACCACTCTCATATAAATATATTCTATCACGCAAAGCAGCAAAATCATAGCAGCAGATACAAACATCATTTCAGCCACTGTCCCACGGGTTCGGGACGAGAGTATCCCTGTAAATAACGCCCTGACTCCAAACAAACTGCTGACAGCCGCAACCAATACAGGAAGTCCCATAAACCAGGTAATTTGCTTTCCAGCAGACTGGCAAAGGGTTTCGTAAGTAGCTCCCAGGCGGATCAGAGTCTGGTATCTGCGCCCGGTTTTCTGCTGACTCATCAGGAACTGAACACCCACGATGGTGTTGGCAACTACCAGGAAAACAATCGCAAGATAGAGGGTAATATAACTGGATGCTATGGTGTAGAAAAGCTGACGACCTATATTCTGAAGATAGCTTTCATATTCAATGTCAGTTTCGTCCAGCTTCTCGTTCAAATCCAAATATGCAGTCATAAGGCTATTTCCATTCAGAGCTTGCTCACTGAGCACCGCATTGACATAGGTATCATACATTCCCTGACTATAATATAGAAATGCTTCATCCGGAAGAATCAATGCAAAGGACAAGGTTATAGAACGGTCCGTGACCAA